>CAZCUC010000007.1:9497-54595 GCA_964502225.1 uncultured Pseudomonadales bacterium | reverse complement strand
CGGGCGGCAGTTTAGTAAACTGCTACTGTACCATTGAGTCACTCTCCCTCTGGTCTACTGATTATATCATCTGATTTTCTTCAAAAGCCGTTCATTAGAACTACCAATTACCTCTAGATATTGCTTTGATTCAACTTGCGAGTAGAGCCAAACTTTTCTTGGCTGTCGATTGTTTGGATGAAACCCATTAACTTTAAGAGTGTTGTAGACAAAGTTGAGTAGTGGTTGAGAAGCGTTGGTGAAATTGGTCTTAGGATAGACATATGATTTCCCATTGATTATGTAGGAGTTGGTGAAAATGCCTCCATCTGTGTCCATGAGTCCACGAAGGCACCAACGTGAGTACTCTGGATTTAGCTTTATCCAATTTGGGACATCAACCTGCTGTCTGACTTTATCGCCTATTTTCATTCCCCTTGAAACGAGTTTGGCGGTGAAATCTTTACCAGAAATTAATAGCACCGTGGCTTTAGTGGGAAATCTTGAATGTATAGAAGGGTAATACTGAAATAAGTCGGTGATCAAATTTGAAACATAGATAATATAGTTCCTGTCTGCATCTGAGTTGAGAGTGATACTTACTTGTTCTGGTTGAATGCATCCATCTCCAAGTAGAATGCCTATAAATTCGGCGAGTTGGCAATCATTGTGATTCGGGAAGACAAAATCTCTGGGAATAGGACAGCCTAGCTTGGCGTAGTACTCAGGATTGGCCTTGCGAGCGGCCTGTGAAGCGTGTCCGCCATGAATTCTATCTTCGATGGTTAAAGTGCAACCATATTTTTGTTGTCGAATTAAGCCCGCTTTTGCTGACCCCCAGGTGTTGGATTTTGTTTCTATAATAGGTGGTAGGGGCGTACTTGTTAATTCTGAGAGAATTTTTAACTTTTCTAGATAGGGTAGTCTTTTACCACGTCGCCAGTCATTGAGGGTGTGGCGTTCCACGGAAATCAATTTGGCAAGTTGAGGAAGAGATAGTTTGGTCTCATGGGTGCATTTGTTTAAAAATTGGCTTAACTGGCCTTTTTCGAAGACAGCTCGTGTCATAATTTAATACTAATAAAACCCGAACTAAGTGTCAAGTACGTGTACAATACATCTCATGCAAAGCACAAAACTGGGGAAATACGAGATCTGGTACGAAAATTCGGATGAGTTTTATGAGCTCAAGAAGGAGATTTTTAGCGAAAACTGCTATTACATAGAGCTCGATAAAGAAGATCCGGTGATAGTGGACGCTGGTGCCCATATTGGGATGGCGACCTTGTATTACAAAATGCTGTTTCCCCAAGCCAGGATCCTGGCATTTGAGCCGGTGCCGTACAACTTTAAAATACTAGAAAAAAATATTCATGAGAATCAACTAGAAAATGTTGAACTTTTCCAGGCAGTTGTCGCTCCAAAAAGTGGTGTGTTGCGAATCCAAGAGCCAATCGGAGAAGGGGCATGGAGATCGGGGGCAGGGATAATCCCCAAAGGATGGAAAGGTATCCAGGATAACCAAGAGATTAAAGTGGAGGCCATCGGGATCCAAGAGATTTTGCATGACAAAATAGATATTTTTAAAATGGATATTGAAGGGATGGAGTACGAAGTTATCAGAAATGCAGGTCCAGTGATTCGTAATGTCAAACAATGGGTGATCGAGATCCACCCACGCAAAGACCACCGGAGCGAGGAAATCCAAAAAATACTTAGTCAGAATGGATATAAACTGGAAATCAATGCAGATAAGAGTAATTTGGGACAGGGGCTGAGTGTGATTAGCGCCGTGCTAAAGTAGAGTTATTACAAGTTAATAGGTGAGGAGGCAGGCATGAAGTGGCAAATGATGTTTGATCGGGTATCAAAATCAGGAGACACGAAAGAGAAAGTGGTCAAGAAATTTGCAGGGTTGGAGACTTATCTGGGTAAAATGAAATCGAAATTGGAGAGAGGATTTGTGACGTTGTCAAAGGGTGAGAGATGGGGTTACAAAGTGAAAACAATGTTTAGGCTTCCGGGAAAAGAAATTGTGGCAGAGGGAAAAAGTGAAACGCTCCTGTCTGCTATTGATAGAGCGTATGACAAGGCCTCGAGAGAAGTGCAGAAGTATCTGGAAAAAATAAAAAGCAAACGTCGGCGTTAAGAGCGCACCTGCCTAAGCTTGGGGATCACCAGGAGAGAAATGAGTACAAAAATACTTGCTGATGTTAGCATGGGCGCATTGTGCCCGCCAAAGGAGTAGATCGCGCCGGCGGCTACTGGTCCAAAGATCCGGCCGAGTGAGCCACTGGATTGCAGTAACCCTAGAGTTTCGCCGTATTCTGAGGGCGGGATACTCTCTGTAGCTATAGCGGTAAGGGTTGGATTGGCTAAGGAGTTGCCGAGTGGGATTAAGGCATTGCCGATAATGAATAGGGGGAGATAGCTGGTGGCACCGATTAAGCCAAACCCCATGGCGAGGATCAAGACACTCCAAACAAGGGTTTTGTACTCACCATAACTCTTGGTCGCAAAGGCCAAGACTTTTACTTGGGTGATGATGGCGACAATACCGATCAAGGCAAAAATGTATCCGACCTCTGTCGGTCCCCAGCCAAACTTGGCTTGCACAAATAAAGCGTAGGTACCCTGCATACCAGAGAAACCGAGTGAGAGTAAGAAGAAAATCACGAGCAGGGTGCTGATAGGGGGAGTTTTTAATACCCGCTTGAGTTCGGTAAAGGTCATGGCGGTGCGGGGAGATGATTTGGCTTGTTTGACATTGATGGTTTCGGTTAAGAAAAGAGTGGTGGCGACGGTGGATAAAGCAGAGATGCCGGCGGCAAAGAGGGCGGGGGCGGCAAAACCATATTTGGAGAGGTAGCCACCGATGGCTGGACCAAACATAAAACCGATACCAAAGGCGGCGCCGAGGAGTCCCATGCCTTTGGCCCTAGTTTCTTTGGTGGTGACGTCTGCCATGTAAGCCTGGGCAATACTAATATTGCCCCCAGTGATACCGTCGATGATGCGAGAGATAAAGAGGAGGGGGAGCGAGCCAGCCAGGGCTAGTAAAACATAGCCGGCCATGCTCCCGAGCTGTGAGATGATTAAGAGTTTTTTGCGACCGTAGCGATCGGAGAGCCGACCCAGAATGGGGCCAGCTATAAATTGGAAGAGCGAATAAGCACCACTCAAGAGACCAATCATGAGAGGAGTAGCGGCATATTTTTCGGCGATGTAGGGCAAAAGAGGGAGAATAATGCCAAATCCTAGTAGGTCGATGAAAACTACCAGAAAAATTGTCATCATTTGACGATTGTTTGCGTGTTTCATAGAACAAGGATTATACTGTGTTTATGCAGTTGCAACAGCTTTACGCTTGGTCGAAAAAAATCCATAAATGGTTGCTCTGGATCGTGACAGTAGTAGGGGGATGGATGATGCTGTCTGGATATCTCATGCACCAAGAACTAGAGGGAGAGTCGATGTTGTCGCTAGACCTGATGGTGTTTATGCGTTTTTGGCACAATAAAGCTAGCCAAGTCTTTATCGTGATTTTTGGGTTACAGGCGCTAACGGGTATTTTGATGTGGGGTGTGCCAAAGATTTTGATGCGTCGTAAGCCTGTAAATCCGTAAAGCCGTATTTCCGATGATATAGTTGAGACATGAGCAAAAGTGATTGTTTGGCAAAATTAACTGATCCATATGGCAAGATTACGATTGCGGCACTAGACCATAGGGGATCGCTAAAAGAATCACTTAATCCCAGTAATCCCGACTTGGTAACTGAAGATGAGATGTTTGAGTGGAAAACTCGGATGGTTGAACTATTTAGAAATGAAGTGGCAGGGATACTGTTAGACCCATTTTTTGGAGAAAAATTGATTGATCGTAAAACCCAGAAAGGGTGGATGCTGTCAATGGAAAAGACTGGCTACAGGGGAGGTAAAGAAGCGAGAGTGACCGAGATTTTGCCAGACTGGAGCGCGCGACAAGCTAAAGAAATGGGGGCGTGTAGCGTAAAGCTGTTGCTTTATTATGACCCAGAGAATATCGAGCTAGCTAAACGTCAAAGAGAAATAGCTAAACAAATAGCGAGTGATTGTAAAAAAGAAGAGATAGTTTTTTTGCTTGAACCTTTGAGCTACAAGATAGAAACCGAGCGTGAAAACGAAGTATTAAAAATTGCAGAGGAACTAAAGGATATAGAAGCGGACATCTTCAAGTTTGAGTATCCGGGATCGCTGTCAGCCTGTAAAAAAATTACCGCTATGATGAAGGTCCCGTGGGTACTGCTCTCGGCTGGGATGGAGTATGACAAATATAAATCGGCGTTAAAGAATGCAATCGACGCAGGTGCTTCTGGGTTTGCGGTAGGGCGAGCGGTATGGCAAGAGTTTGGGGAGTACCAAGGAGAGGAGAGGGAGAGATACTTTAAAAACGTTGCACTCACAAGGATGAGAGAGCTCGTGAGTATTGTTGATAATACCAAAAGTTCCGATCACTCACCTAGAATCACGCCTGCCGACGCAGGCAGGCAAGGAGCGGAACTAAGAACGATAGACAATGCAGAGGTTAAAGGGAAGAAAGTGATCATAAGAGTTGATTGGAATGTGACCCTCGGGAAAGCCTTGCAGGTGGTCGATGATACAAGAATAGTGCGGACGATCCCTACCATAAAATGGTTGCTTACACGCGGGGCGAAGCAAGTGATCCTGATGAGTCACCTGGGTAAAGCCGAGGAGAGGCGGAGTTTGGCTCCCGTCACCGAGTACGCGAGTAATCTGTTGGGGCAGGAGATAATACTTGGAGAAACGATCCAACAAACTAGTAAACTAACAAACCAAGTTGTAATGTTGGAGAACTTGAGATTATGGGAAGGGGAGGAGAAGAATGACAATAGTTTTGCGAGACATTTGGCTAGCTTGGGTGATATTTATGTAAATGAAGCCTTTGGCGAGAGTCATAGGGAGGCGGCCAGTATAGTCGGGATACCAAAATACTTGCCGAGCTACGGCGGGTTGTGGTTGCAAGACGAAGTTGAGACGGTCCTGAACGTGAGGGATAAACCAGATCGGCCATATGTCGTGGTGATGGGCGGGGCAAAAGTCGATGACAAAATTAAGCTGATCGAAATCCTTTCACAAAGTGCGGATACGATCTTGCTGGGAGGTAAACTAGCCAACGAATACGTAAGTCGAGGAATGAAAGTGAGTGGGAAGGCAAAAATTGTAACTCCAATTGAGGGCTCGGATTTGTTAGATATTGGACCTGCCACACAAAAATTGTATGCCGACGAAATAGCTAAGGCCAAGACAGTGGTGTGGAACGGACCGATGGGGAAGGTAGAAGATCCGCAATACCAAGTGGGGACGCAAACGATCTATGAAGCGATTACTGCCAACGTTGAGGCATATACCCTGGTTGGAGGAGGAGATACGCTGGCCTCGATAGGTAAAGAAGAGCACTTGAATAGGATCGACCATGTTTCGACAGGTGGGGGCGCCATGCTGAAGTTGCTCGAGAATGGGACTTTACCGGGAATTGAGGTGCTAAAATCTTGATATGAAACTGGTTGTTTTTGATGTTGAGACGAAGAAAGCCTTTGACGAGGTGGGCGGATATTTCCCTGAGAAACTCGGGGTCTCGGTATCTGGTGTTTGGTATGGTGAGGAGGGGAGCGAAGGGACGCTCCGAGGATTTCGCGAAGAAGAATTTAGCGAAATGTTTAAGATCTTTGAGTCGGCGGATAGGATTGTGGGGTTTAATAGCATCGATTTTGATATGGCAACTCTCAAACCATACTACATTGGAGATTTGCTCAAACTACCGAATTTTGACATCCTCCAAGAGGTGGAGAAAAAAGTAGGATACAGGGTCAAACTAGATGCGCTAGCCAAAGAAACTCTGGGGATCCAGAAAGGGGGGAATGGACTGGATGCGATCACTTACTACCACGAAGGTGACTGGGAGAAGCTAAGTAAATATTGTCTGCAGGATGTGGAAATAACCCGCGACCTTTACTTACATGCTGTTAAAACGGGCGAACTGAAGTTTAAGAATAAATGGAATGAACTGGTCACGGTGGCAGTCGACTTTAGCTATACAGCTAAAAAAGATACCAGTGTACAGGTGACATTATTCTAAACTTGGATTATAATGACCATAGTTATAAATTAGGGGAGGAATATCCATGAGTTCATTTAGATTTCGCAAAAAAACTGAGTATGGAATGATGATGGTTTCACTGCTTGCAAAAGAAGGTAGGGACGGGCTGGTATCGGTACGGGCCATGCAAGAAAATGGTTTACCCCGATCGTTTTTGGTCAAGATTGCTCGTGACCTAATCAAGGCAAAATTGATTGTGGCAAAAGAAGGTAGAGGAGGGGGTTATAGTCTAGCAAAGGATCCAAAGACAATTACACTAAAAGAAGTGGTTGAAGCAATTGATGGCCAAGTGGCTACCGCATCGTGCTTGGTGCACGGAGCGAAAAAGTGTCCATTGGCAGAGAATTGCCCACATAGAAATATGATGAGCAAGTTAACAGAAGAAATTGGGATGATTTTGTCTAAGTATCGATTGTCCGATTTTGGGAACAAATGAATAGACCCATACTAGCGGTGAGTAATTTGCAGGTGACTGTAGAAGATAAGCTGGTGCTAGATGGTGTTAATTTTGAGATAGCTGAGGGAGAGGTTTGCCTGTTGATGGGGGAGAATGGGAGCGGTAAATCGACACTGGCTCAGGTTTTGATGGGAGATGAGAGATACAAAGTAGCAACAAACCACCAAATAAATGAGCCAACTATTTTGTTTGCTGGAGAAGACATGCTCAAAATGAGTATAGACGAAAGAGCTCGGGCCGGCTTATTTGTAGCCTGGCAGAATCCAGTCATGATCCCGGGAGTCTCGGTATTTAACCTATGTAGAGCAAGTTTTGAAGCACGCCGTGGCCAGATAACCAAACTAACGGATTTTAAGGCACGAGTAGAGGCACTGGCTAAAAAAGTAGGACTGAGTCCAGAGCACGTTGGTAGATCGGTTAACGAGGGGTTTAGTGGGGGGGAGCGCAAGCGACTAGAGCTACTACAGCTGTTGTTAATCGAGCCTAAACTGGCAGTACTAGATGAAATAGATTCGGGGATAGATGCTAAAGGAATTAAAATGACTGCGAAGATAGTAGGAGAGTTGCGCGAGCGTGGAGTGAGCGTCATGTTGATAACTCATAACAAAGTATTGCTACAGGATGTGAGACCAGATCACACGTGGGAGATGAGGAATGGAAAATTACACACTAGGATATAGCTCGGCCACCGACTCCTATAGTTACAAAGCTAAAAAGGGGCTATCGGAGTCCATTGTGAGGGAGATTTCGGCGCAAAAAGATGAACCCAAATGGATGCTAGATATCCGCCTTCAAGCTTTGAAACAATATGAGTCGATGAAGATCCCCCAATGGGGAGCTGACCTAAACAAAATCAATTGGGATGATATCCACTACTATTTAAAGCCAGTGGATAAAGCGTATAAGAGCTGGGATGAGGTGCCAGATAGTGTACGCCGGGTGTTTGACGCGATCGGAGTACCAGAAGCAGAAAAGAAAATGCTAGCTGGGGTTGGTGGGCAATATGACAGCGAAGTAATTTATCATAGTCTGCAAAAAGTATTGGCGAAAAAGGGAGTGATATTTTTGTCGATGGATGCTGGACTTAAGCAATATCCAAAAATTGTGAAGGAATACTTTGGGAAAGTAGTGCCATATGGTGACAATAAACTAGCGGCGTTAAATACGGCAGTATGGAGTGGGGGTAGTTTTGTCTATATACCCAAGGGAGTGAAAGTCGATCTCCCGCTCCAAGCCTATTTCCGGATAAATTCTGAGAATGCAGGGCAATTTGAGCGGACGTTAATTGTTGCGGAAGAGGGGTCCTCGGTTCACTATGTCGAGGGTTGTTCGGCCCCGGCTTTTAGTAGTGCTTCACTACATGCGGCAGTTGTCGAAGTCATTGTGAAAGAGAAAGCCAAGGTGCGCTATACCACGGTGCAAAATTGGTACAAAACGGTGTATAACCTAGTGACGAAGCGAGCAACTGTGCAGCGAGATGCCCGGATGGAGTGGGTGGATTGTAATTTGGGTTCGAAGACGACAATGAAATACCCTTCGTGTATCCTGTTGGGGGAGAGAGCCCATGGAGAAATGCTGTCGATAGCGGTGGCTGGTGAGGGACAGCACCAGGATGCGGGGGCAAAGATGATCCACCTGGCACCAAACACTACCAGCAAAATAACCAGCAAATCAATTAGTAAAGCGGGGGGGAGGAGTAGCTATCGGGGGCAAGTGAAGATAGCTCCACAAGCTACTGGGTCTAGGAGTAAGGTGGTGTGTGATGCTTTGATCCTGGATAGCCTGTCTCGCTCGGATACTTATCCCAACAATCAGATTATGACAGGAGAGGCTACTCTCGAGCACGAGGCGTATGTGTCTCGAATTGGGGAAGAACAGATCGTGTATTTGATGTCGAGAGGGATGAGTGCAAAGGAAGCAGAGTCGATGATAATCCGTGGGTTTATTGATCCAGTAATTCAGGAGTTGCCAATGGAGTATGCGGTGGAACTTAATCGTTTAGTTAAGATGGAAATGACAGGGAGCGTGGGATGAAAACTAAAAATGAATGTCGTTCGTGCAGACGTATTTTTGCTTTTGCGAAATCCGACGATGTAGGAGAAGTCGGCTACTGCAATGCGCAAAAACAGTCTTGCACTGCACGCCGCTATTACTTCGGCTGTGAGATACGCTTACACCTATCGCTCGCCATTTTATCCTTTAAAGGAACCCTATGACTCAAATCATAAAAAAATATAATAAGCCGGGGAAATGGGAGGTGGTGATCCCTTTTGAGAAAGAGGGGGAGGAGATCACTTGGACAGGAGTAGTTGATGCGAGAGAGCCGGGTGATTATGAGCTGAGAGTGGTGGCGGATCACCGGGTAGCTGGTACAAAAGGGAGGATTACAGTGAGGGCAGTAGCGGGCAAGGATGCCCACGTCAAAGTCTTTGGGATGATCAAGATCAGAAAAGAAGCCCAAAATACGGATGACTACCTAGAGCTCAGAGTTTTGACTCTCCACAAATCGGCGCGGGCGGTGGCAGAGCCAGAATTAGAGATTGAAGCCAACAACGTAAGAGCGAGCCACGGGGCCAGTGTGGGTCAGGTGGATAAAGAACAAATCCGCTACATGATGAGTCGTGGACTAGGCATACAAGAAGCAGTTAACCAAGTAGTTGATGGCTATCTAGGCGTATAATTACGCTATGTTTGATCCAGCTTTAGTCAAAAAAGATTTCCCCATCCTAAAGAGAGAAGTGAATGGTAAGTTGATCGTGTATCTCGATAGTGGAGCGACAAGTCAAAAACCAGAGAGCGTGTTGAGAGCGGAAAGGGAATACTACGAAAAGCATAATGCCAATGTGCATCGTGGCGCTCATACTCTGGGAGATGAAGCGACCCAAATGTATCAGGAGTCACGCGAAAAAGTCGCCAAATTTATTGGTGGGAGAAGTGAAGAAATAATCTTTGTGCGCAACACAACTGAAGCAATCAATTTGGTGGCGTACGCGTGGGGACTGGATAATCTGCATGCGGGAGATGTGATTGTAACGACAGTAATGGAACATCATGCCAATATTGTGCCATGGCAAGAAGTGGCGAGGCGGATGGGGGCAAGAGTAGAGGTGGTAGGGCTGACTGAAGATGGGCAAGTAGATATGGATGACTATGCCAAAAAATTGAAACTAAAACCAAAAATGGTGGCGGTTGTGCATGTTTCTAATGCACTTGGCACGATCAACCCCGTCGCTGAGATGACCAAGATGGCCCATAAAGTAGGTGCTGTTGTGCTAGTTGATGGGGCGCAGTCGGTACCACACATGAAAGTAGAAATGAGTAAACTAGGTTGTGATTTTTACGCTTTTTCCGGGCATAAAATGTTGGGGCCCATGGGGATAGGGGTGTTGTGGGGACGTCGAGCAATAATTGAGAGAATGAGTCCGTTCCTCACGGGTGGTGGGATGATTGGCGAAGTGACGACTACTAGCTCAACTTGGGCAGAAGTACCAGAAAAATTTGAGGCTGGTACACCAAATGTAGCTGGGGCTGTCGGGTTGGCTAGTGCAATCGAGTATCTCGAAAAATTGGGGCTCGACTCTGTGCGAGAACATGATCAGAGTATTGTTGAATATACTCTGGCAGAACTTTGCAAGGTACGGAACCTTGTAATTTTGGGAACAAAAAATGCTGAGCTTAGATCTGGAAGTGTGAGTTTTGAGTATCAAGGTGTGCATGCCCACGATGTGGCCACAGTTCTAGATTCGGAAGGGGTGGCAGTCCGCTCTGGCCATCACTGCACCATGCCACTGCACAATCGCCTCGGAGTTGCGGCCTCGATTCGAGCTAGTTTTAACGTCTATACCACTAAAGAAGATATTGATGCTCTAGTTAGGGCACTAGCAAAAGTCAAAGAAGTATTTAATAAGTGATGCGATCACACTATGGATCTATACAAAGAAGAGGTAATGGACCACTACGAGCATCCGAGGAATCAGGGGGAGATAGAGTGTCCGGATCTAGAAGGCAAAGATAGCAATGCAAGTTGTGGTGATATGGTGCAGTATTTTCTCAAAATTGAGAAGGGGAAAATCGTAGAGGCAAAATGGAAGGGGATCGGATGTGCAATTACCACGGCGGCCGCGAGCAAGCTGAGCGAGTACCTGCAAGGTCAGACCTTGCAGAGTCTGAAAAAGATGAGTGAGGAAGAGTTGCTCAAAAAGGCGATCGGATTTGAGGTGAATCCTGGGAGAATGAAGTGCTTGATGTTGCCGGTGAAAGTAGTGAAGAAACTTTTAAGTAACTGATTTATCAAAATTCAAATTGGGGAGGCGATCGAGGGAAGGGAGGGGTGAAAATTCGCCACGCGCAAATTTGAATGAGGCGACGACGCCGATCATGGCGGCATTGTCGGTGATGAGCTTTTTAGTGTATGGGATATAGGTGGGGAGGCCGTATTCTTTGGCGACGGATCTGGTGAGATTGCGTAGATCGATGTTGCTGACCACACCACCACCCAGGAGGATCATGCGTGGGGAGTAGGTATCGATAGCTCGGCGAAACCTGGTCATTAAATGTTTGAAGACGGCCTGCTGGAAACTGGCGGAGAAATCCTGTATGAATTCTTTGGTGAGTTCTGGCTTCTCTCGCTCAAGATATTGGCGGGCGGCGGTTTTGAGGCCAGAAAAACTAAAATTTAGATCTTTGCGCATAGTCATGGGTTCGGGAAGGTGATAGATAGGCTTGCCTACCTTGGCCATCTCAGCTAGGATGGGTCCGCCGGGGTATCCCAGCATGAGCATGCGGGCGACTTTGTCGTAGGCCTCACCCGCGGCATCGTCGAGAGTTTCACCTAGTAGTTCGTACACACCCATTTCCTTCATCAACACTAGCTCGGTGTGTCCTCCTGAGATGAGGAAACCAAGGGCTGGCCAACATCCACTAAAGTTTCGGACTGGTTTGCCATTTTTGTTTGTGGCGAAGGAGGATAGAAGGTGTCCTTCCATGTGGTTGACGGCAATGACGCGTAGATTCCATTTGGTGGCTAGCTCACGACAGTAGGTGATACCTTGTTCGAGAGAAGGTGCGAGACCAGGACCGATGGTCACGGCAAGGGCGTCCAGCTTGGGACTGCCTGCCTTGCGCATAGCGAGATCGACAACTTTGGGGAGCCATTCCTGGTGTAGCCGCTTGGCGATATCGGGGACAGTGCCACCCCAGCTGGCGTGGTGGGAGGTCTGGCTAGAGACCACGTTGGAGATGACGCGCCTTCCCACGGTGACCGCGGCACAGGTGTCGTCGAGACTGGTTTCGATTGAAAGAATCGTTGGTTCTTTTGACATAACTTGCATATTATATCTGGATTTGCATTTTTTAGTGCTGTCCCGCCAGCACAGTCGCGGTTTCCTCTTTTGGTCGTGCGAAAAGAGGAAAACAGAAAAGCACGCCTCCCAAGGCTCGCTGGCATTCCAGACACTCACATATATGTGCTGTATTCCAATCTGGCTTGTTCCTCACATATTCGGAAGCTACGCCAGAATTGGGACAGCCCGCTACCGCTTTTTGAGTTCGTTTGGAAATGTCTAGCTCCCGACTGGGAGGGAAATGGGAACTCTGAGAACACTTGATAAGTGGGGTACAATAAGGATATGAAAGACTGTATATTCTGCAAAATAGTAGAAGGGGAGATACCGAGCTACAAGATTTATGAAGACGAGAAGTATCTGGCGTTCCTGGATATTTTCCCTTCGGCCGAAGGACATACACTGGTAATCCCAAAAAAACATGTCGACTGGGTGTGGGATCACGATAACGTAGGAGAGTATTTTGAGGTAGTCGCGAAAATTGCCAAGCATTATCGTGAAGTGAGTCATGATATTGTGAGATCAAACATAGATGGTTGGCAAGTACTGCATGCACACATTCATCTAAAAATCGGAAAGGTGAGTAATCCAAATCCAAAACAAGGTGATCCAGCACAACTCCAAGCGACTGCGGAAAAGTACAAGCTTTAACTCCACTCGGGAGTAGAGAAGGCGTAGGTGATTTGGCGGGTATTTGCATCTAATTCTTTGATATTGATCACTAAAATTGGCACATCATTTTCGTAACTCTTGAGAATGTTTTCGGCTTTGCCAGCCCATTCGACGGCGACGATATTGCCGGGCTTGAGAAGTGTTTTGAGATGAAGTGTGGAGTTGAGTTCAGTGGGATCAGCGAGACGCCAAGTGTCGATGTGGTAGAGTGTCCCTGAATATTTGGACAAGCTGTAGGGATACTCTTTCATCAGAGTGTAGGTGGGGGAAGAGATGGTGAGGTCGATACCGAGTGTCGTGGCGACACCTTTCACAAACTGGGTTTTGCCTACACCCAGCTCACCTTGGAGAGCGAGGATGAGGGGGAAACGGCGAGAGAGGGAGAGATGTTTAGAGATGATTTGCTTGGCGATTAGCTCAGTTTCTTCGCTAGTATGGGTAGTGAAGGAGGGGGAGAGGTCGGGAATGATGAGCTGACCTTGGCGCAGGATTTGGGGATTGTTGAGCGTGGTATCGACCACGGTGCTGGTCGGGCGATCGGCCAGCTTGCCTGCGTCGATGAAGAGAGAGATCATTTCCTGTTTATCGGCAGTTGTGTACTTTTGCCAGTCTTCTAGGGAGTAGGGCTCCTTTTTGCCGCTCGTATTGGCACTGGTTGCGGTAACGGGGCGGCCATACGACTTGATCAAATTGAGAGCAAATGGGTAGTTGGGAATGCGAACTCCCATGGTACCGGTTGATGACTCGAGTCGAGGATCAACAAGATGGAGAGAGTCGGAGATGACAGTGATCGGACCGGGCAAAAACTGCTCATAGAGATTGCTCGCCATGGTGTTTACCGCCACATATTGCTCTGCCATAGCGCGAGCAGAAACAGCAATAGATACCTGGCGGTGACGATCTCCCTTGTAGGCGAGTAGTTTGGAGACAGCGATTTCGTTGGTGGCGTCCACGGCAATGCCATAACAAGTTTCGGTAGGATAAATGACCAACTCGCCCCTAGCGAGAGCCTCGATGGCGAGAGTGGTAGCTCGGGAGTCTGAAGTGGCGATGATTTGCATGACGTGGATTATACAGGGTAGGATGAGGTATGGAGGAAAATAAGCGCCGATTTTTGAGTGATCCGATGTGGCGACAAGTGTCTGTGTTTTTACTGGTGATGTTTTTTGTGTTCTTGGCCGATTCGATGCTGTCAGATTTTGTCCCTGGATTTATCCAAAATGTGCTAGGGTCTCCTCTAAAGATGGGGCTAGTGATGTCTACCTCATCCATGGCAGGATTTGTTCTAGATTTGTTATTCGCACGGGTTTTGCGCAATTTAACCGTGGGCAAAATGGTGATTTTGTCGTTTGTGGGGTGTTTGATGTTTGTAGGACTCTTGATTTTGGCGACTTTTTGGCCGTGGGTACCGATTATTGTGATGGCGATGCTGATGTGGGGATTGTATTATGAGTTTTTTGGTTTTTCGAGCCAGAAATTTGTGGTAGGGATAGCGGCGCCGCAGCAAAGGACAGCTGTATGGGCAGTAATTGAGACACTCAGGGCTATTGCGTATGCACTGGGACCGATTGGTTTGGCGTGGGCGATAACAATGGGGGAAGTGGCGAGTTTGTTGCTAGTACTAGCTATTTTGTGTGCCGGTTTTTTGATTTTTAGCTTGATCAAGACTACGTATAAAACAGAAAGGCTCGTAGAACACCAGCAAATCACGATGTGGCATGAGCTAAAACACTGGAGAGTATTATTTGTCCATATCTGGCCGATGGTGATATTGGGTGTGACCCTGGCAATGATTGATGCAGTGTACTGGACTACGGGGACGCTGGTAAACGATGCGCTCGCAAAGGAAAACCCACTGGGCGGGTTGTTTATGACGGTCTACATGCTGTCGGCAGTGGCGGTCGGGGTTGTTTTTGGCAGACGAGAGGTTAAAAAGGGCAAAAAGAAGCTGGCGGAGCTGTTGACCCTGGCATCTGGGGTAGTGCTAATATCGATCACTCTCATACAAGCTTGGTGGTGGTACTTGATTGTGGTGTTTGTTTCCTCGGTTCTATCGGCACTGGCCTGGCCTTTGATAGATGCGGTTTATACTGATTTGCTGGCCAGGATGGGGAGAGAAAATATTCATATGATAGGGCTCAAAAACTCTAGTAATAGTATTGCCTACATGATAGGACCAGTTCTCGCCGGAGCGATGGCGACGATCGCAGGGGAGTTACCATCGTTTAGGTATTTAGGCTGGTTTTTGATTGTCGTGTCGAGCTTGTTGCTGATTTTTACCCCCAAAAAGCTTAAACTACCCCAGACCGAGATCCAGAGTTGGGAGTAGAGATAGGGTAGAATGGTGATATGGAATTTGCAAAGCCACAAAAATATAGTGCGAAAGTAAGTGATAAATATTACGTGACGGAAAATGGGAAGTTTTTGTATATTAAATTTGAGTTGATACTGCCTGATCGAATTGATTTTGAATCTGGCCAATATGTCTCGCTTAAAGTAAGTGAGCTGGGAGAGCGAAGGAGCTACTCGATCGCTAGTACACCTGATGATAACCATGGTTTTCACTTGCTTGCGGAGATTATAAAGGGGGGGAAAGGGAGTACTTATCTAGACCATTTAAAGAATGGTGAGACAGTAGAGATACTTGGTCCACTAGGGCGATTTACAGTGGATACGAGCGCCGAGACACAAAACAATCTATTGTTTGTGGCGACAGGGAGCGGGATAGTGCCGATTTATTCGATGATCAATGACCTCCTAGTAAATAAACACCAAACAAGACAAATCCGCCTGCACTGGGGACTGAGAGACGAAGCGCATATGTTTTGGTTTGATAATCTGGAGCGATTGATGGAGATTTATCCCAACTTTGTCTTTGACCCGGTGCTGTCGCAACCAGGTGAGGAGTGGAGTCTGTGCAGTGGTCACGTGCAAGATTGTTTAAGACGAGACTTTGCTTCCACAGATTCGACAAATTCAGGACTAAAAGAATGGGAAGGGTATGTGTGTGGGAATCCTAAAATGGTTGAAGAGGTATGTACATTGTTGCCACAACTGGGGATGAAAAACGAGAATGTCCATCACGAGAAATTTACATGACATACAAAACTATTAAGTGTAAAAATTGTGGGAATAACTTTGTTTGGTCGGAGGAAGAACAGGTGCTTTATAAACAGAGAGGATTGCCGTCACCAGAGTACTGCCCGATTTGTCGTGGTATTATAGACGCTCAGTCGCGCGATAAAAATCGCGCGAAATATTTAGGTATTAGGAAATAGGAATTAGTATGGCTGACGACTACAAATTGGTGAGAACAGTAGGTAAATACACGATCAAGCTATTGCAGTCCAAATGTATTGCCGCCGCGTCGTGTGTGGCAATCTCGCCAACTTTTTTTAAACTAAATGAAGCCAATCTGGTGGAGATAATAGAAGGGGGTAGTGATGAAGAAGATAACTTATTATTATCCGCTCAATCGTGCCCGACTGGGGCAATCGAGGTATACGAAGGAGAGACTCGCGTTTGGCCACCGTTGTAAGATGTTAGATATTAGAAGATAGGAGATAGCTATGCAGATTAAAACAATAATAATATTTATCGCAGTCACCCTGGGAGTACTACTAGGAGTAGGTGGCCTTTTGTACCAGTTTGGGGCGAGCGCCGATAAGCCAATTGCCGAAATAGCGGGGAAGAAAGCTCACGTCTTGGGGAGTGGTTCGGTGAGCGTAGTTGAGTTTAGCGATTTCCAGTGCCCTGCTTGTTTGTCTGTCCAGGAGCCACTAAAGCAAATCCTAAAAAAATACGAGGGTAAAGTAGAGTTTGTTTATCGACATTTCCCTTTGAACTCGATCCACAAGAACGCCCAACTGGCCGCACAAGTGGCAGAGGCGGCTGGTTTGCAGGGCAAGTTCTTTGAAATGCATGATGTCCTGTTTGCCAAGCAAGCCGAGTGGGAGAAACTAAGTGATCCGATGGAGGCATTTACTGCCTATGCGATGTTGATGCAACTGGAGATGGCAAAGTTTGAGGCTGATGTTACCAGCCAGGCCGTAAAAGACTTGGTCAATGCTGACTCGCTGGATGCGACTAGATATAGGTTGAGTGGAACACCAACCTTTTTTGTGAACGGGGTGAAGACAGAATTTGCCCAGATCGAGGCAAAAATAGAGCAACTCGTAAAGAATAATTAGGAAAGAGGATCTAGTAAATATCAGAGTGTTGCATTTTTCCAGATTAGAGGTCTATTGACAGTCGATTCCCACCAGGGTATAACCAGAGGTAGAGGCCTGGAAACCAGGCGAAGGATTATTAGTATTTAGATAAAGGGAGGTGAAATAATTATATGGCATTTTCATACCAAAACGCTAAAGGCGTTACCTATTACCTCCATGGTAAAAAAGTAACTCTGAAGAATGGTCGCATGCAGCAGATTTATTTCTTCGCTCGCGACGTCCGTGCTGAAGCTCTTAACGAAGTACCAGCAGGATACATGGTGGTCGAAACCAAAAGAACAGGCATGCCCGTTCTCAAGAAAGCATAATTTCTTACAACTAACCAGCTCTATTTTCGCAAGAAGAAAAAGCTGGTTTTTTGTTGGGATTAAAGTTCTTTGAGTATTTTTTGAACATTTTTAAGAAATTTTGGTATTCGTTTTTTGTTTACGCTGTAACTTGGGTCATATGCTTGCCCACCAAGCATGGGGTAGAGTTTTTGAGTTAACCCTTTTTGAGGTAGACTCAGCCCAAAGAGTGCTAGTATCTCACTTTGTGCTACCGCCGAAATTGTTCGTAAAGTTCCATATCTTTTGAGACGTCGTAGAGAGTAGACATACTGTGGATCCTTAAAAATAGTGCTAACTCCTCCAACCTGAGTTATTGATTGAACCAGATAACGACCCTCAGCTAGGTTAATTCTTTGATCGAATCCACCGACTTTCAAAAAAATAGCTCTCTTTACAATAATCATACTTTCGAGTCCAGATGGTGCGTTTGAAAAGGCAACTTCCGTGTCGTAATACAAATTTATTGCTGACGCAATAACTCGATATTGTGGTGTATTTTTTTCAGGGTAAACCCATGTATAGGCGATATCGCAATTCTCTGATTCTAGCCTGTATTGAACTCCACGTAGAAAATATGACGGCAAGCGATTGTCTGCGTCCATGAAGATTAGCCAATTTGATTTGGCCTTCTTTGCACCTAGATTTCGCTGAGTGCATACGTGCCGCTTGGGGGAGGTGAGTATTTTGAGTGAGGGGAGTACTGTTTCAAAATTTTTAGCCCTGGCGACTGTTTGATCTTCTGATTGACCGTCGACGAGAATGACTTCAAAATCACGAAAACTCTGTTTTGAGAGATCATCTAATAGATGGGGTAAGAATTTTTCTTCGTTTAAAGTGGGGATGATAATTGAAAAGAAGGGTTTTGACATATGTGAATTATACAAGAGTGTCACTATAATGAGTGTATGAAAGAACAATTCTCCTTGCAATCTGATTTTTTTGTTAGTTCGGATGGGGTGAGAATACACTACTTGAAAACCGCCAAGTCGAATTCGAATATATGGCTCGTTTTTTTGCATGGTGCTGGTGGTGATGCAACTGCGTGGAACAGAATACAACTAGAGTGTTTTAGTGCCGGCTATCCTAGCATAGCAATTGATTTGAGAGGACATGGTTTGTCTGATGATCCGATAGATTCTGGAGCTTATGCTTTTGAGAAAATGACACTGGACGTAGACGACATAGTGTCGTCTTTACGACTTACACGAGTCGTAGTTGTGGGACATTGCTTTGGGGGGATGACTTCCATTGTTTTGGCAGCGAAGCACCCCTCATTTCTTTCTGGACTTGTTTTGGTAGACACAAGCGATGGCCCTTCTATTTTTGGGTTTCCACTAGTAGCTTCACATGCAGTTGCAAAAATGACTCGTAAGATAGCTTATCTTTTTCGCCCTGGTGTGAAACAGGTGAGACCTACTTACGATATTTTTATTGGAACAAATGATATTCATTTGAAGCGATTTATGTCAGATGTGAAATATACTTCTTTGCGTAGTTATTTATTTTGCTACAGCGATATATTTGAATTTGATGGCGGTAACTTACTAAAGAAAATTGAGACTCCGACGAAAGTGATTTGTGGAGAGAAGGATATTATATTTCCACCAAAGATTTCTCGACGCTTAGCCAAAAATATAAAAGGATCAACCTTGACTACTATTCCGGATGCAAACCATATTATTGTGATTAGTGATCCACATGTTCTCTCCGCAAGTATTTTGTCATTTGTTAAGAATCTATAGTTTTTGTTGATAACCAAGTTTTTAAATTTATGACCTGTGAGGAGAGCAATTTTTCTAAGTTGTCGCCAACGCCGAGTATGTTCGTAGAGATGGAATTCCAAATTGTTCTCGTGGACAGTGTATCGAGTGCGAATAACCTAACATCTAGATCTTGAGAGAGCCTTATCAGTTGGTTTGTAGCAGTGATTTTATGGTGTAGCATTTTGACTCTCAACGTGTAAACAATCTTGTTGAGAAAATGGGGGAATTCTGGAGGTAGGGCAGTATCTTTGCTGATGCGAATAATGTTGGCGAGGCCGATGGTTGGGGCAAATGGTGCACCGCAGGCGATTGTCTGGACAGACGGGTAGTTCTTTTTGATGTAGCGGAATAGCCAAGTAATTTGATTGTGGGCTATTTTATCGTTGTTGTGATGAGGATCAAAATAGGGCGCATAGAGAAAATCCAGTTTGAGGAGCGTTATGCCCCAGTTTTTGATGGCGTAGTCAATAAAATCTTTGATGTATTTTTTGACCTGAGGTAGTTTGAAGTCGAGCAAGTATTGCTGGGGGAGGAACCATTCCCAGATAGGCATGGTTTTGAGTCCTTGGATATATTGTCCACGATATCTGACAAACCAGTCTGGATGCTGTTTAAAGAGCTGGGATTTTTTGCTCGCCAAGAATGGGGCAAACCAAAGCCCTACTTGGAGATGATGAGCTCTAATCTGGGAGATAGTCGTGGCAAAATGCGGGAAGCGAGCTGGGTTTGGTGTGAGCCAGTCACCCCAAGTGGTCCAGCCATCGTCGATAATGATGTGGGTAAATGGTAGGCGGTGTTTTTTGATTATCTTGAGAGTCTCAGAGATTTTTTTGTGATCAATATTCCAGCCATAGGCATACCACGAGCACCAGTAGCGGATAGCGGGGATGGGGGTCGAGGGGTTTAGCCTGGGTAGTTTGTAGGAGCGGGCGTTAATCGGTGCATAGTCCCAACGGGGGAAACCATGCCACTTTGGGAAGGGTGGACTCCAAGATTGCCAGCCGAGTGACGGTTTTTGCATATTGTTTGTTAGTATAATCTAGTTATGACAATAAAAAGAAGAGTATACGAAAGATTGGCTACAGTGATGGATCCGGAACTGCATGTGGATATCGTGAGCTTGGGACTGATATACGATGTTGCAGTATCAAAGCGGCGCATTAAAGTCACAATGACATTGACTACGCCTGGATGCCCGTTGGCACCAGAGATAGACAGACTAGTGAGAGAAGCGATAAAGCCACTAGGTGAGTACGAAATCGCCTTGGAGCTAGTGTGGGAGCCAGCATGGAGTAAAGAACGAATGAGCGAAGAGGCAAAATTACAACTAAACATGATTTAAGATTTATGAATCAAGATTTAAGAATAAGGGTGGTTGTCGGGAGTAAAAATCCGGTTAAAGTGGGGGCTGTTGAGGAAGCATTTAAAAAGTACTGGCCAGGATGTGAAGTGCGAGGAATAGAAGTAAATAGTGGCGTCTCGGCTCAGCCGATGAGTGAGCTGGAGACGATGAAAGGAGCAAGACAGCGGGCAGATCTTGCCATAAAAACTGATGTGAATGCCCAGTATGGGGTGGGAATAGAAGGGGGAGTGTGTGAGGTAGAGGGGAAAATGTTTGAGTGTGCGTGGGCGTGTATCGTAAAACAATTGCCAATCAAAAATTTCCTGCCCGCAGTGCCTACAGCACAGCTGTTGCAGGCGGGTCAAATGACCAAATCTGGAAAACAGAGGTATGACGAAGGTTTGGGGGGCGGACTTTACTTTGAACTGCCAGAGAAAATTGCGTCAAAAATACGAGCGGGGGGTGAGCTGGGACCGATAATGGAGCAAATCATGAAATTTGATGTAAAGCGGACGAACGGGGCAATAGGAGTTTTGAGTAAAGATCAATTGGATCGTAAATCGGCTTATGTACAGATAGTGTTGTCGGCGCTAATTAAATTTGTGAGTCCAGAGTGGTTTGAGTAATAAGTCATTCGGTCGAACACGCTTTGGTTTTGGCAAAACTGCCGGACGCAAATTTTGATCTCCGGTACAGGCAGCTTTCGCGCCTGTAATGTCGACAAAATTTCATCCGCCAATTTTTCTTGCCCGTACTCCTATATGTGGTAGCATAGGTTTATGAGGATTTATCTGGGTGCAGACCACCGGGGATTTGAGCTAAAGGAAGGTTTAAAAAATTGGCTGAGCGACAACGGCTATGAAGTAGAAGACGTGGGGTGTTATGAGTTTGACCCCGACAATGACTATATTGATTTTGCACTTAAAGTAGCGGAGGCGATCGAGGGAGGGAACGAGAGCGAGAGAGGAATATTGTTGTGCGGGAGTGGGCACGGAGTAGATATTGTGGCTAACAGATTTGCTCATGTACGTGCAGTGATAGGGTTTAACGACGAGGTGAGCGTACAGGGTAGAGAGCACGAAGATGCAAATGTGCTGGTTTTGCCATCAGATTGGACAACGCTCGAGGAAGCTAGTGATCGAACTAAACTCTTTCTGGAAACTGAGCCCAAACAGAGTGTGAAATATAATCGAAGACGAGCGAGACTGGATAATTTGAATATCCGGTAGAGATATGATTACACCAATTATCATGGAAGGCTCGATGAGTGAAGTGAAAAACAAGCTGTCTGTTTTGCGTGATAGGAATGAGAGTCGGGTACATATGGATATAGGTGATGGGTTATTTTCTGATTTACTTACGATCTCCCCCGCAGATCTACAGGAGCTGGAATTGAGCGATATAAAGATGGACATGCATCTGATGGTAGATGACCCTACAGAGTGGATAGAGGAGTGTGTGGCTCTTTCACCAGCTCGATTAATTGCCCAAATTGAGAGAATGGGGTCACAGAAGGTGTTCTTGGAAACAGTTGAGAGTTATGGGTGTGAGGGCGGACTGGCACTTGGTATCAATACAGCGATCGAAGAGATAGAGCAGGACTGTCTCAAAACATGCAAAACAATACTATTGCTCGCTATTCCTGCGGGTACGACGGGATCACCGCTTGATACGAGAGTAATAGATAAGATCAAAGAACTGCGCAAAGTTTATGCAGGCAAGATCTTGATTGATGGAGGGATAAATCCAGTAACTTATAAGCAGGTTTTGGAGGTGGGTGCTACCGAAGCAGGCGCCAATAGTGCATACTGGCGAGGTGAGTGGAAATTGTCAGATAGTATAAAGTAAATAATAAATAGTTATGAGCAACAAAGTACAGTTTAAAAAAATAGCTTTTTTTGGGGATGCGGCCGTGCTCCCAGAATCTAGTTATTACCAAACTGCATATCATGCGGCGAAGAAACTGGCGAAAATGGGGTATGTGATCGTGAATGGGGGAGGCCCAGGGATAATGGATGCCGCGACGAGAGGGGCAGAATCGGTAGAGGGACAGACAGAGTCGGTGACATTTTACCCAGAACATGCCACTGGCTTTGAGGGGCGATATTTAGCCAATAACACTGACAAAGAAATCAAGACACATAACTATATCGAGAGAATGTTTAAACTAATGGAGAGATCGGATATCTTTTTGATTTTTCAGGGAGGGACGGGGACAATCTCTGAACTTGGGACGGCTTGGGTGCTGGCAAAACTATATTATGGTCACCACAAACCATTCATTTTGGTTGGATCATTTTGGCGCGCGGTAATCGGGGCTATTCACGACAACCTGCTAATTGATGCGAAGGAAATGGATGTTTTTAGGATTGTGGATGGGATAGATGATATTGTGCCAGCCATGAGGAAAATGGAAGAGGCGCTAAACAAAGTCGATCACTCACATTGTCAGCATTGTGGCGAGTCGGCGTTCATGTCATGACTCGGACAATCGGAAAACTCGGAACTCCAGATTACCAGAAGATCAGATTGTCAGATTATCTGAATCTCTGAATTTCAGGCTCTCTGAGTATTCTGGTTGTCTGATACACTGATAGTATGTCTGCCCAAGATTTACATGTGATGGCCAATCGTTTGCGTGGGGATGTGCTAGAGATGGTTGTGGCGGCGGGAGCGGGGCATGTTGCTGGGCCATTGTCGTCGGCCGAGATATTTACAGAGCTGTATTTTGGGGAACAAGTAGACTTGGCTAAAGATAAAATTGTGCTGTCCTGTGGTCATTACTGTCCGGTTTTGTATAGTGCGCTTGCGAGATCGGGCAAAATGCTCGTGACTGAACTAAAAACTTTTATGAAAGCAGGGAGCCGATTACCTGGACACCCCGAAAGAGGTTTGACACCAGGAGTTGAGGCGTCGTCTGGACCCCTGGGACAAGGAGTATCGGTTGCGACTGGGATGGCCCTTGGGCTCAAAATGAAGTATGGGTATTTGTCGCAGGCTGAGACACCCAGAGTGTATTGTGTGTTGTCGGATGGAGAGATACAGGAGGGACAAGTGTGGGAAGCATTTAATTTTGGGGTGAGGAGACAACTAGACAACTTGATCTTTATATTAGATCGAAACAGGATACAGATAGAAAATTATGTAAGTCAGCTGGCAACCTACACGGAGCTGGCGGGTAGGTTTGAAGGTTTTGGACTAAATGTTTTAGAAATAAATGGGAATAAGCTAAGTGATCTGCAAAAATCGATTAGAACAGCAAAGAGTATGCAGGGGGCACCGGCAATAATTGTGGCAAATACAGTGGCGGGAAAAGGAGTGAGTTTTATGGAGAATAAGCCTGAGTGGCATGATCGTGTTCCAACGGCTGAAGAGTTGTCATCGGCGCTTGCTGAACTTGGGGGTCAAGATGATAAATAATAGTCAATCACTTTACTTGCGAGTCGATTGGAGGACGGCACCTAAAGTGGCGATACGTGATGGGGTGGGGAGAGGGCTAGTTGCGATCGGCGAGGAGCACAATGAGATAGTAGTGTTGACGGCTGATCTAGCAGAGTCGGTGCGAGTGAGGGAGTTTGCCGATACCTATCCAGAGCGATTTTTTGACGTAGGGGTAGCTGAGCAAAATATGATAGGGGTAGCGGCTGGCATGTCCTTTGAAGGGTTTGTACCATTTACTGCCTCATATGCAACGTTTAGTCCAGGGAGGAGCTGGGAACAAATTCGAGTGTCTTTGGTGCTCTCAAATGCTAATGTCAAGATAATTGGGGCACACGCTGGGGTGGCGACAGGGGTGAATGGACCGAGTCATCAAGCTACCGAAGACATTGCGATTATGAGGGTTTTGCCAAACATGGTGGTGCTAGTACCAGCGGATGCGGCACAGGCCGAGACAGCGATCAAAGTGGCTTATGAACACAAGGGGCCTGTGTATATAAGGTCGACACGGCCAAATACTCCCAATTTTACAAAAAGTGGTGAGCTAGAAATCGGAAAGGCGTATGTATATCGCGAAGGACGAGATGTCACAATCTGTGCGTGTGGAATACAGGTATGGGATAGTTTGATGGTTGCCGATGAGCTGGCAAAAGATGGGATTGAGTGTGAAGTGATCAATGTCTCAAGCATTAAACCATTAGACCAAGACACAATTGTAGAGAGTGCCAAAAAAACGGGCAAAGTAATCACTATCGAGGATCACCAAATCATGGGTGGGATGGGGAGTGCGGTGGCAGAGCTACTAGGAGAACAGTACCCAGTAAAGGTAAAGCGAATCGGGGTAAAAGATAGGTTTGGGATGTCTGGTACGACGGAAGATTTGTATGTACGAATGGGATTGGATAGGGATAGTTTGAAAAAGGCTGTGGTAGACTATCTTCATGAGTAACTATGATGTGATCAGTGTGGGGAGTGCAGTCCTTGATATTTTCATGAAGAGCGACAAGTTTAGAGTAGTGCAATCGGGAGATATACCAGGTGGGATCGCGATGTGCGAAGTGTATGGGGGCAAGATGGAGGTCGAAGAGGTCCAGATAGTATCTGGAGGAGGCGCGACAAATACGGCGGTATCGTTTGCTCGCAAGGAGCTAAAAGCGGCCGTGATCGCCGAGATGGGCAATGATCCACAATCCCTGCTGGTTCATAAAGATCTGGAGGAGGATCAGGTAGATACTAGATTTTTGGTGCAAGAACAAGGTGAGACAACGGCAGTGTCGGTAGTGCTCATTGCAGAGGATGGAGGACGGAGTATTATGGTCCACCGAGGGGCGGCGGCGATGCTGACCAAGCAAGACTTGCCATTAGAAGATATCGAGACCCGCTGGGTACATATTTCGAGTTTGGGTGGGAATATGGATTTGCTTAAAACAATTTTGATGTGGGCGAAAGCAAAGAAAGTAAGAGTTTCGCTCAACCCTGGGCTAAAAGAAATTAAGCACAAGGAAAAACTGCTCCCGCTATTGTCCATGGTAGAGATCTTGTTTGTAAATCGTGACGAAGCCAAGGAGCTGTGGGGGATCGATTATAGTGATGAGTCGCTGTGGAAAAGTATGCAGTCGCTCCCGGGAGCGTATGTGAGTGTGATAACGGACGGGCCGAGAGGGGGGAAAGTAAGTGCAAATGGGAAAGTGAGTTTTTACGAGGGCGAAAAAGTCAAAAAAGTAGTGGATACAACTGGGGCAGGGGATGCGTTTGCGAGTGGGATGATTGCGGCAGTGCTTTATGGTAAGACCTATGAGCAGGCTGTGTTGTGGGGCATCAAGAACGCTACCTCGGTTTTGCATCATGTGGGGGCGAAGAAGGGGTTGCTCACGCTGGCTGATATCAATAAATAACTATCGTAGTCATTCGACCTGACGTATTTTTGCTGTTGCGAAATCCAGCAATGTAAGCGATGCTGGCGTACTACAATGCGCAAAAACAGTCAGGTCTGTATGACTCTATTTGTATTCACTGGCAAACTGGATCACTGGGATACTGGAAAACTGACCAGCTGAATAGCTAGTCTACATTTCATCTAGGTGGGAGCGGAGAGCGGAGGCGGAGGCGTGCAGAGCGGCAGTTTCTTCGAGTGATAGGGGGAGGTCAATCACGCGCTCGACTCCGTTTCTACCGAGGATACAGGGTAGGGAGAGGGCAATACCGTCTAGGCCGTACTGACCAGCTAAAACGGTGGAGAGTGGGACGACTTTTTGCCCGTCGCGCATGATGGTTTCGACGATATGGGTCAAGGCGCTAGCAATACCATAGTAGGTGGCGCCTTTACCGCTGATGATTTTGTAGGCATCTTTGCGCGTTTCTTCTTGTGCCCACTTGATGTGATCGGGAGACATCTCGGGGAAACTGAGAAGAGGCTTGCCACCAATTGAAGCCGTGCTGACTGCGGCAAAAGAGCTGTCGCCGTGTTCACCTAAAATATAGGTATGAATACTCTTGGCACTGATTTTGATAGCTTTGCTCAAGTGTAGACGGAAGCGGGCGGTATCGAGGAGAGTACCTGAGCCAAAGACTCGTCCGGCAGGGAGTCCCGCGAGCTTGGTCGCATGGAGAGTCATGATGTCGAGAGGGTTGGCGACCATGAGGATGAGAGTCTGGGGAGCGTGTTTGACGATCTGAGGAATAGTTTTGTCGAGGATCTCGCAGTTGCCCTTGGTGAGATCCAGTCTAGTTTGGCCTGGTTTTTGAGCGCAACCGGCAGTAAAAATGACTAGGTCTGTGCCGGATAAATCTTCGTATTTGTCCGTGGCGGTAATTTTGGTGTGAGGGTAGAAAGGAGTGCCGTGTTCGAGATCAGATTTTTCGCCTTCGGCTTTGGCTAGTTCGCGCGAAAACAACACAAGTTCGGTGGCGAGGCCTTTGAGTAGGAGGGCGTAGGCGGTCGTGACGCCAACTCTCCCTAGACCGATGATCGCTACTTTGAAAGTTTCTCGTTTGAGCATTGCATTAAATATAGCAGGTTTTATAGTGAAAAACTGTTGGACCGAAAATTTTGACCTCCGGTACATGCTGCTTACGCGCCTGTAGTGTCGGCAAAATTTGATCCACCAATTTTTCATTATGTAAAAATGAAACGTACTAGATGTGGTAGTATAAGTCTTTGTATGGACAAGAAAACGTTTCAAATCGCGATTGACGGGCCGGTAGCGGCGGGGAAGGGGACAACAGCCAAAATGGTGGCCCAGAGACTCGGCTATTTGTATGTAGATACGGGTGCGATGTATCGGAGCTTGACCCTCTACGCCAAAAATAGCAAAGTAGATTGGAATGATGAAGATGAGATTGTAAAATTGTTAGAAAATGATTTGCCCAAAGTAGCGCTCTCTATCCCGACCGAACTAGAGAAAGATGGCAGGCTGTGTACAGTCAAGTTGAATGGAACAGATGTTTCGTGGCAGATCCGCACCGAGGAAATCTCGCAGGGAGTATCGGTGATTACCCAGTACGCTGGAGTACGAGACTATATAACCCCGCTAGCCCGAGAAATTGGCCAGCGACAAAATGTAGTCATGGAGGGTAGGGATATTACTACGGTAGTTTTGCCTGATGCAGATTTGAAAATCTATATGGACGCTGATCCAAAAGAGCGCGCGATGCGTAGACACAGAGAGTTGATGTCTAGAGGTGAGGATGTCTCATACGAGGAAGTGTTTACACAATTGGTTGAGCGGGATAAAAGAGATAGTGAGCGGACGATTGCACCGCTGAAAAAAGCCCAAAATGCATGGATTCTGGATACAACCGGGATGACGATTGACGAAGTAGCCAACATGATCGTGGAGAGAGTGAATAAACAGAGGACGATATGAGGAGACGCAGAGATAAAGACCAAGAAGTGGAAGAGGTAGAGGAAGTTGAGGAGAGTGAACTCTCCGAAAAGGAGCAGAAAAAACTCAAACACAAAGAAGCCATTGAGAAACGCAAAAACGCAAAAAGAAAAGATAAGGTTGCTCGTTGGGGTGGGATCATCTTGCTCGGGTTAATTATGTTTGTGGGATTTTTGTTGTGGGTATCGGGAGAGATGAACAATCCTTCGCCTTCGGCTACAGAGTGGCAGGGCAGTAAGAACGGGTCAGTTATTGTGAGGTAGCGGCGGCTTTTTCTAGGAGAGTCCCGATTTTTTGTGAACAATCTAGTTTGGGTACCTTGCCAGCGATAAAGTAGTCATATCTGGCAGGCTCGTCGCAGGAAACACGAGCTTTGAGTAAGTTGCTTGGGGGAACAAGAGGAGTGGTGGGGGAATCTACGAGGAGTTTGGTCATGGTTTTGGCCCAGATAGGTGAGGCTCCCGTGATCCCAGAAGCTACTGCCGACATAGGAGTGTTGTCGTTGTTGCCAACCCATGTAGCGACCAGTAGGTCGCTTGTATAGCCAAATGTCCAGTTGTCGCGCATCGAGTTGGTGGTGCCGGTTTTAACAGCCACGTTTTTACCTGGCAAGTTGAGGACAGAGTTGGTGCCAAAGGCTGGAACGCGGGCGGCGGAATCGGAGAGAATGGAGTTGATTTGGTAGGCGATGGTCGGGGAGAGAACTTCTACTGATGAGTCTGCTGGTTGGGATCGTCCTGCAAGGTCTGATCCGGTAGGGCCGTGAACAGCTAGAATGCTTTTGAAGGGGACTTTGGTGCCCTGATTGGCAAAGACAGAATAGACACTAGCGAGATCGAGCATGGTAATCTCTCCTCCACCTAGTGTGAGAGAGAGGCCAAAGCGAGAGGGATCCTCCCAGGTGGTGATACCTAAACGCTTGGCTAGGGTGATCATGTTTTCGAGACCATAAGCATTGAGTAGTTTGACGGCTGGGATGTTGTAAGAGCTAGCGAGGGCAGTGCGGAGCGTGACCGTGCCGTGGTATCGTCCATCATAATTTTTCGGACAGTAATCTGGTTGCGCTGGACTGCGATAGCAAATGGGCGAGTCGTCGATCGTGGAGCTGGGCGAGAGGCCACGCTCAAGAGCGAGGGCATAGGTGATGGGTTTGATTGATGAGCCTGGTTGGCGTTTTTGGAGGACAATGTTTACTTGGCCATCGTTACTAGTATCAAAGAAATCGCGCGATCCTACCATGGCGAGGATCTCCCCTGATTGAGGGTTCACGACCATACCAGCACCGTTTTGGACGTGTAGATTGCGGAGCTTGTCAAGCTCCTCGTTGATCGAGGTGGCGAGTGTGTCTTGGGTTCCCAAGTCGAGTGTAGTAGTGACAGATAGGCCACCGCGCGCCACAACTGACTCGCCATATTGCTTGACGAGGAGATCTTTGACATACATGACAAAGTGGGGTGCACGAATACTAATACCTTGGGGGTGAAAGACTAATGGGGTATTTAATGCCTTGACCTTGTCGTCTTCGAGGATATAGCCAGATGCAACCATGTTTTCGAGGACTTGCTGTTGCCGGATTTTACCTAAGTATGGATTGGTACCAAAGGGAGAGAGAATAGTGGGAGAGATGGGGAGACCTGACAACATCGCTGTCTCGGCGAGGGTTAGATCCTTGGCGCTCTTCCCGAAAAAGTTACGACTGGCTTCTTCGATGCCATAAGCAGTCCCGCCATAACCGACTTGGTTGAGATACATCTCGAGGATTTGGTCTTTACTATAAGTATGCTCGGTTTGAATGGCGAGTACGAGTTCTTTTAGTTTGCGGACGAGAGTTTTTTCGGGAGAGAGGAGAGTATTTTTGATTAATTGTTGAGTGATGGTGCTTCCTCCTTCGGGGGAGCAATTTTCAAATCCTAATTTACAATTTACAAAATTTTTGTAGGTAGCTCGTAGGATCCCGGTTGGATCGACACCAAAATGGTGATAAAAATTCTTGTCTTCAGCGGCGAGAACTGAGTCGACCACATGCTGGGGGAGCTCAGCGAGCTTGATTAGAGAGCGATTTTCATCTTTGTAGATCTGGTAGAGAAGTTCTCCATGACGGTCATATATTTTGGTACTGAGTGAGGGTTGGTTTTGGGCCAACAGTTTGACAGAAGGGAGGTCTCGAAGGATATAGAAGTAAAAACCGACGACTAAGGTGCAAGGTAATAGTATCCAAAATAGCAGTCCTGGCCTCAAGCGAAAGTGGATTCGAGCTTGTCTACGGGGCTTGGTCTTTGACCGAGGCTTAACCTTTCGTATTTTTAGGATATGGCTTAGGTTAAAGATGAATCTTTTTAGTTGTTGTATAAATATTTTGAGCAAATGAATATAATTGAGCAATCCAATCATGCCAAGTCGGAACAAGTAGTAGGTTGGTAGACCGATCAACTTGAACACTTTAGTGATAGAAAGTGATGATTTGGGAGACTTTTTGCGCATTACGCACATTGTATTCCAGGCTAAGAGACACATCAAGGCGTAACAGTTAGTGATTGAGGCGAGAGATCACTGGCCAAACCCAAGAATTGTTGCCCTCGTAACCTAGTGCCCAAATGGCGATGCCACCCAAACGAGCCGATTTCACAAACTGCATTTTTAAACGCATGGAGTCGGGATTTTCAAAATAGATTTGAGAGGTTTGTCCACCTTCGCTCGTGATTCCATAAGGAGTTAGGGTATTGCGATCCCAGACTAAATCGAGAGTTTTCTCGTCGAGCATAGATTGAATCCGTTCAAGAGAGGCAGTAACTCCCTTGCTCTCGGAGGGGGAGTACTTGGATGAATCTACCGTGTCCCACTGATATCCGTAAAAAGGAATGCCGAGGAGAATTTTGCGGGAGTCTACCAGTTTGGTAATTTCGGCAATATTTTTAATAATGTCGTGTTCGAGGATATCTCCCGAACCGCGCAGGGGAGCATTGGGGCCTGCATTGCTAGATCCCGGCATGGTGTAGTCGTACGTCATGACCACGAAGTAATCGGTATAGGGAGTAAGTGCAATGAGGTCCCAGATCCTTGGTTTGGCGGCCGCTGAGCCGTAGATGCTAACAGTTAGGAGAGAGGAGCTAGTAGATTGGAGAGAGGTCTTTAATTCTTTGATAAAGAGAGTGAAGCTGTTGCGAACAGAAGGAGGAGTGTCGCCGAGGGGCTCGTAGTCGATATTGACCCCACTCGCGCGGCTTTCGGTCACAACACTTAGGATGGTTTCGATAGTTTTACGGCGTGACTGGGGAGAGGAAATAGAACTTGCGAGGGCTGATTGGCTCTCCGGCATAAAAGTGATGATTAGTGGGCGGTTGCCGTAGTCGATAGTGTTAGACAATAAGCGGCGATAATTGGTGTACCCTGGGTCTTGCTCAGATTTTTTGACGTGAGTGTAGAGGGTACCATCACCATTTAAATGGAGGTTAAAATAGGCAAAATGAGTAATGGTTGAGAGCGATTCGGGGGAGATCTTTTTCAGATTCCAGTAGGGAGCGAAGCCGAGAATGACGTATGACTTAGATTCAAGATTAGAGATTCTAGGTTCTAGAGTGGGCCCTATGGGAGAGAGTAAATCAGTGGTAGGAGAGAAAAAAGTTACGTAGATGGCCATCAAAGTTAGCAAAACGCCGAGCGTGAGCAGTAGCCGTTTCATTGTTGGTCGGGAGAGATAGTAATGGCCGGTTCCTGATACCCTTCGGGATAAGCTTCACAGTCGATACAGTAGTCTTTGATGAATGGATCTGAAGCAACAGTTTGGGTACGAGGTTCGACATCGGCAAACTCGCTTTCGTTATTTGGTGGATGATGGGTAGTTTTGTTGACAAATAATTCGCGCTTGGTGATCGTATTTTCGGTTGGTACCGTGCCCTCCAAGAAATATTCATAGCGAGTTTCGCAGGGTGTATCAGCTGATGGGAGGGTGCCAGAGTTGCTACACACACTCGCTCCTTCGATGCTTTCTGGTTTTTCTAAACCAGGAGTCTTGACGTCACGCAGAGCGTATTTCATGATTTTTTGCCAGATAGGGGATGCGCCGGTGACGCCTGAGGCTACATAGCTCATAGGAGAGTTGTCGTTGTTGCCAACCCAAGTAGCAACCAGGAGATTTGGGGTGTAGCCGATCGTCCAGTTGTCGCGGAGATTGTTGGTAGTACCGGTTTTAACGGAGACTGTTTTGCCGGGAACGTTGAGCACGGAGTTGGTGCCAAAAGCCGCCGAGCGAGCGTTGTTGTCTGAAAGAATATGAGAGATAAGAAAGGAGGTCTCTTCGGAGAGGACTTTTTCGCCGGTCCGTAGGCCGTCGGCTGGGTCGTATGATTCTAAAATGTTGCCTTGATTATCCTCGACTTTGAGAATAGCGTGGAGCGGGACTTTGACACCGCGATTGGCAAAAACGCCAAAGGCAGTGGCCATGTCGGTCATCATAACTTCGCCCCCTCCGAGCGTGAGAGAAAGGCCGTACTGGCTAGGATCACGCCAGGTACTAATACCCATTTTGCGGGCAAAACTAATAAAGCCGTCGATTGTGTTGAGGGCGAGGACTTTGACTGCCGCAATATTGAGTGAGTTGCCGAGGGCAAAACGGATCTGGGTTAGGCCACGGAAGGTGTTGTCATAGTTTTTGGGGCAATAGTCTGGCTGCCCGACCAAGTCAAAACAGATCGGGGTGTCTAAAAGCATAGTTGAGGGAGTAATAATTTTGGTTTCGAGACCGAGGGCATAGTTGAGAGGTTTGATTGATGATCCTGGCTGTCTCTCCCTGGTTGTGACGTTGACTTTGCCGTCGATATCCTCTGAAAAATAGTCCTTGGATCCAATCATCGAGAGAATTTCTCCTGAGCTAGGATTGGTAATCAAAGCGGCGCCGTTGCTGATTTTGAGTTTTTTGAGCGTGACTAGCTCAGCGGAGAGAGTAGCCTGGGCGACGTTTTGGAGGTCGAGATCCAGGGTGGTGGTAACTCGTAAACCGCCTTGCTCGACTTTGTTGATACCATATTTCTCCTCTAAGTATTGCCTGACATACATGACAAAGTGTGGGGCGCTAATGTCAGTCCCAGAATCGGCAAAATGGAGCTCTTCGTTTTTGGCAGTAGTGGCTTGCTCGTTGCTCAAGTATTTGTCTTCGACCATGCGGCCGAGCACTAGGGCTTGGCGGGATTTGGCGGCATCGGGATTGCCGAGGGGAGAGTAGCGGGATGGAGCCTGGGGGAGTCCGACAAGCAGAGTGGCTTCGCCTAGCGACAAATCTTTGGCGTTTTTGTCGAAGAAACGATGAGAAGCGGCCTCGATCCCGTAGGCAGTTCCACCATAAGGGATATGATTGAGATACATTTCGAGAATTTGGTTTTTGCTATACAACACTTCGGTGGCGATGGTCAAAATGGCTTCTTTGATTTTGCGAGTAATCGTTCGCTCGGGTGTGAGTAAAGCGACCTTGACCAGTTGTTGGGTGATGGTGGAGCCGCCTTCGAGCCGCTGTCCGGTAATAGTTTTCCAGGCTGCTCTCAGAAGTCCACCGGTATCAAAGCCATGATGAGTGTAGAAGTTTTTGTCTTCGATTGAGATTGTGGCTTCTACGAGGTATTTGGGGAGGTCATCTAGCTTGATAGGTGTGCGATTTTGGTCGTCATAGATTTCATAAAGTAGTTTGCCTTGGCGATCGAGGATTTTGGTAGAGATGGGGTATGAGCTGGGCTTGTTGAGAGTAGTGGGTGAGGGGAGATCCTTGAGAAAAAGGAATAAAGAGTAGAGCAGGGCAAGGATTGAGATGATGATCAAAACAATGGTTCTCTTGGTGTACTCGGGAGGGAGGCCTTTTTTTTCGAGCTTGTTCTTGAGGATGGTGAGGAAAGAATTGGTAGACATAGGATGATTATACCCGACTGAGGTTTGCGTGTTATACTCGCTTTTACCTATGTCGAACGATTTGGTCGTGGTCAAGACAAAATATCGCAACATTTCTATTTCGGGATTACCGGGCGCTGGTTCGACTACGCTTGGCAAACATTTGGCAAAGCACCTTGATTTTAAGTATTACTCTGGCGGTGATTTCATGCGAAAGTATGCGATCGAGAAGGGGTATTTTGATCCAAAAGAAACGGTCCACCATTCTGCCAGCGTTTACCCTGATGACTTTGATCGTCAAGTAGATTACTCGGTGAGAGAGCAGATGAGTACTCAGAGCGGTTGCGTGTATGAGTCGTGGCTATCGGGATTTTTGGCCCAGCAAGTAAAGGGGACTTTTAAAGTCTTGGTTTATTGTTCGGACGATGCAGTGAGAGTAGATCGGATCGCCAACCGAGATGATATTACTATTGCCGAGGCCAAAGAGCATATTTTTACCCGTGAAGAGAATAATCTAGAAAAATGGGTGAAAATGTACGGAAAAGAATGGAGAGAGTGGGTAGTAGCCCCAAAAACCTTACCAGAGGAGGCTCCGATTTATTTTTGGCGTAGTGAGCTATATGATTTGGTCATCGATACTTTTAAGCTCGGGAAAGAAGAAACTTTGGAGAAAGTGATCGCCGCGATTGCCCAAAACTAGTCACAGGTGTACAATTGCCGCCAACGTGCCAGTGTCAAATGTGAGTACTACTATTGCCCGGGCAGTAAAGGCGTCTTTCGCTGAAGAGACCGCGTTTCTATCTGCGCTCGTCAAAAGTAAAAGCACCAACCCCTATACCCCGCAAGATTCTCCCCTTCATGAAAGTGTGGAAGGTGAAGTTCCAACCTTGATTTTTGAAAAACTGAAGGAGATTGGTTTGTCGCCAAGGTATTTGGGAGCTAGTAAAGAACGTCCGAATGTAATTTGTGAGTGGGGAGAGAAGAGGGGACGGATGGGACTGATGCTGAATGGGCATATGGATACGATTCCACCAGAAGGTCGTGACTTGATTTCCCCATTTTCGGGAGTAATCAGGAACGGGAAAGTTTATGGTTTGGGTTGTCTAGATATGAAGGCCAGCTTGACTGCCTATATTTTTGCTGTGAAGGCTTTGATTGACGCAGGGGTAAAATTGAAGGGAAAACTGACATTGGCGTTTGTAGTAGATGAGGAAAGTGGGGCCTGTAGCCCATACGGAACTCAATATCTACTAGATTCTGGAATTGTGCCAAAGGCATGTTTTATTGGTGAGCATGGTAGCCAGTATGTGCGGACTGCTCAGCGGGGAGGATACCGGTTTAAGATCATCACAAAAGGCGAGGCAGTCCATACGGGAGTGTCTGCATGGGAGCGGGGAGAGGTGGGGCACAATGCGGTAGTAGACATGGCGAAGATAATAGAAGCACTGCAAGGACTAGAGATACCATACAAGCAATCGAAAATGTTTGAAGGGCGTAGGCCGATGTTTACTTTCCCCACAAAAATTACTGGGGGAGTAGCGATGAATGTCGTGCCATCTACCTGTGAGGCATATGGTGATGTGAGACTGCTCCCAGGCAATAGTGAAGCTCAAGTGAAAATTTTGATGATAGAACGGCTCCAAAAACTGGGGATCCCTTACGAGATCCAAGATTTGATCTACGTCCCGGCTGTGGAGATCGATCCTCATGATCCAGTAGTATCGTCACTGCAAAAAGCCGCTAAATCTGTCTTGGGCTATGTCCCCGAAGCAAAGGTGTCGGGCCCTGCAACTGATGGATGGATGTTGGTAAAGCGCGATATTCCGACCATTATGGGATTTGGGCCAGATGGTGGTGGCGAACATGGGCGTGGTGAGTGGGTAGATTTGAGCTCATTAGAGAAAATTACAGAAGTGTATGCGAAATTTATTGTTGATTATTTGGGATAGAGAACTCTAGAATAGGGTGAGATGAAAATAAACTACTTGATGGTGATGACACTCTTGACGATTGGGATCTTGGTTGGTGGAATTTCCCTTTACATGGCTTCACTTTCGGGTGTGATGGGGAAAATGGGACTGGTCGGGGGCGACTTTAGTCAATCAATCAAGGGCAACGATTTGGCCCGTCAGATCATGGCTCGCGATGATCAAACAAATTGCAATTTGTGGGAAGTAGTCAAACATGTTCCTGGCTATATGTTTTTAAAAGGTGAAGAAAGAATTATGTTGTCAGGAGAACTGGGGAATGAAAGAGTGATTTGTGGGATTAAGCTAGTGCAGGCTGGGAATGTGGAGAGGGGAGTCTATACAATCATCAAAGGACTCCACTATCTGCGGAGCCACTTTGCTGAATTACGCGAGCTGGTGCAGAGTGAGAGAGGTAAATGTGAGTTGGTGGGAGATCCGATATACGAGGAATGGGTAGAGGGATATCTTGTGGCTACGGAGGGTCGAGTGCATGAAGTTGTAATAGATGTTTATCACCAGGTGCAGTCGGCACGATCGCGAGTAGAGGAGTTGTGTACAGAGTGATAGGTTTCTAGTCGATGTTATCTAGTTGATAAGATTGGGAGAAAGCTCTAGGATGGGGTCTGTTACCAAGTGAAGATTTGAGAGTGCAAGGAAGCTAGTGTAACTCTAGCGCTGTGCCGCAACGGTTAAAGTCCGGAACTTCCTCTCAAGTTGCCTTTATCTTGTCCCCCGAGCGAGGGGATGAAGGAGTGAGTTGTGTATAGTAGCGAGCAAGGTCATACCTTAGAAGTTCAGACATTTTCTGTCTCACCGCTGGAGTTGGTAGCTGAGCCTAAAAAAGTAGTTAATTTTAACCCTTGGATTTACGCAACAAACGCTGATCGATTGGCGATTTTAGACGTAGACTTAAAGACCTACTTTGCTGAATGCTTAATGCTGTCGACCGAAGGAATAGTTACTCTGGATAAGGAACAGGGATTTTTGCATGAGTCGGGGGTTGCATACAGAGAACTTACAAGAAGGGCAATTAAGCATTATGCTAGTAATCCTGATGCAGTTGAGAGATTTGCGGCAGAGGGAGTTGGTTTTGATCATGCCCAAAAGATTGTGGAGCACTTTATTGCTATTCAAGCACCGTTGCCTCCCATGATAATTGCTAGCCCACCTGGTAATGTATATGACGTAGGAGATAAATATAGTAAAAGTCTGACCTATGCATTGATCCCTCTTGGATTTGACAATCTAAGTAGACCTCTCTACCGGTTGATTGCTATTCCGACAAAAGAAATTTCTATAGTAAATCACTGGAGAATTGAGAACGAAGTTGCAAATATTCAACGTACTTTGGAGATACTAGGCTTAGATAAAGCCGAGGTTACTGCCAACGGTTTGGTTAAGTTATCTGCCCTAATGGAACTCCCTGACGCATTGAAGAGGTTGGCAAATGATTTGCAATTTGAATCCTGGGACGCAATCGAGCAGGACATTCGGACTTCTTCACTATTGGAAAAAGATAATGATAGAACTAGTCAAAGACGTAAATCGATGCTCCGTTGGTCGGCTGACACCATTCGAGATCTCGTACGCGATGGACAACCTGAAAGTGAGTTCAACTCTTTACAAGAGACTTTGCGACAGGTATTTGCTGCTGAACGGGGAGGGAAATACACCTCAGATAAATATCTAGAACCAGATAAAGTAATTTTAGAGATGGAGCAGTTGTTTGTTGGTAATGGTGGCAGTTCCGAATATGCCACTTTATTTATTAAGCAGGCACAAAAAATTGAGAAGTTAAATAATATGAACCTTAACGAGGCGAGAAAAATAATGTTTTTGTTAGCTCATGGTGAACAGAGGAATATGATGGAATGGATAAACAAAAATCCAGAAGCACTAGATTCATATGTTGGTACCGGTTGTGGAAGTGGAGGGTTAGATAAAAAAAACCGGAGTAGGGATTTACTTTCATCTAGGGGGCAAGATCAAATTCCTTCTCGCTACGACTTGATCGATGGTGATATGGACTCAGATGGAGAATCTTCTAGTTCACCAGATGACATTGTGGTAACTCTGGATAGCGGGGAAACATACGTTTTAAAAATTAGAGAGGGCTGGAAATGTAATTTTGAGGGATGTGATAAGGTATCTAATCACGAGACCAAGGTTCGCATAGGGATTTGTCATATTTGTGAATATTGTGATCCCAATGTCCACAAGGCAGACTAAAACTTTTGCTCCTATTTGATATATTCGTTGCTAGTTGACGAGCACTACGTGCAGGGGTTACGGTAGATAGGCCCTACTATATGTAGGGTTTTAGTTTCTAGGTAGAAACCAGGAGAGAGACCTTTATGCAATGCCCTTACTGCCATCACGACGACACTTCCGTCCTTGAGTCGAGGATCACAGCCGAAGGTGGGGCGATGAGGCGTAGGAGAGAGTGTGTGAAGTGCAATAAGCGCTTTACTACCTACGAGAGAGCAGAGGGTGTGGATATCAAGGTAGTCAAGAAGTCAGGCAAGATTGAGGACTTTGACCGGGAGAAGCTCAAGCGGGGGGTGATGAAGGCTACCTGGAAGAGGCCTGTGACCATGGAGCAGATAGAGAGTATGGTTGACGAGATCGAGCGGATATTGAGGCGCAAAAATAGTACAGAAGTGAGGTCGTGGGAAGTGGGAAATCTTGTGATCAATAGACTTAAAAAGATCGATCCACTCGCATATTTGCTTTTTGCATCAGTCTACCGTGAGTTTGAATCACTCGCAGATTTTGACGAGGAAATTAAGAAACTGCAGGAGTCGGAATCATGAAAATTACAAAACTAAACAAGAACGCCGCGGCCATCATGGTCAATCGCTATTCACTGAGGGACGAATCGGGTCACCCCGTAGAGTCGCCAGCTGAGATCCTCATGCGAACATCTCGGGTAGTGGCTGAGGCTGAGAATAACTACAGGAGTAGTGGGGATACTGCGATGGAAGTGAGAGAGAAGTTTTTTGAGATGTTGTATGAGATGCGCTTTGTGCCAAATGGGCGCACCATGGCAAATGCCGGAACCAAATACGGTCAACTCGCCAACTGCTTTGTACTCCCAGTGGAAGATGATCTGGGCAAAGGAACCGACTCAATCTTCTCAGTCCTACGCAAAGCGATTTTGACTCTCCAAACTGGTGGAGGGGTAGGGTTCTCATTTGGGCGCATCCGCCCCAAGGACGCAACAATTTCGACCACCAAAGGTAAAGCCACTGGGGCGGTCTCTTTTATTAAAGTTTATGACACGGCTTTTTGGGTGATAGGGCAAGGTGGGGGAAGGCGAAGTGCGGCTATGGCAGTACTCCCTGTATGGCATCCAGATATTCTCGAGTTTATCCGCTGTAAAGCCACTGAGGGTCAGATCACCAACTTTAATATCTCCGTCGGTCTAACCGATGAATTTATGAAAGCTGTCAAAAACAACGACGACTTTACCCTGAGGCATCCAGAGAATGGGGAGATGTATCGCATGATTCCAGCCCGTGAGTTATTTGCGGAGATCGTAAAGTACGCTCACAAAAATGGTGAACCAGGTGTCCTTTTCTTGGATGAAGCTAATCGGAGCAATCCAGTACCTCACCTGTACAAACTAGAAGCAACTAATCCCTGCGGTGAGCAATTCCTAGGACCATACGAAAATTGCTGTTTAGGCTCGCTTAATTTGCGTGAGCACGTGAAGAAGATCAAGGGCGACGGATACCAAGTAGATTGGGAAAAGCTAGCCGAAACAGTAAACTTATCGGTGAGATTCCTCGACAATGTGGTGGATGCTAACAAATATGTCTCGGCGGTGCCGGAGATTGAAGAGGCAGCTCACAAGGTACGACGGATTGGTCTCTCGGTCATGGGGCTCTCGGACATGATGTATATGACGGGGGTACGTTACGGCAGTACTAAGGGCCAAGAACTGGCCAGCCAGATCATGGAGTTCATCCGCTATCACAGTATGATGGCCTCAATTGAACTTGCACACGTGCGGGGGCCATTCCCTGGGATCAACGGGAGTATTTACGATCCACAAAATGTAGTTTGGACCATCCCTAAACCACTGGTCGCGCACAAGAGTGACTTTGGGAGACCGGAAATTTCTTGGAAGAAGCTACTAGTCGAATTAAAGAAATACGGTATCCGTAACGGTGCCCAAACTACTGTGGCCCCAACCGGTTCAATTGCGACGATCTCGGGACTCGAGGGGTATGGATGTGAACCAGTGTTTGCTTTGTCTTACACTCGCCATACGAGAGAAGGAGCGGAGAAAGAGGGCAAAGAGTGGAGAGAAATGTATTACGAGTCGTCGCTGTTTGAGATGGCAATGAAAAAAGCGGGCATGCCAAAATCTGAACGCAATAAATTGTTTGAAAAAGTGCGCGAAAATGGTGGGAGTCTCAAAGGAATCAAAGACGTACCAACGGAAATTGCCGAGGTGTATGTAGTCTCATCTGACCTCTCGGTCGAGGAGCACGTGCGTATGCAGGCAGTGATGCAGAAATGGATCGATAACTCGATTAGTAAAACGGTAAATTTCCCACCTGAGGCCAAACCAGAAGATGTGGCTAAAGCGTATCAGCTGGGGTGGGAACTAGGTCTTAAAGGTATGACGGTATATGTGGAAGGGTCACGTGAACAAGTGGTGCTCGAGAAGAAATCGGGACCTTATGAAACCAAACAAGATAAACAGGTGACCTCCGAAGAACTCTGCCCCGAGTGTGGGACGCCCATGCGCAGAGAAGAGGGGTGTTCTACTTGTCCAAGTTGCGCGTATAGTAAGTGCGATAAATAAAACTATGAGTAAACCAAAAATAATTGAACCAAAATTAACTAAGAATGCGGTAGAGGTTGCGAAGAAACGCTATTTGCGCACGGATATGGATGGCGTCGTCGTCGAGACTCCGGGAGAAATGCTGTGGAGAGTAGCCTACCATATGGCCAAGCCAGAAGTGAACTGGGCGGGCAACGGGATCGTGATGGAAACAGCTACTAAGTTTTATGAGCGAATGGTGTCACTTAAAATGGTGTGTGCAGGCAAAGCGATGTTTGAAGCGGGTAATCCCGGTGGTACCGGCCAACTCTCATCTTGTTTCGTGTTACCAATAGAAGACTCAATTGGCAAAATTTTTAAGACCCTCGGTGATGCGGCTGTAGTACATAAAAATAACGGAGGAACAGGCTTTAACTTTTCTAAAATCCGCCCGCACGGAGACAAGGTAAAGAACGTACCTGGGGCGGCATCGGGACCGGTGGACTTTCTCAAAGCCTACTCAGCGGCACTGTCCCAAATTTTGCAAGGTGCCAAGCGACAAGGGGCCAATATTGGTATTCTCAACGCTGACCACCCGGACATTGAAGATTTTATCGACGCTAAAAATCAGGATGGAACGATTAAGAACTTTAACGTGTCGGTAGGGGTAACTGACGCATTTATGAAAGCAGTCGAAGAAGATAAGTATTGGAATTTGGTCAATCCCCGTAATGGCGAAGTAGTAAAGCGGATTAAAGCCAAAACATTGTTTAACAAAATTGCGGAGGCCGCCTGGCGAACAGGGGATCCTGGACTTATGTTCCTGGACAATACCGAGCGTGGCAATACAGTGCCCAACTTTGGCAAACTTGATGCGACTAATCCGTGTGGTGAGATCGCCTTGTTCCCGTATGAATCGTGTAACTTGACCAGTATTGATTTAGCCAGGCACCTTAAGAAAACCAAGAAGGGTTATGAGATTGACTACAAAGATTTGGGTGAAACAGTGAAGCTGGGAGTGAGGTTTTTGGACAATATGATCGAGGTCAACGCCTATCCCGTACCTGAAATTGAGGCGACGGTAAAGAACGGCAATAGGCGGATTGGGCTCGGGGTGATGGGATATGCCCATGTACTGTACCGGATGGGGATCCCATACAACAGCAACGATGCAGTGAAGTTAGCCAAAGAACTATCCAAATTTATCTACGAAACTGCGGCAGAGATGTCATCTGAACTGGCAGAAGTGCGGGGTAACTTTAACAACTGGGATCTCTCGATTTATCCGGCCAAAGGCCAGCCTATGCGGAACTGCGCCGTGACGATGATTGCCCCAACTGGTACGATCTCGATCCTGGCCGATACATCCTCAGGTATAGAGCCGGTCTTCTCGCTCGTGACAATTCGAAGAACTTTTTATGAAGATGATAAATCGAACCACTCAACTAAACAGCTGGTGATGGTGGATCCTATTTTCCAGGAATACATGGAAAATAAATTCTCAAATCACAAATCCTCAAATTCTCAAATGAAGAAAGTTTTGGAGCAGGTCGCAGTGGGGGATTACTCGGGTTTATCGAGCGAAGAGAAAAAGTTGTTTGTGACCACCCATCAAATCGAGCCAGAGTGGCACGTCAAGATCCAGGGTGCATGGCAGAAATACTTTGACAACTCGATTAGTAAAACGGTCAACTTTGGGCATGATGCCACGATTGATGATGTTAAAACCGTGTATATGCAAGCGTGGAAACTGGGATGCAAAGGCGTGACGATTTACCGGGATGGGAGTAAGGGAGACCAGGTGCTGAGTGTAGGTAAGTCGGACAGTCAGACAACTCAGAGTGTCGGAGAATCAGAGATTTCGGAGAATCAGAAGGGTGACTTGGTTTGCCCCGAATGCGGTGGAAAACTGCACAAACAAGACGGGTGTTCTAAATGTATTGATTGTGGGTATAGCGTATGCGGATAAATAAAATCATCAAGCGGGATGGAAGAGAAGTGGAGTTCTCCATAGATAAGCTCGCGGGAGCAATCTGGAAAGCGGGGAAGGAAACAGGTGAATATGGTTCGACAGGCTCACCACAAGTTCCTGATAAAGAATCCTTGCGACTAGCGGAGATTACAGTGGCACTGGTTGAGAAATCACTCAAAGACAAAGAACTGGCACAAGTTGAAAAGGTGCAAGATTTTGTGGAACAAGTGCTGATGGCCGCCGGTCATTACCAGACAGCCAAAGCATACATTTTGTACCGTGCGGCCAGATCGGATGAGCGACGAGTAGAGCGGATCATCGGGGTAAAAGACGATCTAGATCTCTCGCCTAACCAGCTAAAAGTGTTGCGCAACAGATATTTGCTTAAAGATGAAGATGGCAAAGTGATTGAGACCCCATCCGAGCTCTTTAGACGCGTGGCAAAGAATTTGGCAATAGTAGAAAAAGCGGATAAGCGTAAAAAAGTTGAAGCGGATTTTTATGAAGTGATGTCGAGGCTCGAGTTTTTGCCTGCAGGGCGAACACTCAATAATGCAGGCACTCCCCAATCCCAACTGGCGAACTGTTTTGTGCTCCCGGTAGAGGACTCGATGGAGGGGATTTTTGATGCGGTTAAGTGGATGGCAATGGTGCACCAGCGGGGTGGTGGGACGGGATTTAACTTTTCCAAGCTACGTCCTAAAGGCGATGTAGTGACAAAATCGACTGGTGGGTTTGCCACAGGTCCGGTGTCGTTTATGAAAGTATTTGATATTGCTACTCGCCAAGTGATGCAAGGGGGGAAGAAGCGTGGGGCTAATATGGGGATCCTAAATGTGGATCACCCGGATATTCTCGACTTTATCTCGGCCAAATCGGAGCGAGGCGAGATCGAAAACTTTAATATCTCAGTTGGGGTTACGGATGATTTTATGAAAGCAGTGGACCAAGACAAAGACTGGCACCTACGTAACCAACGTACGGGAGAGGTTGTGCAAACAATAAGGGCAAAGACGCTAATGGGACAACTAGTTTCGATGGCGTGGAGGACGGGTGACCCAGGCTTAATTTTCCTGGACCCGATTAACCGCAACAATCCGCTCCTGGAGAAATATGGCCGAATCGACGCGACTAATCCTTGTGGTGAACAACCACTGCATCCGTTTGATGCGTGTAACCTTGGATCAATTAATCTGGCTAAAATGGTTAATTCTCCAAGCTCAAATTCTCAAATTCTCAAATTGGGAATCGACTGGGAAAGATTGCGGTTTGTGGTACGGACTGGTGTGCGAATGCTCGACGACGTGATTGATGCGTGCAAATACCCACTGCCACAAATTACAGAGACCGTACAAGCGAACAGGAGGATTGGTCTCGGTGTGATGGGATGGGCGGATATGCTCTACCAGTTACGCGTGCCCTATGACAGCGAAGAAGGGATTAAACTGGCGAAAAAAATTGCCAAATTTATCCAGGATGAATCATGGCAGATGTCCAGCGATCTAGCCAAAGAAAAAGGAGTCTTCCCCAGGTGGAAAGAGTCCTCCTTCGCCAAGGCTACGGAGGATAAATCATCACGTAAAGTTAGAAATGTGGCCATCACTACTATTGCTCCAACTGGCAGTATCTCGATGTTGTCTGATGCGTCGTCAGGTATCGAGCCTGTGTTTGCGCTTGCCTATACCAAGAACGTGGTGGAGGACAGCGGGCTGTCGTACATCAATAAATACTTTGAGCAAGAACTAGCACAGTCGCTGTGGGCAGATGGGGACAACGAACACAAAGTGCGGGATCGGATTGTACGGGAAGTAGCACAGCAGGGAAGCGTAACACATATCTCTGGTGTGCCAGAGGAGGTTAAGACTGTTTATCGCACGGCTCATGATATAGCCCCAGATTGGCATGTAAAAATGCAGGCGGCCTGGCAAAAATATACAGATAACGCTGTCTCTAAGACCATTAATTTTCCCCATACCGCTACGATCGATGATGTTGAGTCGGCATATATGATGGCGTGGAAGTCGGGGTGTAAGGGGATCACGATCTACCGTGACGGGAGTAAAGATGTGCAAATTCTATCGGTGGGGAGCAACCCCACTCCGTCTTCGACTCCGCTAGGGGCAGGGCAGATAATACAGAGCAAGATTAAGACAGAGACGCTGAAAGAACGGACGGCAAAGCTGTCCAAGCATATGACCGTTTGTCCTGAGTGTAGTGGAAAATTGGCGATAGAAGAGGGGTGTGCCAAGTGTTATGGGTGCGGGTTTAGCGTGTGTCAGGGATAAGTCGCTATTTAAGCGCTTTTTTTGGCAAACTACTTTCCGCTGAAACTTCGAGTTGAATAGGTTGTTGAATCAATTCTTTCGCTTCGAGTTGTACTTCTTGATCATTCGATACTATGTTTTTCAAAGCTTTCGTTCTGCGAGATAGGCCGTTATCATTCATTACATTCCCTTTGATTAAAGGATCAGTCCATGCTCTTGGCATATTTTACCTCCTGATATTATTTGATACAGTTATTTTGGCAGAGAGAGAGAGCTTTGTCAAGGCCGATAGTTTTTGTTTGTGCTGTCCCGCTAGCACTTGGCGGCTCACTCTTTTTAACGTACAAAAGAGTGAGATAGAAAAGATGGGTAGTATGAGAGCTTGCCGCCATTCCAAGTCGAAAATCGGCCATATTCGTCTGGTGACGAATTGACCTAGTTCTCGGTCTACCCGACCTGCGCAATTTTTTCTATTGGAACGTGCGCCAACCTCTCAGCTATTTTTATCTGTTCGTTTGGAAGTTGTACGCTCCTGGAGACGAGGATAAGAGGGACTCGGAGGACAAGACATGGGGTAGAATATCTGTATGCAAAAGATCATTTTGGCCAGCGGGAGCCCAAGAAGAAAGGAAATACTGGAGCTGTTGGGGT
>CAZCUC010000007.1:0-9397 GCA_964502225.1 uncultured Pseudomonadales bacterium | reverse complement strand
ATCATTTTGGCCAGCGGGAGCCCAAGAAGAAAGGAAATACTGGAGCTGTTGGGGTTAGAATTTGAGATAGTGGATTCGGGGTACGACGAGGATTTGATCCAGACAGATGATCCTGTTGAGCTAGTTGAGGAACTAGCTTTGCAAAAAGCCTTGGTGGTGGCAAAGAAATATCCTGACGCGATAGTGATTGGAGGAGATACTACCGTTACTCTCGGGACCCATTCGACAGGCTCAGGGCAAGCAGGGTGGATAGCTAAAGCAAACAGTAAACAAGAGGCGAGAGCGATGTTTGGAGGACTCCTCGGTAAAACACACGAAGTGGTGACTGGTGTAGCGGTCGTGAACTCGCTCACGGGCGAGCAATATGTGGGACACGACACAGGATCTGTCACCTTGCGAGATGGTACAGAGGCCGAACTGGATGGCTACGTGGCCAACGAGAAGAACTGGCGCGGGTTTGCTGGAGCGTACGCCCTGCAAGGAGGAGCGGCTCCATTTGCGCTGAATCAAGCGGGAAAACTCTCGGCGATTATAGGGATGCCGGTTGAACTAACATGTGAACTACTTGAGCAGGCAGGAGTGGTTGTTGAGGTGGATCCTGTTGTAGTTGAGCAGAGCTTGCATGGAATGAAGGTAGGCATTAATTAAATGTACATAAATCATAAATGCACACAAATGTGCACGAATTATTTGAGAATTTGAGAATTTATGACTGGAGAATTACAAAGACCAGGATTAGTTTATGTTTTTACAGGGGAGGGGAAGGGGAAGACGTCGGCGGCACTAGGGGTGGCCACACGCTCGCTGTTGATCGGCGAAAAAGTCGTGTGGGTGGCTTTTTATAAGCAAGCTAGCTGGGGGATCGCTGAGTCCAAGCTCAAAGATAAATTTGAGAACTTAGAAATGTATTTTTCGGGTAAGGGTTTTAAGATTGGCAAAAAAACGGCACCAGTTGGTGACAAGGGTCATGTAGTCGTAGATACGGCGAGTGAAGAAGATCATCTGCAGGCGGCAAAGGACGGACTAGAGCTAGTGAAGGCAAAATTACAAGGTACGGAACCTTGTTTTTTGCTGGTGATGGATGAAGTGCTCAATGCAGTCAGTGAAGGATTACTCGACGAAGAAGATGTTTTGGATGTTATAGGGGAGAGAGGAGAAACTCATATAGTTTTGACTGGCAGGAGTGGAGAACCTACGAGGAGACTCCTTGAAGGCGCTGACTTAGTGACGGAGTGTAGGAAAATTAAACATCCTTATGATCTGGGTAAGTTGGCGGTGAGCGGACTAGATTTTTAATACGTTTTTTGCCGTATAATGGATTTTAGATACATAGTTTGGAGGTGTTTTTATGGTGGATATGAAGAAAGAAAAAGAGTCCTTCGGCAGTGCTCAGGATCTGGCGACCAGGGAGCGGGTGCGTCTACCAGAGGATTTGACCACGGTTGAAGCACCAAATAGAGACAAAGAAAACCTGGAAGTTACGACCTGGATCGAGAAAATTGAAAAACAGTTTGCTAGAGTGCCAAATGATACGAGCGACGTCACTGATGACACGGTGGTAGTGCAACAGCAACCTACAGCCCAGCAACCACCGGTCACTCTCCCTGTTACCCAGCAGCAAATGGCCAAAGGGAAAACAGCCAAAGTGGATCTGGGTATTGCGTGGCTGGTGGCGTGGGCTGTGCGACAAATAAAACTCTTGGCTCGCCTAGGGAGAAAAGTGCGACTACAAGACCTTCCGGAGGTTAAACAGTAATGCAAGGACTCGAACAGTTATCAACACTAATGACGAACCTAGCTTACGCGCTGGTTTTTTTGTCACTAGGACTGACAGGTCTGTTTGCACTTGGCTATGCTTTTTTGCTCTGGATGCGCAACCGCAACCGCGAAGAATATAGTTTGTCGTTTGTGACACTAGAGGTGGTTTTGCCTAGAGATAATGAGATCAAGATAGATGCGGCCGAGCAGTTGTTTGCTAGTTTGTACTCGGTCAAAAATGAAGAATGGTACTCATTCCTGCAGTCAGAACATGCGATTTCGTTTGAAATAGTCGGCAAGAAAGAAGACATTCGGTTTTACGTTTCGGTACCCCACGAACTCATGGAGCTCGTCGAGAAGCAAATCCACGGGGCATACCCTGGGGCAGAGATCAAGGCAGTCGAAGAGTTCACTATTTTTGATGAAAACGGAAAAGTGGCGTTTGAGTCGCTGGTTAAAAGCCAGGCTGGGTATTATCCGATTCAATCTTTTAGAGACCTGGCGACTGACCCTTTGTCTTCGATTACATCTTTTTTTGCCAAGATGCGTGAAGGGGAGGGGGCAATGCTCCAAGTGATTGTCTCACCTGCTTCTCATGCGTGGAGCAATCGTGGTCATGGCTATATCTCTAAAGCCAAAAAAGATGAGAGTAATCCTGATAAAGCTAGTTATAGCGTCGATCCAAGAGCGCTGGAGGCAATTGAAAGGTCGGCCGGCAAGCCTGGGTTTGAGGTCTCGATTCGCTTGGTTGTAAATGCACCCACCAAAGGCGAGGCGCATACACTCCTCAAGCAGTTTGCCGGTACTTTTTCGCAGTTTGCCGGTCCTTACAACAAATTTACCAAACAAAAGATTTGGCTCAAACGATTGTTTATGGTGGATTTTATTTATCGCTACCAGGCAATGTTTAGAGGGAAATCGATCCTCAACTCAGAAGAACTGGCGACGATTTTCCACTTTCCCAACAAGCAAGTCGAGACTCCCCATATCCACTGGCTGACCGCCAAGACAGCGCCAGCTCCAGCCCAAATCCCCAACTCTGGTTTGTATCTGGGCAAGAGTGTGTATCGTGGCATGTCACGCAAAATCTATATCTCCGATAAAGATAGGGCGCGTCACATGTATATCATCGGGAAAACGGGTACTGGTAAATCGGAACTGCTCATGGATATGATCCTGCAGGATATCAGGGCCGGGAAGGGCGTGTGTTTTATTGATCCCCATGACTCGGTGGAAAAACTCTTAGAGTACATCCCACCAGAGCGGGCGGAGGACGTGATTTACTTTAACCCGGCTGATACAGACAGGCCGATGGGGTTGAACATGCTCGAAGCTCGAACTGAAGAAGAGAAGCAGTTTGTGGCCTCTTCCATCATCAACCTCATGTATAAATTGTATGACCCACACAAGACCGGTATTATCGGTCCCCGGTTTGAGCACGCGATCCGCAACGCCATGATGACGGTTATGGTGGAGCCTGGAGCCACATTTATCGAGATTGTGCGCGTGATGACAGACCCCAAATTCCTCCAGGAGCTACTGCCTAAAGTCGAGGATCCGATGGTGCGGAGGTACTGGACTGACCAGATCGCCCAGACATCTGATTTCCATAAATCTGAGGTCTTGGACTATATCGTGTCAAAATTTGGCCGCTTTATCACCGACAAAATGATGCGTAATATCATCGGTCAGTCATATAGTGCCTTTAATTTCCGCGAAGTGATGGATGAAGGCAAAATCCTCCTGATCAACCTGGCCAAAGGTAGGATAGGAGAGGAAAACTCGGCTTTCTTGGGCCTGATTTTGGTGCCAAAAATATTGGTTGCGGCTATGTCACGTCAAGACATCCCTGAATCACAAAGACGAGATTTTAACTTGTATGTTGATGAGTTCCAAAACTTTGCCACCCCCGACTTTGCCACGATTCTATCTGAAGCCCGTAAGTATCACTTGAATCTGATTGTGGCAAACCAATTTATTGGGCAAATTGATGAAGAGGTAAAGAACGCGGTGTTTGGAAACGTGGGTACGATGATGTCATTCCGTGTGGGTGTGCAGGATGCCAACTTCCTCCAGCACGAGTTCTCACCGACCTTCTCAGAGGCAGATCTGACCAATGTGGAGAGGTACCACACGTTTGTGAAGACGATTGTGGATAATGAACCAATGCCGCCGTTCTCGATGGACTTGACCCGAGATGTAGAGGCCGAGCGCAAGCTGGCCAATCCCAAACTGGCGGAGATGATCAAGAAACTGAGTCGGCTGAAATATGGTAAAGATAAGAATATCTTAGAAGTAGAGATCGCCAAGCGGGCGAGGTTGTAAGACTCGTGGTAAAATTTAGTCTGGAAAGGGGCCAATAGCTCAGCTGGTTAGAGCGCGAAGCTTATACCTTCGATGTCCTAGGTTCGAATCCTAGTTGGCCCACCTACGCTTCGCTTCGGCGGGTAAACCCACCAATATACTAAGTATGATAGGATGGGAGGACGATGAACGATAACAACAAGACAGATCCAGTCCTAATGGAAGTAGCGGATAAAGTGTTTTGGGACGAGTTTAACCAGACAGAAAAGGCGGCGGATAGGTATATCGTGATTGATAGTAAGAACAACAAGGTCATCAGTCAAAATATAAAATTGATTACGGATAGGAAGAAGATTAAGGTCTAAAGTTCTGCAATTTTAAGTTTCTTGGGCTCGGTTTTGGTGCCATTGAGGAAAGCCAAGTATTTTTCGGTAGTAGAGAGACGCTTGTGGCCGACCATGTGGGAGAGCTCGACAATGGGAACGCCTGCCTTGAGCTGTTCGACAACAAAGGTGTGGCGGAGATCGTTGACTTTGGCCCCTTCGATACCAGCAATGCGGAAGTAGCGGTTGACGGCGGTACGAATGTTGCGGATCAAGAAAGGATTGCCAGTCTTGGTGATAAAGAGGGTGGTGTTTTTGGTTTTGGGGCGACTAGCCACATATTTCTCGATTGCGAGCTTGGCGGTTGAGTTGAGGGGAACTTTGCGGGCGTCGTGTGACTCGTAGGCACGGATTTTGAGATGGGATTTCTCGAGTGAGATATCTTGGAGTTGGAGACTGGCTAGCTCGCCGATGCGGAGACCAGTTTGGAGCAAGAGTTCAACGATGCCGTACATGCGGATGTCGTCTTTGACTGAGTCACGGAGAGCGCGATACTCGAGGGGAGAGAGGATGCGAGCAGGAGCAATTTCGTATTTTGGATGAGTGACAGAGGTAGCTGGACTAGTGGACATAACTCCTTCGGTGATCAAAAACTTGAAAAATGACTTGATGGAGTTGAGCTTGCGGGAAATACTCTTGAGAGTATATTTTTCGTCCTTGAGGGATTGTTTGAATTGTTCTAGGTGATCGGTAGTGACATCTTTGGCTTCAAAAATATTGATTTTGCCCAGGAAAACCAACAATTGATCCAGATCCTTGGCGTAGGCTAGAATGGTAGCAGAAGCTCGGCCATTCTTCTGGAGGTATTTGATAAATAGATCTTTTTGAGCTTGCATGTACGTAATAATACTATATTATGGGTTATAAAGCAATGCTTGTGAATATATGCGAAAATTTGTCTTGTATACGATCATAGTGTTTCAGATATTACTGATTGCGTCTCTGGTGAGGGGAATCCAGTTGTCCAGACAGTCAAAAACTCGGATCGCCAACTTGCAGGAGACAAAAAAACAGTTACAAGATGAACAGGGCAAACTGAGGGAGATGGGGGAGTATTATCAGAGTACTTTTTACTTAGAAAAAGTGGCTAGAGATGAGATGAATTTATCAAAACCAGGCGAAAGTGTGGTGATCGTGCCTGAAAATCAGGATATCGCCACAGAGGCGGATCAGAAGCCTGGGGAGGTAGAGGAGAAGGAGAATTGGCAGAAGTGGTGGGAGGTGCTGACTGGCTCAGAATGAAAAACTGCCGGACGCAAATTTTGATCTCCGATACATGCGGCTTGCGCGCCTGTAATGCCCGCCTGCAACGCTTGTGCGTAAGCACTACGGGCAGGTCGACAAAATTTCATCCGCCAATTTTTCTATCTTTAAAAAGAAAATGACCTAGCGGAGAGTACAGGGGTCGAACCTGTTAGTCCTTACGGACATCAGTTTTCAAGACTGACGCATTACCGTCCTGCCCACTCTCCAATGAATGTATTATACCTGACCCTCCAGTCATCAGACAGGGTTATAATGGCTTTATGAAACAAACTACAATTGAAGAGGTATCAGCTGGGGGAGTGGTTTTTCGACGAATCGGACAATTGGAAAACTCAGAAAACCAGAAAGTCGGAGAGTCAGAGAGCCGGATAGAGTTTTTGATCGGGAAACATAGTGGTTACCACAAGTGGGTTTTGCCCAAGGGACTAGTAGAAAAGGGCGAGAGTCAGATGGAGGCGGCAGTGCGGGAGGTCGAGGAAGAGGTGGGGGTGAAAGCGAACATTGCGGAGGTCGCACCAATCAAAATTATTGAATATTATTATTTTGCTGACATGGAAACTATAAAGGGTAGTGATGCAAAGGGTGGGGAGAGCGAGCGGAGGGTAAAGCATTATCAGGAGCAAGGTGGGGCAAAGACCAGGGTTCACAAGCAAGTAATTTTCTTCCAGATGGAAGTAGAAAATGATCTTGGACAAGCGGGATGGGAGATGGAGGAGAGAAAGTGGGTGAGCTACGAAGAGGGGGTAAAACTGCTGGCGTTTGAGAGCGAGCAGGAAGTTTTTAGTGAAGCGGCGAAAGCACTGGGAATTTGAGTGCTCCTGCTGAGATTCGAACTCAGATTACAGCCTTCGGAGGGCCATGTCCTATCCAGTTAGACTACAAGAGCCCAGGCTTAATAATGTGTGCGCCCAGAAAGAATTGAACTTTCATCAGAGGATCCGCAATCCCCTATTCTATCCGTTAAACTATGGGCGCCCTTCGGCATGCTCAGGGCAGGCTATGTGGGATATTATAACTCAAGAATTAAATTTACGTCGTTTCGAGGGGGATTTTGTTGCCGAGCCACTTGCTGGCTTTGTCGACGAAGGAATCGGTGGGTTTGACGAGGGGGATTTTGTCGCCTATTTCTTTGATGATTTTTTCGCGCTGAGCAGGATCTAATACCAGGAGGATAACTCCCGGCAGGGCTGACACTGTTTTACAAATGACTACTTCTTGATCCCATTGTTTTTTGAGCCAAAAATTGGTGAGGCCTGACCATTCATAGAGTTTGTTGTCTGTCCGAATGCCACTGGTTGTGATTTTGTGCTGTGCATCAACCGGTTTGTAGGTAGCTAGGACGTACGAGAGGAAAGCAAAGGCCATGATCACGCCGATAAGCAAAAATTCTTTGAGGAGCAGGAGAATAACTCCCAGGAGGAAAGCTATCGAGAGAATGGTGGTGTAGAACTCGCGGGAGCGGACTTTGTATGGACGCGAGGGTGCGGACCACTCGAGAAGGATTTTTTCGACTTTGACATTCTCGGGGATTTCGCCCGTTTCGGACTCATAGATTGGAGTTTGCTGTGCGCTCATGAGTCCATTGTAGCAAACTTTTATATCTGTGATTTAGCCTTTTTAGGCAGAGCATCGTAGATTGTGGCAAAAATTGTCCCGGCTAGTCCCCACAAAAATGGTAGCCAGATAGGGAAGTTGAATATGTCTGGTTTGGCATATGACCAGGCTCCGCTATACATCATGAGGCTTTCGGCAAAGGATCCAAGAATGCCAGCAATGATGAACATAGCGAGCTCATGACGTACAGGTACTAAGTAGTATTTTACTATTGCAATAATGCAGAGACTAATGATGAGGAGTGATGGGGTGTTCCAGAGCAAATTGGTCACAATGATCGCGGCTATTACTCCAACTAGCACAGAGAATATTTTGGATTTTGATATCAATATATTCATATTTAGTGAGATCATATGTTAATTAGGCGGAGAATACAGGGGTCGAACCTGTTAGGGATTACTCCCACTAGTTTTCGAAACTAGCGCATTACCGTCCTGCCCATTCTCCAATAAGGGTATTTTATCATCAATAGCCAGATGGAGGTTTGAGTTTCTTGCCCAAAAGCGAGTACGGGTGAGATGTGAGATGGGTATAGATCTGATTGATGTCGGCAAGTAGTGCATTGAGGTCGCCATCCCGTTCCAGGACTAGATCTTGGCAATATTGCTCGGTTTTGGCAAAATCATTCTTAAAACTTTGATTAATATCTTTCCACTTAATGTCTTTGAGGAGATTGGCGGATTCGAGTTGGTAGGGGATGATGCCTACCTGGAGAAGGTAGGCGATAGCGGGGTAGCCGAGATAGCCAGCCCAGTAACTACCATTGTCGTTGCACATGATGGCACCGGACTCTGGGTCGTGGGTGATTGTGTAGTACTTATTGCCGCTACTTGAGTAGACTTTGGCCCCTTTGTCCTCGATGTGGATACGACCGTCGGCGATGCACCCGAGAGCTTCGTAAACCTTGATGATGGGCGGTAGTTTCCAATTGGTCATTTTTTTAGTATAACACTTGACAGTATATTCGGGTATTGTTAGGATTAATTATGTCAAGATTGGTACTGAATACTTTCGAGCAACGTGAGTTTTTCATTAAGGTGCGGTCGACCTTGGGTTTAAACTCTGAATTAGTGGGAGCGATAGTGGGGATTAGTGGAAGAAGTTATCGTGACTGGATAAACGGCAAGTTACTTCCCAGAAAAGATGCTGTGCTGAAGCTAAGCGAGTTGAGCGGATTACCAATACCTACGATTATTGAGGAGCGTGAAGAGTGGTGGTGTGGGAGAGTGAATGGGAAGAAGGGTGGAGATGCTTGCTACAAAAAATATGGCGCTCCAGGAACCAATGAGGATAGGAGGAAGGGGTGGCTCACTACACTTGCGAACAAAAAGTCTAATCCTAATTCAAGATGGACGATAGCTAATGAGTACAAAGTGCCAGAACACTCGGCGGAGTTGGCAGAATTTGTCGGGATTGTACTTGGCGACGGTGGTTTAACTACTGGCCAGTGCGAGATAAGTCTCCATATGATAGATGATATTGAATATGCAGCTTACGTGTGTCAGTTGGCTGACTCGCTATTTGACGCAAATTCTTCACTCTGTTCATACCCCAAACATACAGTCATTAAAGTAGTTATTTCTGGCGTAAATTTTGTAAAAATCTTAGAGCGTTTTGGACTCAGGAAAGGCAACAAAATTCGACATCAAGTGGATATTCCCGATTGGATAAAGGCAAATCCAGACTATCTAACGGCTTGTATGAGGGGATTGTATGATACTGATGGAACCTCATTTACTCATAAGCACGTTGTACTAGGTCACCAGTATGTTCACTTTGGTGTGGGGTTTTGTTCCGCCTCAAAACCGTTACTCGCTAGTTATGCTTCAGGAATGAGAAGATTTGGAATAGTGCCACATTTTAATGGGCCAAATATTTTTTGCTACGGAGTAAAGAACTCTCAAAATTTTTTTAGTATTTTCCGACCAAGCAACCCGAAATACGAGAGGAGACTGTTGAAATATCTCTCCTCTGGCGGAAGTCGCCTGGGTAAAGTAAAATAGCTTTTACGGGAGGAGTCAGATAGTGGACCATTCTGATTGATTGGAAATCAATTGTGCGCAAGCACGCGT
>CAZCUC010000006.1:0-55220 GCA_964502225.1 uncultured Pseudomonadales bacterium | reverse complement strand
GTAAGAGGACACTGCGAGGAATTTTTTCCTCCATAAGTTGCTTTTAAGGGAGAGTATGTATCTAACTCCCATTGGGTTTTAGATCAGCTCACCCACCTGGATTAGTCCGGGGAAAGCTTCTTCGTAAGTCCCCCCTGTGGGGCATTTTTGTTTCTGGTGTGCTGAGGATAGGATTCGAACCTATGTAGCCGTGAAGCAGCAGATTTACAGTCTGCCCTCGTTGACCGCTTGAGTACCTCAGCATTTTGTATTAACTTTTATCTTATCTCTGAGCCAACGTCGGGAATCGGACCCGAGACCTCATTCTTACCAAGAATGCGCTCTACCAACTGAGCTACGTCGGCGAGTATTTCGCCAATATTACCTACCAACTTAGTTTACCAACTGGCACCCCAGATTACTTACGTATCTGGGTGCATGTCTCTGGTCTTACAGACCAGAAGTGTAGCTACGTCGGCTAATAACTTGATTATTATACCTGGGCTGTGAATGTAAAGCGATAGGATCGCCGCTACCCTAGAGACTCAACCCTTGGATAAATTGCTTGAGATCCCCGTTCATCGAGGGATCCTTGAGTGCAAACTCTATCTGGGTTTTCATGTACTCTAGCTTGTTGCCCGTATCATAGTACTTGCCATTCTTGATCTCGGTCGCGAGTACGTGCTTGCCATCTTTGAGCATGAGTTTGAGGGCATCATTGTAATAAAACTCATCGCCCGGTTTCAGGTTGGACATGACAGTATCCAGGTAATCAAAAATATCTGGAGTAAACAAGAAACCAGAGACGTTGGCCAGGTCAGACGGCGCGTTAGCTTTACCTGGCTTCTCGATAATTGTGGTACAGTCAATCACCCCTGGCTCGATCTCCTCTCCGGCGGCAAAGCCATAGCGATCATAATCGGCGTCGCTTTTAGCACGCACGCTAGCCATACAGCTATACCCATATTTTTCGTACGCCGCAAGTAATTGTTTAAATCTAGACGGATCGGCCGCAATAAAATCGTCACTCCAGGTGTAAATAAAGGGTTCGTTGCCGATCAAGTGGCGGACATTCATGAGTGGTGTCCCATTGCCATACGGCCCCTTCTGGCGCACGTAGGCAAAGTTGGCCATACTCGAGATCTTCATCACCGATTCTAGGAGTGGCTTTTTCTTTTCTCCGCCCATCTTCAAGTTTTCAATTAAGTCAGTCGAGGGGTTGTCAAAGTGATCTTCGATCGTCCGCTTGTGGTAGCCAGTCACGATAATAATATCGGTAATCCCGGCCTCAACTAGCTCTTCTACGATGTACTGGATCACTGGTTTGTCTACGATTGGGAGCATCTCTTTGGGCATCGCCTTGGTTTGCGGGAGGAAACGAGTTCCAAATCCAGCAGCAGGAATAACAGCTTTAGTTACTTTTTGCATAAACCTCCTCCTTAGAGAGTCATTAATTCTTTTTCTTTTTCTTTCCCTAGTTCGTCAATTTTTAGCATGTATTGGTCTATTGTTTTCTGCATCGACTCGAGCCAGGACTTGATACTGTCTTCCGAGATCCCAGCCTCGCCCTCTTGTGCCTCGATCTCTTCTTTGATCTCAGTGCGTACTCCGCGGATCATTACTTTAGCCGACTCTAGTTTTGAATGCACTAGCTTGACTAGCTCCAGTCGTCGCTCCTCTGTGAGCGCCGGAATCGAGATCTTGACTGTATCACCATCGACTATCGGCTGGATATTGAGACCAGATTTTTGGATACCAGAGGAAATAGCCGAAACCAACCCTTTATCCCATGGAGCAATTACAATCAAAGTCGTGTCAGGCGCCGAGATTGTCGCTAGCTCTTTGATCGTCATTATCGTGCCGTAGGCCTCGACTTTGACATCCTCGACTAGCGATGGCTTGGCTCTCCCTGTACGTACACTCGAAAGATCTTTTTTTACCACCTCTATAGTCTGATCCAGTCTCGTCTTTAGGTTGGCCAAAATTGCGTCACTCATAAAATGTAGTGTAACATATACCTATGAACATTTTAACCTATCTACAAGAAGTCCGGGTCGAGCTTGGCAAAGTCACCTGGCCTACACGCCTAGAAGCCACCAACTTGACTCTCATTATCCTTGGCGCCTCCCTCGTTGTCGGTCTCTATGTCGGTGGTCTCGACTTTGTCTTCACCTCGCTCCTTGGCACATTCTTAAAATAATGCTATACTTGACAAGTTCCCCCAAATTAGAAGTTAGATTATAGGAAAATTTACTATGACTGATGACAAAAATCTTACTGAACGACTCGAAGAAGCCAAAGACGGCGATATCTTATCCGAAGTCAAGGAAAACAACCCTTACCACGTGATCTACGAAAAAAACGAAGGTCTCGAGGCCAAAGCCAAGTGGTATGTCGTCCACACTTATAGTGGCCATGAGCTCAAAGTCGCCGAACAACTCAAAGTCCGTATTGCCAGCATGAACGTCGAAGGCAAGATTTTTGAGGTCGTAATCCCCGCTCAAGACAAAATCCAGGTTAAAAAAGGTCAAAAGAAAACCGTCAAAGAAAAAATTCTCCCCGGCTACATCCTCATCAAAATGATCGTCGATGACCAGTCATGGCTCGCTGTCCGCACCACTCAGGGTGTCACCGCCTTCATCGGCTCGGTCGGCAAACGCCCCACCCCGATCCCCCAGCGCGAAGTCGATACCATCATGAAGTTTATGGAAGTCAAGGCTCCCAAGTACAAGAGTACCTTTACTGCCGGCGAAGCCGTCAAGATCGTCGAGGGACCATTTGCCGACTTCCTGGGTACAGTCGATCACATCGACGAAACCAAAGGCAAGCTCTCAGTACTCGTCTCTATCTTTGGCCGCGAGACTCCAGTGGAGCTCGATTTCGCCCAAGTTAGCAAAATTTAATAAATTAATGGTACAATTCACCTCTACTAGAATCTAACATCTAGAATCTAGCATCTGTGAGCGAAAGCGAATCTATATGGCCAAGAAAAAAATCAAAACAGTCATCAAAGTCTTCCCTATGGGCGGGGCCGCCACTCCTGCCCCTCCAATCGGTCCAGCTCTTGGTCAGCATGGTGTCAACATCATGGAGTTTGTCAACCAATATAACAAAGCTACCCAGGATAAAAAAGGTCAAAAAACTCCTGCTGAGATCACGATCTACGAGGACCGCACTTTCACCTTTGTCATCAAACTCCCTCCCGTTTCTGAGATGATCAAGCAAGAGCTCAAGCTCAAGCTCGGCTCAGGCGTACCAAACAAAACCAAGGTAGGCAAGCTTACCCAGGCCCAGCTCAAAAAGATCGCCACCGACAAGTTACCTGATTTAAACACCACTTCTATCGAGTCCGCTATGCGCTCGGTCGCTGGTACCGCCCGCTCTATGGGTGTCGAAATTGAAAAGTAAATATTTAATTCATTATTACTTGAGCTCGGCAGTGCCGAATTCTTAAGGAGAAACAAAATATGGGAAAAAGAAAAGATAGCACCTCCGTTGCCCCCAAGAAACAAAAATCCATGACCAAATGGGAAGAGCTCTACACTGACCTCGCTCCAAACGTGGCCGAAGCCTTGCGTCTCGCTCGCGTCAAACCAGAGCAACTCACCAACATGACCGACGGCGACATCACTGCCATCCAGGGCATCACCGAAAATGGTCTCGAGGAAATCAGAGCCAAATATTCCCCCGATTTAACTGCTCCAGTTTTAGAATCAACCTCCACTGAAACAGTTGAGTCCCACGATCACTCAGGCGACGAGGCTATCGAAGCCGTCGGTCCCCGCCCAGCCAACAAGCGCCACGATTTCAAAAATGGCAAGGCTATCCGCGCCGCCAAATCCAAAGTCGATCCACAAAAGAAATACGAGATCACCGAAGCGGTCAAACTAGTCAAATCAGGCAACATCACCAAGTTTACCTCGACCGTCACCCTCCACTTGAATCTAGTGACCAAAGATACACCTACTCGGGTCGAGCTCACTTTCCCTCACATGGCCGGAGCCGCCAAACGTGTCGCCATCGTCTCCGATGAGCTCCTCAAAGATATTGAGAAAGGCAAAATCGAGTTCGACATCTTGGTCACCTCCCCCGCTTTCATGCCCAAGCTAGCCAAGTACGCCAAAGTCCTCGGTCCCAAAGGTCTCATGCCATCGCCCAAGGCTGGCACTGTCACCCCCGATCCAGAGAAAAAAGCCAAAGAATTTGAGGCAGGCAAAACTGTCGTCAAAGCCGAAGCCAAATTCCCTCTCATGCACGTGACTGTGGGCAAGATCGACCAAAAAGAAGAAGAATTGGTCGCCAATATCAAGGCTCTCCTTGAGGCCGTCAAACTCAAAAACGTCACCAAGGCCACGCTGGCCAGCACGATGTCACCAGGTATTAAGCTACAACTAAGCTAAACCTCAAGAGTATATAATAACCTGGCATGACAACCAAAAAAGAAATTCACCCAGCAGAACTAGCAGCAGAACAACTAAGAGGAGTAGAGGCAGATGCCATGAGAATGTTTCTCTATGACGGCCGTAACTACAGTCTCAAAATGGAATCGAAGTCAGCAACAGAATCTGCCCGAGTCGCTGCCGCCTATGCAACCATGCTACGCGAACAACACCCTCCTAAAGTCAAAAGCTTCTCAACCGCTAGAGCTCGATTAAACGATCTAATTTCTGGTGATATCAACCGAGACATATCGCCGGCTTTGATTATCATCAACTGTAAAGACCTGACAAAAACTGATGATGACAAATATCCTTGGATTGTCGCAGTTGTAGATAAAGTAATCAATGATTTCGCTACGCTCTATAGCATAAAACCGCCAAATCGCAAAGATCCACTGAATATTGTTGAAGCTAGAGCAACTCTAGCTCAAATGAAGCAGAGAGAAAGCGTCAAATTTCAAACCGTAATATTTACCAACGTAGATGCCTTGCCTCAAGAAAAGCAACTTTCCTTATGTAATATTTTCCTTGGGCGACTTGCAGATACCCGTTCGCTCAATGCATTCCTAGTGCATGAAACAGATATTACCCACATGATGATGGGTCCTGATGGAGGCAATGTAGGCGCGGCACCATTGTCAGAGGCACGCTGGTTTCTTAAAGATCTCTCAGGCCAATCGTTGTAAACAGTAGGTAGACCAACTACTTGGGAGTCTCACACTCCCCAAGGCTTTCAAAATCATACAAGCAAAGTTATTTAGAACATTAAATTACGATAATTATTAATTTTACCTATCTTTCAGCAAATTTTCCTCAGCAGTACCCAGCAAGCTCTCCAAGTAATCGTTTTGCTTCTTTAGTTGTCTTAACTCTTCCTTCACCTGCTCGTTGACTCCTAACGCCTCAACTAGCAATGAGCGCGTATTCTTTGGATCTACTTTAATTTTAACCATATCTAGCCCTCAAACTCTGCAAATAAATCTGGCATATCCAGTGGTCCCCTCCGTTGTCTACGACGCCTCAAATCAGGAAAATCACTCGGGATATCATCCGTCATATCTTTTGCAACCTCAGAAACATTCTGCCATCCCCTGCTTGCTGTCCCAATCACCTTTTCCAAAAATCCCCCCTTACTTACCCGATCCAGCAAGCTATTACCTGCCTCTGCCATCATTTTTGTAATATCTTGCACAAAATAGGCTATCTCCGCCCCTACCTTGGTGATAGTCTGGAATATTCTTTCACTCGCTACGGTATGTAGAGATCGCCGTTCATCCAAAGATCGTATTTCTTTAATCCGTTCGTCAATGATCACTCTACGCACTCTCTCCTGGAAAACCCTTCCGCAGTCCAATGCCGTTTCCTGAGTAAATAAGTCGAGTACAAGCTCGTCCATACCATACTTCATCAGCTCTACCTTTTCGGGGCCATCCTTCTTCAAAACCTCTCTAAGTTTTTGGTTATTCTCTCTTATTCCTTTATTGCGTATTCTTTGATTTACAACCATATGCATTGCCCGCTCACCATCCGTACCGGGAATAATGCTGTTGAATGACCAGTGCCCATCTTCGTCACGTCCTACTCCCAGTTTACTTGCAACTTGCGCTCGTCCCTGATCATCTAACATATTAGCATTATTTAGAACGTCGCCAAATATTGAAGCCAATTCTTGGTTCATCCCCTCCTCACTAGTTGCCTCGCCTTCCCACTCAAACATTTTCCTGACCCGATCTGTGGCCACGCCCATTTTATCCAGTGCAACATGAGGATTGCTGGCAGTATTTTTATACTTCATTCGTTCAGCAAAGTAGCGTAAGACCATCCGACTATCCGATCCAGCATCATCATATGCGAGCACAGTATGAAGCAATCTTAGCTTGTCCACATGTCCCGACTTCAAGGTAGGGATACCATCTTCTTTCCAATCTAACTGATCCGTGATATTTTCTGCTAATTTATCGCGGCGATAATTGCTCTCAGCAATGTCTTGGACAAAGATGAGATCCTCAGCATCTATACCTTTCCACCATTCCTTTCCGTAGGCTGTCACCATCATTGATACTGCTTCTGGAGCTACTTGATCAACAAAACCACGTAAATCTTCCTTTTCTTTGAGAATATCTGCCGTAGCGTTAAAGGCACCGTAAGCCGTATTAAACTTGTCTTCCCACAAATTTTGGAAAGCTATATCCATACCAGAGCTTAACTCACCAACCCTGTCTATCTCACTTCTCGCAACTTTCTTGTTTACTTGTACACCCTCTGTCGCCAACCGAAAACTCAGTTCACTAGACTTCCCTTGACTAAGTAACTCTCTACCTTTCTCTGCCATAGTTACATAATACCGCAATTATTACTTTTTCTCACCTATTTCCCGCAACTTCCTCCGAAAATTGCCCCCGTATATATGCGTCAATTCGTGAAACATAATACCAATCCCTCCCATACCTATACCTACTGCTGCAATACCAGCAAGTCCTCCTAGTGCCAGGTTGGTCATAAGATAATCTAGGGGAGCAGTGTTGATAAGCGCTCCAGCAGTTGCAATAGCTGAACCTACTCCTAGAGTGGTAGCGGTAATCATTAGGGTCGAGACGTCATGTATTTTCCCAGGTAAGTTTAATCCTCCAACTACCAGCGGATTGTTGAGGATTTTTGGATTTTCGATAATTCTTTTGTACAGCGTGTTGGTATACCATGAGTGCGTCTTAGCTCTCTCTGACATTCCCACAAAATCAAGCTTGGCCATCTCACATGCCTGTAAAAATCCCTGGTATTCATCCTTATCACCAAAATATAAGTCTTCGATCAACTCGGTCGTTCTTTCTTTGCCATACACAGCCGTCAGATGAGATTCTACGTTATTCCACTCTCTTGCTACTGGCATATCCAACCTATATGACATCCATCCAGTTGCCTTGGCCATAAATCCAAATATTTTCCCCCAAGCCCCCTTGTGTGATGATGCGGCCTTTTCGGATAACTTTTGAGTTAGTAGTTCGTAAAATGGATACGCTTCTCCCATTAGTGTCCCTTTTTCTGTTAGCAATTCAAAAAAGTTTTTCTTATCGTCATCTGTGAGTTTGTTATACCCGACCATATATTTCACTGGAGTTCGCTCAATTTCAGCCGCCCACTTTGGGAAAGTTTTCTTAAAATCCTCTCTCGCGTCAGTAGTTATCTTTGTAGGTAATTCAACTGCTGCTGAGGGAATCTCAAGTTTGTTGACTAGGCTCTTATCCAAATCTACCTTGCCTTCCACTTCCTCCCGCTTCCTTTTCCGCTCTATAAAATCGCTATCTCTCAACTTAAGTAGCTTTTTTAGCGCTGTTTCGATTCGAACCATGGAATTCTCAAATTTTGACGGCTTTTTTTCTACAACATTCTCCAAAGATTTTTCTAGTGGTGCAAAAAGAAAATTATTTGCTTTACTCTCAGGCATACCAATAATATATCATTAAAAGTAGTCGCACCTACCCATGCCTAGATGTTAAGATAAAAACATGAGAAGATCATTTGACTATTTACGGAAAAAATTCGCGCCAGACTATCCACCAGTTACATCGCAAGCATCAGCAGACACTTGGGAAAGTCTACAGGCTTTAGGGTTTCGCGATGGTCAGCAAGTACGATCATCTTCCGAGCTTGTCACGAGCCCAAATAGTTCAATATATAACGAATTTGGAGTCAAAATTTGGTGGGGTGACCTGAGCAAAGACAATGCCAGATCTCTTGTGGAACATGCAACAAGTGAACTTTTTATCTTGAATCAATCAGACTCATATAGCCATTTTGCACTAAGCGGGCAAGGTGTAGACGCCGAATACTCGCCTGGATACTCTTATGTGTACTCACACGCAAAAGGCATCGTTATACCAAAAAATCTTAGTCTAAATACTCCCCATCTCCATTACAGCCCTGGTATCTACTTGATCAAGGAGCCATACCAGATTCATCGAAATCCCATGATATCGAAACCTCAAATCATCCACGGCTTTCTCGAAACGGACGAAAACACCATCTTCGACGGAACTTCTTTTTACGCCCGTCGGCTTCTTGCCGTCTTGGCTCTCAATAAACAAGGCAGATTAAACTCAGTTTCCACTCACATCCCTCGTCTACTGGCATGATAAGTTGATACCAAACTTATTAAGTCATACCATTATCTGTCACTATCTTCATCACTCAACTCATCGACCATCTTGGCAAGAGTTGCGTTGTTCTTTTTCTTCAGCTCAATCATTCTCTCCATTTCTTCGAGAGTATTTAGTGCACTATCCATTCCTCCAATTATTTGATCCGTGCTTACTACGTCATCATTCGTAATTTTATTCATAAATTAAACCTCCTCGATGCTAGGTAAATTGAAACTAACCCGACCTCTCTGGAGCGACGCATCAGACTCACTCAAGTTTCTTGGTTCAATATTTGTTTTTTTTGCTAAATACTTGTCCATCTTGGGAGCTCCCCAACTCGACAATCGATCTATCCAACTCGATACTTTCTCCGCTACTCCCCGATATTTACCACCATTATCTATTGCTACAAACCTAATCGCATTAGTCATCGATGCAGAAATTTTATACAACACATCATTTATTTGACGCGCTGCCTCATATATATACTGAGCGAGCTGATCCTTTGTCATTCCTGGCTCACTTTTGACTCTATTTAGATGTTGATCAAAACGCTCCCGATCTTCTGTTATAGATTCATTTAACTCAATTCCTCGTTGTCGATAGATCTCCCCCTCGATGATTGATTTACCTGCTACCTCCATGGCAGACAATTCTTGCATGCCTATCGCATTCATGAGCATAATATCAGCATTCTTCTCTGATCCAGTAGGGATGTCCTCTGCACATCTCTGACAAATTTGCATCAATTCAGATTGTCCCATCCGACCTTTAATAAGCAAATTAGCTCCGCCATCACCACCTGGCCAATTGAGTTGATACTCTTGCTTACCATTAACTCCTATCCCCACCCCATGCAACAATTCATCTTCATCAGATACATAGGCTATACTTCGGATTTTCTCGGCGATAGTGGCCAACTCAGGAACGTCACCTCTTTCGATTCGAGAATTTACTTCGCTAAGCTTCAATCTTTGTTCGTAGTAATCTAATTCATACACACAATTGTCTACTCTTTCTTTATCCTCTCTAGTCCAAGCTTCAGCAAGTGGGATTCTAAGTAATTCAGCATCATACGAACCATTAGCATAGTCCCGATCATCTATTACAAGATCTGCTATATCAAGCATTCTAGATCTAGCGTCAATTCTCGCCTCATTATAATATTTGGCTTTCCCCAATAATTTTCTTCTCTCGTTTTTATCTTCTGGAAAATATATCCTTTCTCCGCCATCCTTATTAAATTGTGGCTTCTCTAGGTACGGTCGAAGCTCTTGATTCACATCATAACCATGAACTTCTCTACGTTTTACTGCCTCAGCAAGTTCCCACGCCTTCATGAGCACTGTCTCTGGCGCGCGTACATTCCAATCATACCCGTACTCTTTCACGAGAATCAGATTTAGCTCAATACATTTTTCTCTAATGTCTGCAACAATCCCATTTTCGAGAGTTTTTTCCCTTAATTTACCTGATTCAACCGCACTTTTTAAGTCTCGGAGATAATCGGCCTTAATAATATTATCTTTGCTCCGAGTATCTACATTCGCTTTACCCAGCTGGAAACCCTTTACCACATCTTTGTCGGACAAAATTGGACCCAGACTTTTATCAATGAGATCGGAGGAATAGTCCTCTAGTGGGTAATTGAATTCTGCCGTTGGATGATTTGCCATATTATCTCCCTCCTAGTACTACTTGTTCCATCTTTTTTACAATTTTCTCTAGATAGTCGTTTTGAGCTTTCGACTGAGCGAGTTCAGTTTTTATTTTTGAAGACAAAAGATTTGCCTCCAAAAGTTCTTCTTGGATATTGTCATCATTTTTTGTGGTCATGATATTGCTCCCTTATATACTTATACTATTGATCGTATTCTGCAAAAAAGTCAGGCATCGCCAGTTTATCTCCCCATCGACTAGGGTCACGTCCTGGCGGGACTATCTTTGGTACAGATAAGTTGGAGTCAAGTAAATTGTCAGCAATTCCTCTCATCTTGCCAGACAATGAACCAGTGATTCTATGCATGAATCCACCTGGTTTAAAGTTGATAGTGAAGGCGGAATCAACCATCCTGGCCATAGTCCGGAGCACCCCTTCCGCCATAAAGTACATTTCTTGTAGTGCCCTCCCAGCCCCTATCATAACTTCTCTATCAGTTTCATCTTGATAAGAGGGGGGATCATGCTCTCCAATTAAGACTAACTCATGCATTTTCTCCCTCAGAATTGTTCTTCTCACTTCTTCCTGGAAGAATCTTCCACAGTCTGTCGCACTATCAGTTTCTATCGCTCTAAGTACGAGTAAATCAGCACCATCTTGTAAAATATCCTCTTTTAATCTTCCGGCTTTAATAACTTCCTCGATATTGTTATTTACTTCCTTTACTTGATTATTACGGATTCTCTGATCAAGCACCATCCGCATCGCGTGCTTGCCGTCGTTCGGCTTTTGATCCATGGTCACGACGTACGAACCTCGATCATCACGCGTGACTCCCAACCTTGCCATCAGACTACGGTTCGATTTTTCACTTATCATAGAGGCGCTATCAATCAAGCTCGGGAAAATTTTGTTGAGTTCGACGTTTCTTGAGCGATCTTGCTCAGATTGTTTAAGCTCCCCTGGCAGTTCAAACAATTCTCTCGCGGCTGTTCTACGAGCATGTGATCGCTCAATTATTTGCTCGGCTCTCCTGACCATTTCATTGGTTTTGAATGATCTAATCTGGACTGTCTCACCCTCAATTCCCTTTTCACCTATAAACTGCGTTAAGAGATGCAATCTATCCTCCACATTTCGACGCTCAGCGTCATAAGACATGGCTTTGTGTACAAGCCCTAGTCTCTTTGCTGAGTCCGCAGGAATTGTTACTTTTGTTTGTTTTTCCACTCCAAGGTCCTTGGCTATCAAAGATCCTAAAATATTTTTCCTATACCCATGTTCTGCGATATCCTTGAAGTGAGCCAGTTCATCAGAGTCAAGTTTTTGAAACCAATCTTCCCCTTTCATTAGTTGAAAAATTTCAGCCGCCTCAGGTGCACAGTCTGTTAAAAAATCCATTTTTCTACTCTCAGCTATCTCTGGGTGTTTTCCATCTCTTTCACCAAAGACAGACCATGAGGTAGCGAAATTACTCCCTAACCACCCATCAGTTCTAGTCTGTAATGCGAGAGCTGTTGATTCAATATGTTTCCCAAAACTGATTTTTCCGATTTCTCTCGCTGCCATAAGCTCGAGGCTGGTACTATCTACCATTTTCGAAATATTTAGACCAGATCGATTCTCGTGCATATAATTTTTTAATTACTAACTAACCTTAATAGTATCGCATTTATTGTATCCAAAGCAATGGTTTGTAGAGCCCTTGACACTTGTCAAAATTAATTACATACTTAAATAGATTAAAGATTATATAAAAGGAAAAAACCTATGGCAGAAAATGGATTTGACGCTAAAAAATATGCAGACCAAAGAGCCGAAGCATTAAATGTAGCCGCAGAACAAAATACCCCTTTTGGAGCTGCGATTGGAATAACCAAAGAAGTTGTGAGAAATCTTGGAGAGAAAAAAGTTGAAAGCGCAGGTAGTAGTTTTGAAGTAAGACATGCGCAGCGAGAACTCAAAGCGACTGGTGCAGGAGAAGGAGTTTTGAATCTGGGTTCCTGGATTCTGGATTCTATGCAAAAATGGTACGACCATAGATCAACGGTTGATGGTGACAAAGCCGTTTCTTTCAATAAAGTTGTTATGGGGCGAGTAGCAAGCGAATTAGCCATAGTAAAGGCAAAAGGTGGAAGAGACGGAGCGCGGGAAATCCACAAAGGAGTTGCAGCAAATGTTGATGCTATCAATCCTGGTACCGGGACATATCAAAGAATTGGAGAGCGACTCGCTGGTTTAGTTCGACCATGGGAGAAAGTTAAAGAAGGCTGGAACAAAGTAACTGAGGCCGTATTCGACTGGAGAGCTACGAGACTAGCAACCAAAGCTGAAAAGTACGCAAAAAGAGCCTCTGGTCTACTAGAGTATGCTAACAAAGAAAGAGGAATTCGAGTCGAAGATACAAGAGAAGCACTAAAGCTTAGAGCACAAAACCTCAAAGAAATGAACAACAAGTTTAAGACATCCAGCAAAGAACTTGCCGCAGCTAAAAAAGAGCTCGAAAGACTTAAGAAAAAGAGCTACAACAGCAAAGATGCAGCAAAAGCCACAAAAGAAGCACAAGCTCTGAAGAATAAAAAAGCCATTCAGGCAGTAACTCGAGCAGCAAGTGAAAAAATGGCAAAAGGTATCGCAAAATAAGTCATTAATATAAAAAGAATTATTAAAAAAGGAGAAATATGACCGATCTAAATGACACAATAAATGATCTAATCAGTGATGTTATGGCTGATGAAGAGCTGCATGAGGATATCAAAAATCAAATAGTCGAAATGGCAAAAACTGTTCAAGACGATCCTACCGCAGGAAATGTAGAAGCACTAGGAATCGTAATCGACAAGCTCGCTGATATGAACAAATATCTTTCAGCCAAAGCCACACTCGAAGGTTTGGATTTGAAACAACAGGTAGGCGAACAAGTTGATGCTGAAACCCCTGCCGAAGAAGCAGCTGCTCCTGCAGAAACCCCTGCTCAATAAGCAGCGAATAGATTACTTGACTTGTAGCCTATAGTGATCTAAACTAAGATCATGAAAATACGTAATAGTAATCCAGAGGGTAATTGGAGATCAGCACATCTCAATCAGTGGAATTTTCTCGCTGCAGGCAGATCTCCAGAAGACATTGCTGAAGCTCATCGAACTGGCGTTCATGATGGATCTATAAAAGACCGCCCTGCTATCCTAGGTGGGCTAGGTACCATCGGATACTCAGTCCACGAAACTCCCCGCTGGCTCCTCAAGGGTGCCGAAATTTTTAACAAAGTCGTCGGGACTCTTGCCCCTGCTATTGGTGGTGTAGTTTTTTTGAATAAAGCCGTCGAGGTTCTCAGCCATTCACGTGATGCCGGAGAAACTGGAATTGGTGTCTTGATGGGAGTCATTGGACTAGCTGCAATCTCAATATTCCCGGTTTTAGCCTACCAAGCTGGAGAGGCCTACGGGAAAATGCATAGCTGGATGAAAGATAATGATATGAAGACTGGTTACGTCGGCACAAACATGAGTCGTCGCAGATAACCTCATGAAACTCACTGAGCTCACCAGCTACCTTGAGATCCTCAAGAGTCTATCTCCAGGAAAGGAATCTGGCCTCAGAGAAACAGAGACATCACTATCTCTACCCTATTCACATCTGGAATCACTCGCTAATCTAGCTTTAGCTCTGCATTATGCACCTCGCAATAAAGACGAGAAATTTATCCCCATTCTCCCATCTGCCAATATTACCAGCTCTAGTGCCAGCTCATTTTCTCTTAATCTCACTAACTTTCCTGGCAAAAGCCAGAGTTTTTCGCTTATATTTACAAACGACGAGCAGAATCGCTACGGAGTAAGAATTACCCCTGACTCAAATACTCCTGGAAAGATCAAAGCCGCATTATTTACTCTCGAGCATTTATCACTGCCAACCAAGCTCAAGCCACGCCTTACAATTCAAGATTCTTCACTCTCTATATCTGGAGTTGGCTACTCCAGACCAGAATCTAGCCTGGTGTCAAACGAGTCAGTTACTCTCGAATCAATCCGTGAGAAACTATCTCAAATAACCACAATTATTCAAAAAAATCGACCAAATTTTCATCTTGATGTTTTTGAGACAAGTAACGTCGAGACTCCAATAATTGTGGTAGTCCATACAGACGGAGTCTTTTCTTTAGTCAAAATCAACTTAATTAAAGATGAGTCATCGGTGTATAGATACAAAGTATTGTCTCATGCTCACGTTAATCCCCAGATCAAATTTGCCAGCAATCCTCATGCAACAGAGGTATCTCACCGGCTAGAGTCTATAATTGATTACCTCTTTCTCCCGATGATTTATCCAAACATTTAATATGACAAAAAAGTGTCGCCAAGTGACCTATTTTCTATATTTCAACAAACTATCGTAGTTGCACACAACCGCTTTTTCTTGACGCCAAGCATTATTTTCATAAAGATTATATGTAAATAGATCACAACGGTTAGTATCACGTATTAGATAATCCAATTCTGCACTTGAAGTCTTACCTGCAGACTCACCCGTCGTCACGAGTATACCTTCTCTGGTGGATTGGTATGAGCATGCCATTGTTGCAAACACTAATAATCCTAGCGCTATTTCAATTTGGGTTAGTCTCTTTTTCATCGGTCAAAGAATATATCACTATTCATCAGAATATGCAATGAGTATGTATATTGTGTAACTTTAATCTTCATGCTATACTATCCCCATACCTCTAGACATCCCGCGATACATAAGTCGGGACGAAGGCAAAAAACTACAAGATGTAGTATTTAGCTGTCGCGGGGGACAGCTTTTTTTTGGCCTAAAAGCAAATATTATAAATAGTACTGAAAGTACTGAGTGACTGAAAGGAATCGAAGTATGCCAAACAAACAAAACATCGCGGCCGTCGCCGAGCTAGTCGAAAAACTAGACAAAGTCGAAGCCATCTTTATCGCTGACTATGCCGGCCTCACCGTCAAAGAGCAGGTCGATCTGCGCGACAAAGTCAGAGCCGCCGGTGGCACGATCACCGTCGCCAAAAACAGCCTCCTCAAAATCGCCATGACCAGCAAAGGTTACGACGTGAGTAGTCTAGACAAAGAGCTGACCGGTCCCAACCTCACCCTGCTCGCCGAAAACGACGCGGTCGCCCCTCTCAAAGCTTTAGTCGAGTTTGGCAAGGCCAACGACAAGAATCTACCCAAAGTAAAGGCCGGTATACTGGGCAAAGATGTGTTATCGATGGAAAAAGTTATGCAACTAGCCGCCCTCCCGAGCAAGGCAGAATTGATCGCCAAACTCCTGGGTACACTCAGTAACCCTGCTAGAAACATGGTCGGTATCTTGGTAGCTCCGATGAGATCCCTCGTTTACGCCCTATCTGCAGTAAACAAAAAGAAAGCTGTAACCGCTTAATTAGTATTATTTGTATAAATAAATATAAAAGGAGACAATATGTCTGATCTAGTCGCTCTAGTAGAGCAAATCGAGAAATTATCCGTCCTCGAAGTGGCCGAACTCGTCAAAGCCCTCGAAGAAAAGTTCGGTGTTAGTGCCGCCGCTCCCATGATGGCCGCTCCTGCCGCCGCTGGTGCCGCCGCCGCTCCTGCCGCCGAAGCTCAGGATGCCTTTGATGTCGTCCTCAAAGCTGGTGGTGCCAACAAAATTGGTGTCATCAAAGCAGTCCGCGAACTCAACCAGACCCTCGGCCTCAAAGAAGCCAAGGATCTAGTCGAAGCCGCTCCCAAGACCGTGCTTGAAGGTGCCAAAAAAGAAGACGCCGAAGCCGCGAAAAAGAAACTCGAGGAAGCCGGAGCTACAGTTGAATTAAAATAATTCAACTTAGCGTAGGTCCTGAGCAAAGTCGAAGGGCCGGCGCAACCGTTGAATTGAAATAATTGTTACCCGTAGGGGCGGATTATCATCCGTCCGTAAACTCAAAAACCCCGCCACCAGGCGGGGTTTTTGTAGACGCGCTCACAATATACCTAAAATTCAGTATATTTGACAGGAAGATCGGAATAACAGCAATTTATGGTTTATACTTTTTCACCAACTCCATCATCTCAGGTAGTGAACTAGTGAGACTTTCTAGTTCTATATCATCTCGCAGTAACTGACCTAAATTGTCTACTTGAATCTGGTGTTCAATCGTATCACGATACCATCTTGGGTACTCTTCAAGTCTCCCCTTCAGTAGTCCCGTCAAATCTGCCTGTGGATCTAGGTTAGCGACATGAAACAACTCCTCTACTACATATAGACTTCTACTATCAACTGGCCTACTTAGCCATTCTCGATAAACTTCTAGTGCGGCTAAATTAGCCTTTGTGAACATTTTGGGTTCGTTATATCTCAAGTGCTCTGAAACTAAATGACGTACAGCAGAATCTACTGCATATCCTTTCTCCCGAACTAGCAGTCCAGAATTTCTAAATTTGTAGAGTAGATCACCAAAATCAGCTATATTCCACGATTTATATATACCTGGCTTGGTGGCTTTCAAAACTTTGCTCATCATATTTGTGTCAAATAATCTTACACAACTTAGAGGCACAGCTGCCTCACGTATCTCTGTTCCTTCTTTACTCAGAGCACCTTTTAGGAGATATTCAAATTGTGTAGAAGCAAATTCTGGTCTGTTAGTCATGATTCAATTACAGCCTGGATTGCTCCAGGATGTCCTCCAGTTGTTTGATAAATATCGCCGATAATCGCTGATGTTAAAGAACCTTTCCAGTTAGGCCACTCTTGTCTTAGCCATTCTCCCACCTCTTCTTTTTTCAATGTCCCGATCTGAGTACTTGTCAGTCTTCGTCTGATCTCGGGCCTCTTCCACCTCCAAGGTCTGGTAGCGGCAAAGCCAATAATGGCAGTTTTGACCTGTGCAATCGGGTTCATAATCCACTCCTCCGCAAAATCTAAAACCTCAACACTAGTTTCATCCGCTTCATCAAAAAGCAGAACCATAGGTGACTTACTTTCATTCACCGCTTTGATAAACTCAACATCCATCTCTCGCAACTTATTTAGCCAATCTGGACGTCGATAGAGTCTAGTTTCTTGATTCATGTTGGCATACGCCGCCACCACTCCCTCACTCGGCAAAGATGATTGACGGTACACGGCCAGGGCCTTTGCAAAGTTACCACGATTGATTCCTAGTTGGTTTGCCAGTTTTTCTATCAATAAGGTTGGATCACGCTCCAACTCACCAGTATCTTCATTTTCAAAGTTAATCATGGCCACTCTTGCGCCTTTCTTCTCAGACTTACGTGCCAACTCTACCAGCAACGTCGATTTGCCAATACCTGGTGAGCCATAATACTCTATTAGATTAGAGCTTACCGGTCCCTGGCGTTCAATTCTATCCAAAATATCAACAAAGTGGTTAATTGGTTCCACTCTCCCAACTAGTTCTTGGATCATACACACTCCTTGTGTACTAAATAACCCCATAATCTTGACACACTCTGCTAAAATAGCTTGATTACATAATTGACACTAATATGTCAACTTGACGAATACCTATCTATGAACAACTACAGCCAAATGCCACTCTCCGCCGTCGAATCCCAATTTAAGACCTGGAGCAGACACTTAATCACCCATCAAACCACTAATCTATTTTTTCTTAAAAATACAGGATTACTCCCTCGCCTCTTTCAATTTCGGGACTACTTTAATACTCAAGCCAAAGCTAAAGTGCAAATTATCGATCTAGACGCCGAAAATATCTCAACTACCTACGATCTTCAGAAACGCCTCAAGTCAGTAAAGTCGCATATTATCATCCTAGCCCGAGAAAAGTTTTTAATGCCTGATAGCTCGCGCCTCGAGCCAACTCTTGAACATTTTCACACCAACTCCCCCTACCGCATGATCCTGGTGCACGAGTGTGCTCCCCACGAGCTCTATACTACTTTCGATCGAGCCTCAGTACTCTATGTAAAACCAACAATCTATAAGCTCCCCACTAATCTGCTCGACCTGCGCATATATACACAAGGCGTGATCAAGCTCTGGGACATGCAGCTTACCGACTCACAAATCGAGGACTGTATCTGCTATTGCGGCAATATTGCCTGGCTGATCAACGAGTACATTCGCCTGCAATCAGAGTTCCCTGGCCACAGCTTGGCTCAGATTATCGAGCTCCCCTCGCTCAAATACCGAGTCAGAGCAACCTTTGAGTCGCTACCCAAGGCATACAAAGATCACTGGAATCAACTCCCCATCGATGCTCAGATTATCAAAGAAATGTATGACTCAGGCATTATTGATTCAACTGGCAAACCAATCGGCCAGTACCTTGTCGACTCTATTAAGTACCAATATAACGAGTCTATTCAAACCACGCCTCAAAAAATTATCTTCAACAACATTGACCAAAGCTCCTTCTTTACACCTGGAGAACTGCGTCTAATTGACCTCTTTATCAAAAATCACCAACCCGTTAGTCGCGAGACTGTTGCCAACACTCTATATCCTTCAGGTGATCTCAACTACTCTGACTGGGCACTCTCACAATCCATCTCACGCTTACGCACTAAATTAAATAAACACAAAATCCCCCTCCATATTACTCCAGTCCGAGGAACCGGCTATGTCGCGAACAGAACTTAACTTTGTTGCACTAGATCAAGCAGTCACAGCAACGCTCGGCGCCAGCTACACCAACCTGGCAAAGAAGCTACTCTCTCCAAATAGCGGTGTTGGGAGAATAAGTGATGGCCTTGCCCCAATTAACAGCATCCTCTTTTGCCAAACGACCCTAGATGGCAGCATTGTAACAACCAATCCTGGCTCTCACCCTGGTTTAGTCGCTGATTTGTCAGACGCACTTAATCGACCACTCCGCTCTCTTCACCCAAATATCGAAAGTCAAAGAGCGCGACTTTATGCAGATGCCAGTCATCACCTGCTCAATGCTCACCTGACCCAACAACTACCACCCATCCTCCTCTCGCTCGAAGCCACAATGCATCTGCCGACCTTACTTGCTAGCTCAGGGCGTAATGCTGATATTGTCCATCAAACAGAACATAACCCAGATCTAGTATTAGCTTCTTATTACCACTTGTTACGTGGCTATCTATGCGCGATCAATCAATCACAAACTCTCGCCCTCAGTCTCGAAGATTTAGGAAGATTGTCAGTGATTCGCCTCAATGATCTCGAAGCTCCGCTATCGCAGGGTATTACCATCTCCGTCTTCTCGAACAATCAAGAGGATAACTGGTCAAGCATTCTCACCCACCGCGCAAAATATCAAAGAGCTAAGCTAGAGACTCACAACGGCGTTGTCGGTTTTTGGCGAGACAATAGTTTTTACAATTCAACTACTCGCATGGAGCACAGTCCAGGAAGCGTCTCGTGGTGGGCAGTATTTGTCGCTCGCTTAGCTCGCACTTGGGCAGATCGAGGACTCTCAACGAATCAAATTGATTTGGAAAGTCTGGCTAGACACCGACCAACTGGCAGTCAAGTAGTGGATGACCCAGAAGCGATTCGCTATACTACGGCCAATCTCACTGTCGCCGAGGCGTACGATCCCGCTCTAACTCACGAGATAGTTCGTGCAACCAATCTCACCCCATTACTACGTCAAAATACGACAGTGGCAATGCGACGTAGCCTTCACCAGACCGATATTGACTTATTTGCATCAAGGTCAAGTCGACGAAATTCGCTCACTAATGACACCTTGGTAGACGGCTTTGCCCGCAACATGCCAGCCAAATTATCTACCCTAAGAGACCGAGTTAGACTCAATCCTCATACTTCACATGTAAGACAGAACACAGTAATTAAACCTTATAAACCAGGTAGAGTAGGCAACAACTTCATGTATTTATCTGCGCAAGACGCAATTACATTTTTAAGGCACAGCGCTCTTGCTGACAAACACGACACTCACGAGCAGCTAGACTATCTGTACCTCGCGTTTACGGAGTTAATAAAAGGTGCAAGTCCATCCGAGGTTTAGGCAACAACGGCAGACTGTCAACTTGACTCCCACTGTCAAATACCCCATCAAGCATCCATTTAGTCTCAGAGTACAATAATTGATCTATGACTATATAAAAAGTAGATATCTCCTACCTCTCCACTGATTTAAAGGAAGAATAATTGCCGCGCTTACCCCTGCCCAGTTGCAAGCCATGTCAGGATTATGGTAATCTAATATTATTAGATAGAAAAAGGAGAAATATGTTAGAAACACCAACACCAACCGAAACACCAACCGAAACACCAACACCAACAGAAGCTGAAGTGGCAAGCCAGACTACAGGCATCGGCGCAGGTGCAGGCGGAGCAGATGTACTACAACAAATCTCCAATGGCAATCCCGGAGCTCTTACTGGGCAGTCAAATCCAGCATAATTATCGTTGACTCACAACCATCAATCACATGGAGGTCGAATAATAGCGATGCTACCAGAGTTAAACCTCACCAAATCATTTTTATCAACCGATTAGTCTAAATATGACCGAGCCATTAGTCTCGCGCCCACAGCTCAACAACGATTTTGACTTTGTTGGACAAGAATATAACAAATACGTGCAAAGCTATCGCGGAAATGACTTTGTCTGATACCTTGCTTCAATTGCTTATGATCCAAATCTCTTAAGTAATTTGTCAGCGATGCATCAATACCTACATGAGCTAGAGCCCAAACTTCCCGAGATTCTTGGTAACCAGAGCTAAATACTTTTCCACATCTCCCCATACTAACTACACGCTACAGGTAGTGTCCAATTCTAGTATGAGCAGTAATCCAGTTTTGCAGTTTCGCAGTCGGGGTTCTAACAGCATTTACTGCTGATACTGCATAGACTCAATACGAAGTTATGGGGTCGCACAATCTAACTACATCAATCTATTTATCAAATAGCATTTGAATATCATGTATGATCAATACACATCATATACATCATCAAATAGTATCCTATTGACACACACCACGACACGTACTAAACTAAGACCATGTCACAAACTCAAGTTGATCTCAAAAACCTCCCTGACCTCCTCACAGTCCGCGAAGTAGCCGATCTCTTACGTGTCTCCCCTCTCACCCTCAAACGCTGGGGCAAACGCGGCAAGCTCCCCGCGATCCGCATCAACTCTCGCGGTGATCGTCGCTACAAAAAAGAACAAGTCCAGTGGCTCCTCGGCATCAACCCAGACCAAAGCTAATTCACCCTACTCCCCTACCTCGACTCAGGCTATACTAAACTCTGTATGGCCACTGATAAAAATAGACTCGAAAACCACGAGCATGTCTCGCCCACCAAATTCCCCAATCTTGAAAACTATATTTCTAGAGTCATGGGAAATAAGCAGGAACCACCCGTACCATTGTCACAAGATGATCTCCTCCAGTTCTTTTTTGCCAAGACTCCCAACCCTGATAATAAGAAGGAGATCCATCATCTCCCCAGAGTAGAATCCATGCTCCACGGTCTACGTAATATCCCAGCAGATCCCACCCAGTTCCTCAACAACCTCGAGTCATGCGGCTTCGTTGCCAGCTTTGATGGAGTCAAGATCGCCCTGATTGATCAAAAGGTCAACCCGCAGACTGCCGACGCAATCATTCTGGGCAACATGGAGATCTACTTGGCGACGGCCGATGATCTCAATCTAGAAATAGTCCTCGGCAAGTACTCAGGGGATGAAGACGTCGCCTTTATCGCCCCCAAGAACCCAACCGAATACCATAACAGGCAAGAACTCCAGAAAAGATTTGATCAGCTCCTCCATGAGAAAAAATTGGCTTATTATAAGGAACCCTTTTTCTCCAAGGCTACAGCGGCACTGAAGGAATATTATCCCAACGAACAACTAGGTTTCACTTCTCGTTATACTACCCTCGACCAGGTACATGTCTACTCACCCCAAATTTATAAGAAGTCAGATGGACAGTTAGTGCCAGATCACAAAGCCACCCCCCACGCCAAGCAAGCCATAGGTGCTTGCATAGATGCAGCAGACAACAAAGGAGTCAGACCCTCTGAGTCGTCTATCCCCCTGATTGATTACCTCAAAGACTCGCTCACCCAAAACTTGGACGCGGTACTCCAGAACAAAGAGCTCGAAGGTATTTTCCCCAAAGACCTCAAGGTCCGCAAGATTGCCCTTCTCCAAGCCGATCTAGATGCTCATTTCGCTATCTCCAATAGCGATGACATCCATCTCATCCGCTTTGCCGATGTGCTAATGAAACACGTAAACAAGACGGGTGGCCATACCAAAGGTGATCACCACATGGTTGCAACAGTTCGCATGGTTAGACGTCTTCTAGATGAATTAAAAATCAAACAAGACACAGTCAATATCTACCAACACAATGGAAGCTTTGTGATGACTGCTCCCAAAACTGTCTATGACCAAGTTGCCCCGATCCTCAACGATCCAATCACCTTCAACGCCAATTTTGCGACACTCGAAGATAGGCGAGAACCACTTGAAGGACAAGATATCAAACTCCGCGCGGCGCCATTTGTTGTCTCAACTACCACTATCATAAAGAATGGAGCGCGTGCACCACTCGCCCTAAACCGGGAAAATTACACAGACAAACTATGGGAATCTATTAGTGACTTACGTATCATGCAGATCACCAACGAAACTATCGCCACTTACATCACATCTGGTCTTGTCAGCAACTCTTTTATTCACATTATCTCAACGATCGATAAAATCATTACATTCGCTGGGCTCAAACATATTCCCTTTGATTTAACACAATTGCATGAAATTAAATCTCTAGATTTTATTGCTCTCTTTAAATACTATTCGTCTGCGAGGCCAACCAGTGTAAACTACGCCATGATGAACCTCCTCAAACAAGGCGTAATCGACAAGGAAGAATATTACCAGCTTGCTACTACCGAATAACTCACTCAAATCTCCCAACAATCTCTTGTACCTCATCCGCCGAGTTCGTCTGCATCAGTTTAGTCCGCATCTCCACCGCCCCCTCAAACCCTTTACAATACCAGGCTAGGTGCTTACGCATAGGCATAAAGTTATCTCGACCAAAAACCCTTTCATAGATTTGTGCATGCTCAACCATCCATGATAGTCGCTTGTGCATACAAGGTTCCGTACCTTGTTCGCCACAAACATTACAAGGTACGGAACCTTGTAAAAATATTGCCGGGTTCCCTTCTGCCGCTCGCCCGATCAAAAACCCATCAACTCCGTACTGCTTCACTTTATCCATCCCATCTTGGAGTGATATCACATCCCCATTCCCCAAGATGTGCCCACCGTGCTTATGGACTATTTTTGCCGCCCTCCCGATTGCTTCCCAGTCGGCACTCCCCTGGTAAAGCTGTTTTAGGGTTCGCCCGTGCAAACTGATATTGGCAGGCTTTACTTCCATGAGTGTTTCCATCCACTCCTCGACCACGATTTTGTCGACTCCGATTCGCGTTTTAACTGAAACAGGCAAAGTCCCCTTAGATACTTTACCCCCTGAGTGCGACTTGACCCAATCTCTGGTCATGGGACTAATATCTAGGTCATAGATCGTGACCTTCCCCTCAGCAAAGTCCACCATGGCCTGCTTAGATTGTCGTACTATCTCTTGTGCTACCACTGGGAATCGGATTAGACCTGCTCCACTCCCCTGCTCTTCCACTTTGTGGGCTGGACAACCCATATTGATATCCATTCCATCAAACCCAAGTGTAGCTATCATCACAGCGGCCTGGTAAAACAACTCTGGTGTATGACCAAAAACCTGAGCTATCTCATACGGTTTATTTTCTAGTGGTCCTACATCACTGGCTTTAATAAATGCCCGCATCACCCGATCGACCGATTTTTCCTCTTTGGCATGTTTGAGTGCATCCACACTGACAAACTCGGTAAATAAGAGATCAACTCCAATTTTAGGATTTAAGATTTTAGATTTAGGATTACTACTTGGTCTCCCATACTTTGCCGTCATATACCGCATGGCGGCGTCCGTCACCCCGTCCATCGGGGACAAGCCAAGCACGGGTTTCCCAGTTGCATACAAATCATCCCAAAAATTCATAGCTATATTTTACACTACGTTCGCCTCTCGATGAGTGCATCAAACTATAAATTTCTAAGCAAATTTAGCAACTTCTGCTACTAACTGTCCAGACCATAATAATAAGCATTGACAAGCGATTTTCCAGGGGTGTACATTGGTATCATGACCTCTCAAAAGACGCCATTTTTGATGGCCGCTGTTGTTGCGATCTTTGGCCTATTTTGGGCACAAATTGCCGCACCTACTCAGCTCAAACCCTTGACCAACCACCTCCTCGACTACCCCCACGCGATCCCTGCTCTCGTCTTTGAACGGGGCATTTATCGCGCCAATGTCTCTCATTCCCACCCCGTAGCCACCATGCCCACCAAACTCAAAGACTGGCTCAATTCCTATCTCCCCAAACCACTCGAAATTATGTGTACGACAAACGACGAAAGAGGTTTTTGTGGTGGAGTCAATGAACGCCAGGCTAGATATGGCGGATATGCTGGAGGCGGGACAGGCTCCAATAGCAACGCCTTTATCGGTAGCGATGCCGAAAAAGCCGGGCAACTAGCGGCAATTATTGCGTCGAACAAAGGTGCCAGCATCGAGGTCATCAAAAACGCCATCAAAGCCGCAGGTCTCGAAGTGCCGGCAGTTATCCCAACCAAAACTCCCCCAGCTACCACTACGACAACCACTACTGCCCCTACCCAGTCTGCCGCCTACATCGCCCAGTACGGCACCGAAGTCGGACGTTACGGTTATGTCTATGCCGACGGCTCAGTCGCAGGCACCACCAAAGTAGCCGATGGTAGCCTCAGAGTCCTAGCTCTCGGAGATACTCAGTCAGCCGCCGCGCGTAATAGTCAGGTGGTAGCGAGCCAAGTGTCTGCCATGAGTGACCAAGAGATCCTCAAGTCGACTGGCTCCAGTTGTACGACTAATTGCCAAGACGCTGTCTCAGCCGCTGTCACCACCATCCTCGCCAATTCTGCTGTTTTTGATACCGCAGTTAAAGAAGAAATCATCGCCAATCAACAACAAAACTCTCAAGCACAGGAGGCATATCAGGCCAAAATTCAAGCTTTCTTGAGTCCTACTACCGATCTCAAAGCCCTGGCCGGTTGCGACCCAGCTCACCCTGGCGAATGCCGCGATTTGACCGCCGAGTCTTATCTGAGAGGACTAGTCACTGATTCCGCCACCCTCCACGAGCTCTTGAGCACGCGAGATACCAATATCGCCAACTACAAAAAAGATCTAGAACTCGTCAAAATCTTCGCCGATTCTTCCAAATCGAATTCCGATATCGCCAATAGCATCTGTGGTGACGACCGCGACTGTAGGATGAACTTCGTCCGCGAGGATTATTTAAACAAACTCACCAACAAAGATCTAGCCTCTCAAGCCAAACAACAACTAGCGCAAAACCAAATGGTGGCAAAATATCTCACCACCACTAGCGCACAGCTTTCGCAGGAGTATTGCCGAGGTATCAGTTCTGATCGATGTAAATATTTACTCGATGGAGGATTACTCAAAGATATCGGCATTAGTGCGGAAAAGGCATTAGAACTCAACCGGCAAAAACAGGCCAACTATGCCATTAGCAGGTACGAGCTGGGCCAAACAGGTAATATCACGAGCACCGCCATCGATACCCAAGCCATTTATCAAACAGAGTACCTGGCCTGTATGACAAATACTCAGGGCCGTGGAGACTGCGAAGCCATCGCCAACCAGCAAACCAAGAAAAAACTTAGTCAGGCGGCTCCCGTTAACTACCAGACAGAGTATGACCTTGCCTTTAAAACATGTCGTAGTTCGCCGGCCAACTCAATTGATCAGTGTCAACAATACGCACAGAAAACTGCCACTAAACTGACCAACAACTCTCAAACAGGTGCCACCTATGTACCCCAGCTAGAAGAGCTCTACCTAGCCTCCACCTGCAACGCTCTAGGTGGGGCCAACTGCAACAATGTAGACGAATCTTTGACCAGCCTCAGCGCCTACACAAACGACCCAGAACTCACTTTGATCAATATCCAAAATCAGAAAAACAAGATTTACCAAAATAGCATGTCACAGGAGAGAATCGCCTTTACCCTGCAAAACATGGACCCTGCCAACTACGACCGACTCGCGGCCGACCCCAACACCGACTGGGTAGCCCAAGAAGCCGCCCTCACAGAGCTCCGCCAAGACTTTGGCACCAATATTGTCCTCGGTTGGAACAACTTTACAGCCGGCCGCTTCAAACGTGGCAATGACCTATTGCTAGAGTCAGCAAATGGAAACGGCATGACCCGCACCATACTGTCGATTGGCATGTCAAATGCTACCTTTGGACTTGTATCTGCCGATACATTTGGTTCAGCCATGGGCTTAGAAAATCCTATCGATAAATGGGGGGTAATCTCAGGAGGCATCATCCAGGGCGGCGACGCCGCCTTTGTCGTCACGACTGCAGTTGCCCTCCCTCTCGCTCCCAGTGCAGGAGCATTCCTTGGCACCGGATTTGGCATTGCTTCCTCCACCCAGATGATTGGCACCGCCACCGACGCTTGCACCCAAGCTCCCGGGAGCGAGGCCTGTCATACTGCAATCGCGATTGCCACCATCTCCGTCGCAGGTACCGGCCTAGGACTAGCCAACTCCCTAGTCGGCGTAGCCGAAGCTGGGGCCACACTCTCTCTTGCTCAAAAAACCATAGTGGCAGGCAATATCGGAACCGAATTCCTTGGTGCTGTGACTTTTGGCAAAATGGCCTACGAAGCTTGCGGAGAGAACTCGACTTCTCTCGACTGTACCTCGGGCATCCTCATGGCCGCCGCTTCCTTTGGCAAGCTGGCCAGTACCAACTTTGGGCTGGTAGCAAAACTTGCTCAGATCGAAGGCAAGCTTGGAACAGTTGCACTAACTGGAGGCTCAGCACTTCAAGGTATTCACACTGCTTCTGCCATTACTTTTGGAATTAGTGCCTGCTCCAAAGTATTCGAGGGCCCTGCCAATATCGACACCATGTCCATGTGCGCCATGGGTATCTCCGGTGCTGTCCAAGATCCGCTCGTTGCCAAACTTACCGGACCCAAAACAGCCTCGACCCCTACCCTCACCGAAATCAAATCACCCGAGCAAATCAGACTCGAACAAGCCAAGGTTAAAGTTGATGCTGCCAGGCTTACACTCGAAAACAACAAGGAAGCGGTCACTCCACAGCTGCGAGAAAATCTAAACAAAGCAGAGATTGAATATGCTCGCGCTCAAGAATTGGCAGGCACAGCACTTAAACCTCCAGAAATTGCCGAAAGCCCAGTCAAACCTCAGGCCCCACCAGCTAACGAAAAATCTTCTGGCGTCCTCACTCGCCTTCGAGAAGTATTTAGCAAACCTGTAGAAAATCCTACACTCACTACTGCTCGACAAGAACTCGCACTCCGCGAAGCCGAGCTTACTACGGCTAGAGAACGAGTTACTGGACTAGAAAACAATCTCGAAAAAGTTAATAGCTCTGTTCGCCGTCAAATGGAAGAGTCTCTTGCTTCCGCTCGCGAAGATTTAGCGTTAGCGACAGTCAAACACGCAGAAGTAGCACGGCAAATCGCCGCCCTCACCCCTCCACCACCACCTCCCCTCCTCACTCGCCTACGTGAAGCCCTCTTTAGCAAAAAGGCAACTGCCCCCACCGGAGTTGAGCTTATCCTAGATCCCCTCTTCAAAACTTCTACCGAAAAAACAACCTTCGAAGAGAATCTCGCTCGTATCAGCAGAGAGAAAGCCAATCAAGAAAGATCTATTCTGTCTGAAGAATCTAGTACCAGAATTGCCCAAGATCCCGCTCAAGCGAAAAATGAAGCCAACAAAACTCTCACTGAACTCGCCAGCAACGGTCAAAAAGCCGAAATCGAAAAATTAACACTCGCTCACGAAAAATTAGCCAACTCCAGAGAATTATCAAGATTAGAAACCATCGCCAAATCAAATCGTTCAGCTGAACAGAAGGCCAGGATCAAAGAACTCCAAGCCATTCCCGAGCTTAGTAATCGGAATAAATTAGTTGACGAGTATAACCTCGTTCTCGACGAGTTACGTACCACTGTTTTGGCCGATAAACAAAACGGACTCAAGCGCATGAACGAAGTCCAAGAAGCACTGCAAAAACTTGATATTCTCACCGAAATTAGGACTTTAGAGCAAAAAATTGCTGTGGAAAAAGCCAAAGGCTCAACAGCGGATCAGACATATTTGACCAGTTTAGAAAAAAATATCCTTGATCTCTCTGTCAAGAAAGAAATTGTGATCCCAGCTGAGCTAGGTCTTACCTCGGAAGTACAGCAAAAAGTTACTGATATTATTAGAGATACCGAGCATCGTCTAGCCATCTTCGAGGATGGGTCACGTTCTTCTCGCGCCAATCAGATCGATACTTTCCAAAAACTACTCAGTGGCAAATTTACTGCGGTTGAGCTAACTACCGCAGGTGGTAAAACTATGGTTGGAGCCATGACCCTCAAAGCCCGGCTTGAAATTTTTGGCAACGAAACTGGTGTATACCTCACCAAAGAAGGTCAGCAGAGCTCGATCCGCACTCAACTAGACAAGATGACGGCGGTTGGAGACAGCGTCATTATCCTTGATGTATACAGGCTTGGAGAACCTGGATATGTCGAGGCGTTACTTAAGTCAAAATACATTGTCACCGGCCCAAACGACGTAAACTTCCTTCAAAACAATACTCTCGATCGTACTCACCCAAGCTACGAACCATCCGTAGCCATCCTCGACAAAATGACTAAAAATGTTGGTACATATTACGATGAAGCCCAGCTTACACTCGATCCAAACGTTGCAGGTGTCAACCAAAAAGGCAACAAAAAAGTGGCTGAAGCCAGTAAGGAACTGGCCGCCAAAGAGGTAGCAGAAATCCTCACCAAAGAAGCTATTCTTGTAAATGGTGATGCCTATGCTCATCAAAACTGGGACGGTGGCAAGTCCGCTCTGGCTGATCGACTCCTCTCCCCCGACGGCGTAGCTCTAGAGACCGCTAGATTTAGCTCAGAAGCCGAAGTCAGAATCACCAACTCTCTCAGGAAACAAAATGGCGCCGAATTCTTTAACGAAGTATCTAACAATAGATTTGAAACCATCGAACAGTTAGTCAGTAGAACTGGTAAAGATGCCGCCGCCATCGAACATGTGCTCGACCAGATTAGCATGATCGATACTTATGCCAAGAGTCTAGATACAGGCTATGAACGCGCGGTTGACTCAACTCTAAAAAATCAAGCCAAACCTGGAGAGACGCGCTACGAAAGTGAGGTTTCCATCCCCAAAAACGGAGCTCTTAGCGAAGGCCAAACCTTCTCCGGTGACATGTATCTAACCATGGAATATGTAGGGGCTATCAGAAATGGTCAGACTCCAAATACCGTAGGACTTAGCACCACTAGCACCAAAGCCATCAAATCCACCATCATGGATTACGTCAAACTGGTCTCTGCAGACGCCAGGAATGGTCAAAGTGCAGTCACCGGTACCTTGGGTGGCATGAGGGGTGCGGCCGAGACCGTTCTAGGGATGCGGATCCACGCTAGCTCCGATGCTACTGTCAAGATTGTAAATACAGCCGATGCTCTAGACGGAGCTCTCATCAAACAGGAGAATACCCATGCCGTCTCTACAACCAAAGAAGGGCTCCAACTTGTTGAGGATATGTTTGGCAGTCGCAAGGTCAAAGGTAGTGTCAAAATCGCCCATGCTCTCGAAAATATGTCTAGCACAGAGTTTGCCCAGGCTATCGAACGTGGTCGAAAAACTGCAGGCGAGCCAAAGAAAACATATTTTGCAGAGGAGAAAGGTAGCGTTTACTTTGAAATTACTCTCGATGCAAACGGTAAAGTTGTACGTAAAACAGAGACTACTCAGCAAGCTATCCAAGAACGCTTCCAAAACGGTGAACCAGACCTCATCCTCATCATCGACAAAGGTGGCTCGACTGGCGACAGCATCAAAACCCCGGAAAACGTCCAATTTATTCCTATCTTTGTCGAAGGTCAACCAACCTACTCAATCGCCCAAGAAGGTTCTCGTGGCAATCGTGGCAATACCCTCGACATGGAGACATTTAGTATTGTCATCGGTGGTACCAAAGAACCCATGGCTACATCTGGAACTGCCGAATCCAGGTTAGCAAATGCCAATCATAATTTTGACTTCAAAACCTGGCGCACCAACATGGAAAAATACGAGGCTACTATCAACAAAAACAATGCCACCAGTGTCATGAACAATCTAGTCGAAGCCCAGGCTCGCCAGCCCATAGTCGATCTAGTCAGAAGTACCAATACTAAGATCGCCGACTGGGCATCGAAGACTTTAATTGACGTCTTCTTCGCCGGCAAAGATGGTCGCAGTCTCAGTGCCAAAGATGTTGCCCAACTCTCTATCGATCGTCGCAACGAGATAGCCAGAGAAGGTTCTCAAAAAATGCAGGATATTTTCAAAGATCCCGCAAACAAAGCCATCCTCGAACAAATATCTAGAGAAAATCCAGAAGCTTTTGCCCGCATGCAAGCCAATCGTGACTTCATTAAAAACAACCCCAATGGCTTCGAATATGCCCCGTTTGGCCCATTAGAGGCTATCAATAGTCGAGACTCTTTCCTTCTATCCAATGATCTTCAGTCTGGCGCAGACGCTCACAGAAAGTCGATCTCGCCAGAATCAGAAAGTAAATACATTGCCAGCACCGAGGGTCCAAAAACAGAAACTATCGCTCAAACTCCCAGTACTTCGAAAAAGGCCACTCCACCAGTCGACTGGTCTACTCTTGAGATCAAACGAGGATATAGCCCAACCACAGGGAAATTTAATCCGATCGAATGGCTCTTCCCCAGTGCTACAACCAAAGCTATTAAGACTCTCAAGATTGCGATCGACAATGGAACTATTACCCAAACACAGGCAATAGATCGAGTGACTGCCCTAGAATTAAATCCTGCCCAAAAACACTCCATCATCACAGGTGCCCTCTTTACCACCATCCCCAGTAGCATTGATCTCGATGGCAATATCTCGCCTATCATTCACTCTACACCAGCGATGCCAACTAGCATTGTTCCAGTTCTCACCATTCCTCGTGCCATCTCGATCCAAAATCTCGTTACCCTCCCTAGCTTTACACAGTTGATCATCGAAACTGATGATGGCGATGTGTACACCGTCACGCAAAATGGCATAGATATCACCCCTGCTAGCGGTGTCTCATCTCACAGTGAATTTGATCCAAATCTACTTCCATCAGATTTCAATGACATCAAGAGAATCAGTTACAATGGGAATAATCTTACAACCAACCAATTGACTTCTGCGGGACTAATTCTTGACACACCAACCCCTATAACTGATCTCGTAGAACTCGATATTTTCCGCAACCTTCGCTTTGAACTACCTGACGGCGAAGTTGTGGTAATAGAGTCACTAGGCGGAGAAATAAATATCAATCACAGATCAGCAGAAGGCACTCAAACCTCGCAAGCGTATACTAGCGATGCTCTCCTAGAACTAATACCTCCAAACACAACGCCCATTTCTATCGTTTTCAACGGCAATACACTTCCTGTTGGAGCACTAACCACGCCATCTAACAAAGAAGTAACACCATCTTTTATAACTAGGATCATAACCAATCTCTCCAACTGGATCCGCTCACCAAGGAGTGAAAAAGGCGCCGGCCCCAATCCCCTCCTCTTCTTCTTATCCAGATCAAGGTCCCTAATAAATGTCATCGCGCTCCCCGATTTCCAGACCATCACCCTACCGCTAAAATCAGGTAAAGTCGTTACCTTTACCAATCTCCGCGGCGTGAGATATATGTCCATCGCCACTCCTCAGAGTGGAATCAGACCAACTCAACAGTCAATAACGATGAATGAGATCAGAGAATGGCTCATTACCAACCGCGACAACATTGATTTGGATAATATCCCCAATTCCTACTCTGTGCCCAAACGCTCAGTACTAGAAAACGTAAACATCTTTCTGACCAATCTTTCAGTAGACTATCTCGCATCAACGATTGCCAATCAAACACCACAATACACTACCCTCAGTAACCCGTCCTCATCTACTCCAAAAAGTTACACTGCTCTAAATGATGCGATAGAACTCACGGTTACCGAAGCTGGATATCTCCTCAAGCCGACAGGCAATCAGCCAGTCCTCACACACAGTTTCTTTGGAGTTAACGAAATTCCAGCCGAAGGGATTGTAGTAACAGAAGAAGGATATCTTACGATATTAATCGGAGATCAATCGTATGGTATTTATACTATAGATGGCGCGCTGAGAATCCACAATGATGTCACCAGTCACCAACTCATCTTTACCGATCACCTATCTAGATTCAACCAAGTGATGCAAAATATTGAAACTTATATATCAAATATATCCAATTCTTTCGTGTTCCGCTTTGCTCCAAACGATAACCTAAAAGACAATGTATCGAACATTATCGAAGATCTTGAAGGTCAAACCCACATCCCCAATCCCGCGATAAACACTGGAAACATTGCAAAAGACATACTACTAGGCATACTCAAATCTCGCTATCCTAATCTAGACATAAAGGAAGCTACAATGCATTATGTTGCCGCTTTCCTATTCAATTCCGATAACCCCGAAGTCCTTGCGCTAGAGTCAGTGATTCGTACCTCCGGCCTATTGTACGATCATTTTGAGCTAGCCAGATATCGAGAATTTACTCCTCAAACCAAGATCGAAGCACTTATTGGTAATCCGGCTATCAACTGGACATTTACGAATAATCACACCTTGAACCTTGCTAAAATATTCCCGTCAGACAACAAATCCTTGATGCAGTACTTAGACGAAGGCCAAACCGTCGTATTGGTTAGACCAGACGGAACTCGCACTTTCTTCAACAAAGAAAGAAACGAATACATCGCAATAACTGGAGATAGAGAAAACAGGCACGAAAGCCTCAACCAACTCTCATCCAACCATTTCCCCACTGCCGAAGAGCTTTCAACTGCCAGCGACGCTAGTCCATACCTAATCAGCGTAACTACTGCGTCTCAAGATACCATGCTAGTAGAACCAATAGATCTCTATGTCACAACTAAGCAGCCTATAGCCCAAGAAAATAGATCTGGATTCCGCCAGTGGCTTGATCGCTTCCTAGGGATCGAAGTAGGTATCATTCAATTTCCTGGATTAACAGATAATCTCCCCTCCGGTGTACGTAAATACGCCGACAGTATTGGTGTCCCCTACTCCCAAATTAGCTACACACTCACCCCACAAAGCCAAGCAAACCCCTCAGGACCTCAGTTTTACGTCGTGAGTATCTTCAAAGACGCCAGTAAGGAAGAAGAGGTTTACAAAATAGGCATCGATGAAAATGGCGTCGGTTGGGGCGGAGGGGTACAAATCAACCAATCCAAGCACGAAGTAGTCTACGACTACCCATTGCTCCCCAGGATCCGATATAGCTCAGAGTACAAACCGTCAGTTTCAGACTCAAACATTGAAATCGGCTCGAAATATAAAGCCAATAGTCAAGACGAATATGAGATAACTGGTCACCTCGGTAGTGGTAGCTACGCAGATGTCTATCAGGCCACGCACACGCAAACAGGCAAGACTGTCGCGATCAAAATAATCAAAAAAATTCCTCCTGAAACAACAAGCATGATACCGAACTTTGATTCTACTTCATATGCTCGAGACGCCTTCGAATTAACCATGTCAGAATTTGATTTCCTGAAATCTGCCGAGAGCAGACTCCCTGGAAACAATCATTTTGCCAAAGCTATATCCACCCTCAAATCAAATGTCGACGACAATATTATTGGGTATGTAATGGAGCATGTAGATGGAGTCACTCTTTCTGAATATCTCAATGACCATTCACTAACTCAGGAACAGATAGATCAGATAATCGAGTTTGGTAAAACACTAGATGAGCAAAACATTCCTTGGACAGATATTTGGCCGACCAATATCATGATTAACAAATCTGGCTTAGTTGTATTTATTGACCCTTTACCCAACTTAAATGAAGTAGGTCACTACATACCGGGTACAAAAACCCTCTTTACCGTCTACCAAAACACCCCCAACTCTTCTATCATCCGGGACCTCATCAAGCTTGGCATCATCCCTACTAGCTCGACCACAACAAAGCGGGCAACCCCCATAGCAGAACAAGCAAATATCAAAACAACCTCTAGCTATATCCAAAAACTTCCAGCAAAAGATGTCTCACAAGATTACGCCAGTGACAACCAAGAAACAAGATCAATCGCAGTTGGTGACGGTGTAGGGAATGCTAAAGATAGTCATCTCGGTGCCAAAACAGCGACACAATTACTTTTGAGGACCACTTCTACCTCAAATATCATGAGTCTTAGTCAGATTTTTTCGAATATATTCGCGAATATGCAGACTAGTAAAGCCACACAATTTGTCCAAACCTTGCACGACGATATAGTAAAAAACTATCTGAGCAAAATTCAACCATCTTTCAGGCCACGCACGTCTACTGGTAAAGCTGACTTAACTAAATTAGACAAGAACACCACAATAAGCGGCCTCTCACTAATCGAAAAAAACGGAGCTCAATACTACGGCGGTTTTGGACTTGGTGATTCACCCATATTTCTCCTGAGAAAAGGAACTCTTTATCTTCTAACTACGAATGGCGTGTTTGCAAGTGATCCAGGTTACCAATCGTTAATTCATCCATCAAATTATTTTAGTTATGCCAAAAATGATCAAGCATATAGCCAACAAAATATAGATGAAAAAGGGGTTGTCTCGCCATATCAGTTAGGAGGTAGTACTGATACAGCCACTACTCCGTACGTATTCTTTGGGAAAGCCGAACCTGGCGATATCTTCTTTGCAACAAGTGATGGTTTAGTAAAAAATATTAAAGATCCAAACATACTCAGAGAGTATCTGAGCAAAACAACTAGTACTGTTGAGTTGTTTGACATGATCAACTCAAACCAAAATATCTTTCAAAACGACGACTGGTCAGGTGCTATGATCAGAATTCCAGTCAATCAATCTACCTCCTCCGACTGCTCATCTTGCGCTGTGCCAATACAGAAACTAGTTACAAACGGGATCAGTGCAACTACTGGAACAGACAGCAATCGAGTAATCCTAGAGCTCAACGACCACACATTCAATAAACCACACATCCAAAAATCACTCGAAATAATCGCTTTCGCGCTCAAAGGTGACATCACTCACGAACCCTTCGACTACAACGTGGCCCTACAAAAAATTAATGAAGTACGGAAACTTCTAGATCAGGTAGGCAAAGATATTAAGGGTGGCGAGGAAACAATCGACATCTCTGGTCTAGACCAGCTCCACAATGCTCTACAGGCGATCGCCAAGACACTCCCCGTCAATGGCACAGTCGCCGCCAAAAATATCCAAGATCACTACGATGCACTAGATCAGGCAGAGACCTATATCATAGCGCAGCTAGCTCTCCCAACAACCAAAAAATCAAATTTTGTCACCAAATATATCTCTGGTCCACTTTTCAACCTACAACTTTTTCTCAATCGTAGTTATGGAGACTTGAAGCGACCAGTCGGAATAATCTCCGATAGTGCCCAACTTATGTTGGAGCTAGAGACTCGTTCTGCAGCCCTCTTAAACTCCTTCTTTAGGAAAGTTGGCAACATTAATTTCACATCCAATCTCCTCTCTACTTCTATTTTCATCCAAAATGAAGAAGATTATCTAGAGAAGACCAAAGAGACGGCTCCCAAGCTTGCCGATATTTATTCCAACCCTCAGTCTAGCTACGAGAATCACCAAATTGCCATGAATGCATACATCGAGCCAGGAAGACTAGCTAAATCTAGCAATATAGCCGAAGTAAAACAGCGAGCCTACTACGAAGCAGATCGATTGCTGGGCGACTACGGCAAGCGCAACAACGCCTCAAAAGAAGCCCTCCTCCACGACTTCATCAACCTCTATCTAGGCAAGATGGAAGAAGCTATCGCTGCAGGAAGCGTCAAGCTCTCAGGTCCAGGTTCCATCTCCATGCAAGAGATTCAGTCCATGCTCATCGAAGAAATCCACCTTCTGGCATACCAAGACTATGTCGATACCGAGAATCTCCTGGGGGATCATGGCCTGCGTCACTTATTTGAACACAATACCAAAGTCACTTTTGACATTCTCGACAAACTCAAAGCTCAAGGCAAAGACATTAAGGCCATCGACTATCTTGCAGCGATGGTTATCCAAGATCGACATGACCTAGGATATACCAACCCCACTGTTCGTGAGGGGATCAACACCAGTCGCTTCGGCATCGACAACGGCCACAACGTCCTCTCTGCCAGATATTTCCGTGAACAACTAGAAAACAACCTCAACCATCCCCTTTCTCGCCTATTCAACAAAGAGCAAGTAGCCATTATTCATGAAGCTATCCTCAAACACGATATTGCTCCTATTAATCTAGCCAGTTCAGACATCAGAGATCTCATCCTCTCTGCTGTCACCATTGCCGACAACACCCATGCCTTCGAAACTAAGCTTCCAGAGCTTCTCTATGGCTATCCTGAGTCACTCAAAGCCATGCGCATCCTAAAGGCTATTGGAGAGACAATCCCCAAAGATGATCCTCAATACCAGATTTTGATTGATCAAACCAAGCAAGCACTCATAAAGAGTATTCGGGACAACCCAGACTGGGGTCCTGACGACAAAACCGCACTCATCCTGGCTGCCACCCAACTCGATCCTCAACAATGGTCATTCAATGTCGGTCGTATTAGTGGCAACAACCCTACTTTCACACTAAACCCCGATGGATCATTTAGGATCGAAGTTATTGGATCAGAAACCCATCGCCATATCACTCAACTATTCAACCAACAAGAGTATCTCCAACTAGCCAAGTTCATTGCTGATTTAACCAAAGAAAATAAAAAAGACGTCCTCGCCAAGATGAATGCCAATCAAACTGAGTTTGGCAACGGTCTAATCACAATCAGAGTCATCACTTCCCAAGAGGAGCTCACTACCAAAAAAACTGACTACCAAACTGCCATAGAGAAATTACTCACAGGCGACACAGATCTCCAGACTTACAACAACGAAGACAACAAGCTGGCCAAGGATCTGGCGTACCAAGAAGCCCTCCTCGTTACCGTTCCAGACGACAGCTCAGTCCTCCTAGAGATATCCACCATCAAGGCCAAGAGAAGACAGTTATTTGAGGAGTATTATGCACAAAATAATCAGAACAATACTCCACGAGAATCACTCATTCCTGTCAAGGTCGAAAAACCACCAATCAAGCTCAACAAGTTCTTATATCTGGGAATAAAATTTGCCGAGCCAATAACCAAATTTATTGCTGATCTACCAGATACGGTAGAACTACTTCCAGAACCATATAGCACTATATTCTCATTTATTGGCGATAATTATGAAGATTTCATCATCTGGATCAAAAGCATCAATCCTACATTAACCAACTTGCGAAGTGGTCTCTCTACTCCCTCACTTACCCCCATCCAATCTTCGCAAATGAGCACGAGTGAAAGAGCTTATGTCACCTCTCGTACCGATGCCAAAGACCTCTATGATATTTACAACAACGCAGCTTCGTCAAGCCAAAAAGTCCATCAAGCTGCCATGACATCCTATATCAAGCCTGTGAAAATTGTCTCTACTCAAAATATGCAGATCAATGACATCAAGCAACATGCACTTATAGAAGCTGACAGGCTTATGGACAATTATCAAAAGCGGAACAATTCTGTCAAACATGCCCTCCTCCACGACTTCATCAACCTCTATCTAGGCAAGATGGAAGAAGCTATCGCTGCAGGAAGCGTCAAGCTCTCAGGTCCAGGTTCCATCTCCATGCAAGAGATTCAGTCCATGCTCATCGAAGAAATCCACCTTCTGGCATACCAAGACTATGTCGATACCGAGAATCTCCTGGGGGATCATGGCCTGCGTCACTTATTTGAACACAATACCAAAGTCACTTTTGACATTCTCGACAAACTCAAAGCTCAAGGCAAAGACATTAAGGCCATCGACTATCTTGCAGCGATGGTTATCCAAGATCGACATGACCTAGGATATACCAACCCCACTGTTCGTGAGGGGATCAACACCAGTCGCTTCGGCATCGACAACGGCCACAACGTCCTCTCTGCCAGATATTTCCGTGAACAACTAGAAAACAACCTCAACCATCCCCTTTCTCGCCTATTCAACAAAGAGCAAGTAGCCATTATTCATGAAGCTATCCTCAAACACGATATTGCTCCTATTAATCTAGCCAGTTCAGACATCAGAGATCTCATCCTCTCTGCTGTCACCATTGCCGACAACACCCATGCCTTCGAAACTAAGCTTCCAGAGCTTCTCTATGGCTATCCTGAGTCACTCAAAGCCATGCGCATCCTAAAGGCTATTGGAGAGACAATCCCCAAAGATGATCCTCAATACCAGATTTTGATTGATCAAACCAAGCAAGCACTCATAAAGAGTATTCGGGACAACCCAGACTGGGGTCCTGACGACAAAACCGCACTCATCCTGGCTGCCACCCAACTCGATCCTCAACAATGGTCATTCAATGTCGGTCGTATTAGTGGCAACAACCCTACTTTCACACTAAACCCCGATGGATCATTTAGGATCGAAGTTATTGGATCAGAAACCCATCGCCATATCACTCAACTATTCAACCAACAAGAGTATCTCCAACTAGCCAAGTTCATTGCTGATTTAACCAAAGAAAATAAAAAAGACGTCCTCGCCAAGATGAATGCCAATCAAACTGAGTTTGGCAACGGTCTAATCACAATCAGAGTCATCACTTCCCAAGAGGAGCTCACTACCAAAAAAACTGACTACCAAACTGCCATAGAGAAATTACTCACAGGCGACACAGATCTCCAGACTTACAACAACGAAGACAACAAGCTGGCCAAGGATCTGGCGTACAACGAGGCACAATTAATAGTTAGTACTGGAGATGAATCCCTAATCGCAAACCTAGATGCCATTAAAAAATATAGACGACAACTATTAATGACTTACCTAGAGAAAAAACCACTATCAGCAATTAGCGACATGATCAAAGAGAACAAATTGATGCTTAACTCAGGATTTAAACCCTCAAATATCCCGACTTTCATCGACATACCTATTATTACTGCAGATCAAGTGAATGAAAAATCCGCTATTGTAGTAGACAGCGAAAGCAACCAGTTTACAATAACAAAACACTTGGGTGGAGGTGCGTATGGAGATGTATATCTAGCTACAAATAACTTAACTAGCAAAGAAGTAGTAGTCAAAATAGCAAAAAATAATCCAGAAGCATACAATCTCACAATAGAAGAGTTCCAATACTTGAAATATATCGAAGGCAAGCTAGAGAATAGTCAATTGCAATATTTTGCCAATGCTCAGAGTTTAATTCATTTCAAAGAGAGCGAAAACCTAGTAGGATATGTACTAGATTACATTCCCGGAATCACTCTGGAAGAATATCTGCAAAACAACGACAGATTATCTGATTCCCTAATGCAAGAGATTATCAATTTTGCAAATATCCTGGACACCAAAAATCTCCCTTGGAACGATATCTGGGTTGGCAACATAATAGTTACTCCAGATAATCATATCGTATATATCGACCCAATTAGTCCAAATGCAAGCATAGGCACATCCGATAATAGAGCCGTCACTCACGTATACGCTGACAAGAATAGCCGTACTAGACAATTTATCATTCCTCACAATAGCTCTAATCTTAAAACTCTCGACAGAATTATTAACCTTAGAATATTAGGTAAGTAGAAGAAGAAATAGAAGTCATGTTATGCTATACAAAGAAGATAAGATAGACTCAATTATTGAAGCTTGGCCACCAAACCTGAGAGGCGTTTTTCGGCAGTACTGGGACGGAAAAGACAAAAGCAATCCTATTTACCCGCTGATCACTCATCTAACTGATTTATTGTCTATTGATTACACCTTCAATTTATCAGCAGTAAACGAACAAGACAGTTTACCGTGCTTACTCACCTATGTTCATCCAGAAATGGAAGCACTAGGATTAGGCAAAAATACTACTCCAGATGAGCTAAGAACTATCCTGGAACCAGATAAGGAAAATAGCCTAGGATCAAGGATCCTAGTAAACACAATCGACAGATTACTGATGAAAAGAAACTTGGAACGAGTTATACAAAAAGTTAATAAATGGTAGTACACATAATGACTATAATAACAAAACCTGTTAAAGTATTAGCAGTCAATCTTATAAGGTTGTTAAGCGAGCTATATGGCAGTATTAGAAACAGTTGAGGTTGAAAAGAATATAAACCCGTCTATGTCTCCAGAAATTACTAGAGCAGATCTCGTCAGACTGGCAGACTCATGGTTTGACAGACTTGGCGAAACCAAAGAGCGCAGAACTGCACTCAATGTGAGTATTATGCCAGCAGATATTGTCTCAGACAAGCGCAACGACAGACTACAAACTTTTCTCAATCACTTTTTCCTCCAGCCAGATTTTAACCAAGCAGAATACGACTCGGATCCAGTGGGATACATCAGATCACATTCACGGCAAATTATTCCAGAATTGAGCAGAGATAGAGCAGTCACTATTGATCACGCAGTCCCCACAATTGAGCACCTATCATGGGCGCCAGACAGCACTATTGACCAAATTGGCAAGTATCTCGGCTTAGCCACTCACACCGAAGGTGAAACACCTATTATGACAATCGAAAGAGTCTTACATGATAAAATATCACAGTCAGGTAGATCTAAACTCACTGGTTTTCCTTAATCCCTAGTGCAATTCCCCCCAAAACTTGCTACTATTAAACTATACTCAAATACCCAGGAGGATATATGTTCAAATCTGCCCTTAAAGTTCTCGCTCTACTCATCATCTCAGTTCTCGTTTACCTAGGTTCTGCCGTCGCCACTGGCTTTATTTCGGCATTCTCCAACAATATCGAGACCTCTACCTTCGCTGTCATCTTCGACTCTCAGATCACGATCGCTTATCTCCTCATGTACTACTCGCTGGCACATTTCTATAAATTTACTGAAAAACAAAACTATTTCCTTTTTGTGACCACCCTCATCCTCTCCTTCACCACCAACTTTATTCAGGGTGCATTTACTCTCCTCATCCTACCTCCCCTACTCAAAAAACTAGGTCTCATCTCTCACCAGACTCTATAAAGAACCTGGACAGCTTTAGTTACTTCAAATGATCCTTTGTTGTCAGTCACAGCCTTTATACTAGTTGCTGTATTGCCACTACTAGCCTGCTCTATCCCCACTATCTTGCGAATGGGCCTAAATCCTACCGTCATACCCAGATTATTTTTAGCGTCCTTTAATGCATCGTTCAGCGCCTCTTGCTCCAATTTGTCCTGGTCTTCTACACTCACCACCGGTTGGGACACAATCGTCGCTCCACTAACATACATATTGACGATCATTTCGGGGACTTGGGCTACATTGGTAGTTTTGATGCTCAGTGTCGTCATTGCCTGGTAACCCTTGGCCCCAGCAACTACTGCCGCCGCCGGAGTCAGAGTTATCTGCGTCTCTGCAATATCCTCTGATCTGATATTCATCTCTGTTAGTTGCTTGCGTACTCCCTCGATCTTTTTGCGCAAATCAGTCAAGGCCACGTCTGCCGAATCGGCAATCACATTGACTGTCACATTAAAAGTTGCGCTCGTAGCTGGCACGGACACCATCCCAGTGCCTGTCACTACTACCTCCGCTGGGCTAAAGACCCACATCCCAAACATCACAGTAAAAACAACACCTAGCCCAATCACCCAAATCTTTTTATTTTCTGTTTCCATACCCTAATACTAAACAGTTTCAGTCGGGTTGTCCAGCGGATGATCCTGCTGGATATTTTCGATGATCTGGTACTAAAACTCGGCCGCAATTCTTAGTAAATGCTGCTTGGTGTCGGACCTATCCACGCCTTTAGGACAGAGCTGTTGCATCGCTATTATCACTCGGTGCTCAGGCAGAACTACGCTACCCCCCTCTATCAGATGAACGTCTTCACCACTAGACTGGTAGGATTCTACAAGTTCACGTAGAGCCTCAGTCGGGCTTTGTGCATTTTCTATGACAATAGTTTCGTATCCAAGTAAGTTTCTCTTGCAAAATAGCTGATAACCTGGTGCCCTATATCTAGCAAATTCTGACCTAAAGTACTCTTGCGCTGCAGTCTTCATATTTTTCTCCTTATTTATTTAAGTTGTAACCTTGTCCCACGAAGTAGAGCGATGATACTAGTTCAGCCATGCCAGTTATCCCCAAGGTGGACATCGTGGCTCTTGCTGCAGTCAGTGCAACCGCATGATCTAGCTGGAATATATCTGCAAACTGATACAAGCTTTCTCTTTCGGTAAGCCAAATGCTTCCAGACCCAATCAACGACGCAAATCCAATGACTGCCAGGCTTGCCCCAGCTAGTAGAGCCAAGCAACTTGCCTGATTCTCATTCGGATTCACGTCTGGCACCAAGATTTCTTCAAAGTCTGGATGATCGCCTGCATTCGCATTACTGTCTAATACCAGATCTTTAGATCGGCTACTCACAAAGTCTGGGTTCAGATTGCCACAATATCCACAAGCACCATTTTCGCCGTAATCAAATTTTCCACATCCACAACCTTTTCCGTGTACATGACTTTCGCGATTATTCATATTTCTCCTCTCTAACAATTAACTCCGCGTATCCTATAGCAATTTATAATAACCGTCAATATTACATGATCTCCAGATCTATTTATGGTCATATTATCTTGACAGATCAAATATACTTGCTAAAATGAACCTATGAAGTCCTCCACTCAGCTCCGCCGCCAGCTCCTTATCTCGCTTGGTTTATCTGACAAAGAATCTATTCTCTACGAAACCTTACTCAAGTACGGCACCCTCCCTGCATCCACACTCGAAAAATACTCTGGTCTTAAAAAGAATACTTACACCATCCTCAAGAGTCTCGAACGCCGTAGTCTCGTCCACAAATTTATCAAGGATAGTCGCTCCCACTACCAGGTCGGCTCCCCCACTCAGCTCAAGACCTATCTCATGGATCGGAAGCAAGAAGTGGACGAGGCGGTCACACTATTTAATGACACACTCCCATCCCTCCTAAATGACTATAAAAAGGTATTAGATAGTCCAATTGTGAGTCACTATCAGGGCAAATCTGGACTAAGGGAAGTCTTAGAGTTGACATATAAACCTGATAAAAAGGAAATCTATGGTTGCGTAGGTTGGGGCAAGGCAACGCCAACCCTTGATGAGGTGTTACACAAATATTCCCACGCTCGTATAGAAAGGGGGATCTATACCTATGCTCTAAACAGCAACACAGAAGGAGGTAAAGCATTTAAAGACCGTTCTCGAGATCCCAAAAGTCTCTCAGAGGTGTATCTATTAGATCCCAAACTCTACCCCATGCCCGCAGAAATAGACGTCTGGAACAATCTCATCTCTTTATTCTCCTTTGAGAATAACGATTTTCAGGCAATAATTATTGATCACCCAGAGTTTGCAACCACTCTAAAAAGTATTTTTAAATTATTGTTCAAACTACTACGCGATCAGGAACAAAGTAAGGCCTAGTCAAAAGTTCCATTTTCTTCAGTAAATCAGACCATGCCTGACCACCTTCAACATCTCCACTCTTTGCCTGCCAAATCCACATCCCTCGAATATCATCTACATTTCCAACGATCCAAAAAGGATACTCTAACGGATCTTGATGCGCAACATAGTCGGTTCTTTTCATTGCCCTCATATTTGATTCCTCGCGTAGCTGAATCATGTGAGCCTTTTCCTCCAAAGGATCCTGTAAGGGATAATTTAGAAGCCTACCTTCCGACATGGTCGCAAATAGGTCGTAGATTATACTAGGAAACATAATCACAGCAGGATTCATCTCAGGTATATTTTCGTCTAACTGATGCTCTCTAATTGGCCCATAAAGCCCTATCATCATCTTTGCCATATCTCTATTAAAAGCAGTCGCATAGCCTCTTCGTTTGTTTTCTTCGCCTGGATCGATCGCTCCAGCTTCTACTATCACAATTGCATTTTTGGCTGACAACTTAGTGAGAGCCATATTTTCTTCTAACCAGTCATGCAAAGAATAGTCATTGTGAAGACCAGATCCAATCGAGATAATTACCTCGTACTCTTTGCCCTGATTGGCTTCGTCGTCTGCATACTCAACCAGTGTCTGCCGTATCAGATTCATCTTTTCCCATGCACCCACTTGTGGCTCTGGATCCACTGCATCGATAGCCATGCCTTCCGACCAATCAGCGCCAAGCCAGTCTTCTATTGCTTGACCCTCTACTTTACCAAGTCCAGGGCCAACAATCAGTATCCTAGGCATGTTGCCAACGAAACCACTTTCTTTTAGCGATGTGAGTGCATTTTTTAGCAAAACCGCCGCCCTATCTGTGTCTGTATATGCTTTTAACATCTCGGGGTCTTCATGGGTTGATGAAGATGCTCTTTCCTTGGCTTTTTCCGCCATTCGGCGATACATCTCTGTAACCCACGCATCTGCTTGTTCATCAGTAATCCGTAACTGCCTCTGGTTATACAAACCGCGTACCAAAAGCTCTAGTCCAAGTATTTTATTGGCCGTCTTCAAATCTGGAAATGCCGCCCTAAGATCCCTAGCAGTTTCCAGATCTTCTACCATATCAAAATTCATACTCTTTGCCCTATCATCACCCATCTCTTCTCCTAGATATTTCACCACCATCTCGTCTACAGTCGCATTTTCTTTAAACGATTGTAAAAGGAGACTAGTCTTGGTCAGTGCCCCAAGCGTGATCCTCTGCATCTCTAATTCTTCTTCATGGTTAAAGCCACGTGCACCCAAATTTTTCAATCTATCTAAGTGCTCAGTTTGCATTTGATCTAGCAGAACTGTCAAGTCACTCAGGTACCCAGTATGGCCGTCATATCCTTCCATCTTTTGGAACACTTCCCTGACACTCCCAAATTGAGCTTCAAAAATTTTCGCAATATCTGAAAAAATTGGTTTTTCGATTGTTGTTACACTAATTATTGGCTCAACCACTGCAACATCTTTTCCCATCCCTCCATTATACCCACATCTCTCGTCAATATTTCCTGACCAGTTTTATATCTGTAGATCACCATATATTGACTAAGTATGAACATGACTATAGGATACGCATACTTTTGAAGTCAAAAGGTGAGATTAGCTCTTACCATTTTGATCTCAGAAGGCTCTTTAACAAGTCGGTTATAGGTTATATCTCCCCTTTGTTGGGCAAAGTTTGTCAAACATCGAAAGATGTTAATAAACTAACCCAACAACTCAAGGAGAATAAAATGAACACAGCAAAAAATGTATCAAAATTGTACTGGATCGTATGGATTGTAATTTGCGCAATATCCGCCTGTGGCTACGCGTACCCAACGCCAGCTCCTACTGTAACCCCCACCTTGCCGTGCTACACAGTCGCTGGCCCCAACGACTATCGCATCGAAATCGTAGATTTTCTTACGACAGATCTAACGCTTGTCGGCCCAAATGACTCAGAATCAACGAGCATCAAAGAAGGTGAGCAAATTGTGCAAGTGACTGCCGGTAAGAATATCAATGTCGAGTTTGTACAACTCACACAAGTCAATCCCATCGTCGATATTACTTGCTCAACAACCAAATCATTCAGAGTCATCGCAACCAAACTATCGAAGTATGTAGTCACCCGCAAGGATGCTGCCGACTCACAAGTGGAACCTACCCCAGCTCCCAAGACTCCTGTCACCATTCTGTCGCACAACGAAATTCATGTTAAAGACTGGCCCGATCATGAGAAGTACTATGCATGTTCTCAAGCTGAGAGGAGCGAAGATCCATGGTATTTCACCAATCTCTCAATCCCACTAGTGGGAGACAATTATGCCACTCAAACGCAAGATTGGATGACATATCGAGAAAGTTATGGGCGGTACCACTTCGCGCTACGAACAGGCAGGACAGATCTCGCCATTGCGGTCACTGTCCCAAACTACGTAGTTGAGATTCCAGAAGGCACATCTGTCAGTCGAATTGCGTTCAGCACAAAGTTTTGTGACGTAGACTGGCTATATATCGTAGTCCCGCAAGGTGTTGACTCTGAGTCTTTTGACTTTGTCATCAACACTAATGTAGTGCAGGCGCCGCCTCCCGCTTCACCAGAATTCATGCCCGGATCAGACCCCCAGCCCAACCCCATGGAGGATATTTACCTCCCGACAGGAGTCTCATCATATTGGATGTGGCATGAAAGCTACGGCGCAAGCTGGACAGATATGTTATATCAAGTCGGATACAACGATATCGAAGTTGTATGTTCCGGCAACGAACATTACCTCCTCATGCGAGATGATCTGCAAAAATTGGAAAATCATCCGATTTGTGACCATGGAGCTGCCTGGCTTCAATAACCATTAACCGACTACAGGTAGGAAGGATGACTACGTCATCAAAATCTGACAGTTTCTGTCATTTATTCTTCCTGCTTGTTGTTCGTCACAAGTCCCCCATTTGACATAATCGTATCAATTTGAGACGATAACGTCATGAAAAATGAGACGAAAAACACTCGACGCCTGGAGTCGATACTAGACATCCTTGCCCTAGGACCCCTTTCTCGTCTCAATTTACAAAATAAATTGCCAGATATTACACGCCCTACTCTACTGCGTGAACTGCAAAAATTACTTTTATCAGGCCAAATTGTCACCCTAGGCTCTGGCCGCTCTACCCTTTACCAGCTAGCAGACTACAATCCCGTATTATCACCTGCGCTCCCGAGAGATCTAAACAAAGAAATTCACTTTAATACCAAAGTCTTTGATCATCTCCACCATCTACTCATCCCAGCCGAGTTATCCGTCCCCCTTCGCAGTTTGAGTAAATCAATTGCAATCCTTGGACCAGTTATAACTGAAAAAGAAAAAGAGCGCTTTACCATCGACTTTTCCTGGAAATCATCGGCCATCGAGGGTAACACCTACACTCTCCCAGAAACAGTCACTCTCCTGACCACAGGATCCCCCTCACCCACCAAAACTAGCTACGAAACCCAGATGATCCTCAATCACAAAAAAGCCGTGGACCATATCTGGAATCATCCTCCCAAACCAAGTCGCCTATCCCTAGACTACATCGTCCATGTTCACGAGATACTGACAGATGGACTAAACATCAAAGCTGGCATAAGACACCAGCCAGTTGGCATTAGTGGTTCCATGTATCTACCCCTCATCAATCCGCAAACTATTTCTTTGGCGCTCGAGCAAACTATCACCATCATCAATCAGACTAGTAATCCTATTGAGCAAACTCTTATTGCGGACGCCATGTTTTCCTATATCCAACCCTTTATAGACGGCAACAAACGGACTGCGCGCCTACTTGGAAACGCACTCTTGCTCAGTAACGACCTGATCCCTATCTCTTACCGCACAGTAGACGAAAAAAATTATCGTGACACCCTACTACTTTTTTATGAGCAAAATTCCCTTGTCGCCTTTAAAGACCTACTACTAGTACAGCTTAGTTTTTCCCACTCCCACTACTTCCGTACAAACTAGATCAATCTATCAACTTGTGGTACACAACAAGTAATCCAAACAGCCAAACTCGCACGATCCTTTTCCATCTCCATGGTTCGTGGATCACTCTCCACAGCCATTTCATCCCTATCCGGTCAATCCATGCGGGGCAGATTTTGATCAGCCCTGCCCACTCGTCAAACACCCCGCCGACCCCCATTGCCACTTTGGCCCGCAGGTATGGTCGGTTGTCCTCGATCCAGATATCTTGGTACGGCGAGCTGTAAGCAACTAGCAAATAGTCGGGCTCAAAGCCATTTATCTTGGCTATTGTCATACTTGCTTCCTCATTTTTCTCGACAGCCACGGTCTTGGCTCCTTCGTACCACGACATCTGGACAGCAGGATATTTTTTACTCATTTCCCTGGCGGCTCGCTCCGCTATCCCGGGTGCCGCTCCGAGCAAAAACACTTTTTCTTGTTTTTCGTCCGCATGACGCAGGATCTCGTGGACTAGCTCGGTCCCACTAATCCGCTCCACGCTCCCAATTTGAGAATTTGTCATTTGTGATTGGAGAATTTGACTAGCCCACACCACTCCATGCCCGTCAGCTACAGTCAAACACTTGGCTAGCACTTGGGAGAACTTTTGGTTGGTCCTAGCCTCCATTATGTACTCTGGATTTACTGTTGCCACATGGAGCAATTCCTTCCTCTGGAGCCAAAGTTTCTTTAGCACTTGATTATATCGAGTGCCAAAGATAGTCACACCCAAAATTTCTACGGGTAAATCAGCCTTTTTAGTACTTTGATTTTTGGTTTTACGTGACTTTTTACTCATTTTTTTACCTATTTCCAAAATTCTAGATCCTAATTCTTACCCTCATCATACCTTTTCTGGAAAAATAGTGCAAAATTGACCATAAAATGACTCAAAATTATCACCTTATAATTAATAAGATGTCTACAAACCATCTTCCAACTGCCTAAATCTCAGATATAAATACTCTAAGACTATAACTTATCGCAAAATTATCTAGAAAAATGTCCTTTCGATCAAATTATTTATACTGTTTTAATATCTGGGAAATGCTAAAATCTATCGTCTATCATCTAGAATCTAAATTTCTTGTTATACCCCTCCCCCACTATGACCTCCAAACTATCTTTTGCCGCCTTTTCCCAGGTGAAAGATTTGACTCGCTTCAGTCCCATAGAGATTAAACTATCTTGTCGTTTTTTACTACTTAACACACGCTTCATTGCATCAGCAAGTCGCATGGCAAAATCGTCTCCAATTTGAGAACTCGCCTCGCTGCGAAGCGGGTTTGGCATTTGTGATTTGAGATTGACTAATACTCCCCCATCGCCCACCACTTCCTTTAGTGCTCCCCCATCGCTACTCACGACAGGGACCTTGTGCGCCATCGCCTCTAGCACGGGTAATCCAAACCCCTCTGTGATCGAGGGTTGGACATATAGTGCGGCCCCCTGGTACAACTGGCTCAGTTCTAGCTCGCCTACTCTCCCTGTAAATACCACCTTTTCCTGAATCCCATATCTGGAGGGTGCTCGCAGTACCTCCCCGTAATCCCACCCTACAGCACCCGCAATCACTAGTTTTATGCCTGGTAGATCTTTGGCTATCAAAGCAAATGCCTCTATCAAAGCCACCAAGTTCTTCCTTGGCTGGATCGTCCCCACAAAGAGAACATATTGCTTTTTTGTTACCCCAAATTGCTGGTAAAGCTGATTCTCTGAGTATTCTGGTTGTCCAACGTCCACCCCTTCATACACCACTTTGATCTTCTTTGAGCTAGTATGTAGTTCTTTTTTGAGTTGATTTGCGGTAAATTGCGAGACAGCGATCAACTTGTCTGCATACTTTGCCGCGTAATAGGTAGACAGCGGGAGGTACCATTTTTGCAACCAGTTTTTGTATTCTGGCAACCACTGGTACTCCAGGCCATGGATCGTCACCACTGTCCTCAACTTACCGCCTAGCCCTCCGAAGCCTCGGCGAAGGAGGGGCAGAGTATGGGCCGGCACCCACAATACATCAATCGTCAATTTTTGATATGTTTCCCAGGCTAAACCGACCTGCGTCCACAAATACTTAAACTTGACTTCTTTGACAATTACATTGCTATATCCAACAATTTCTTTTGGGACAATCGTATTTGGTCGGATAAACAGGACAAATGTGTGTGATTTTGCTTCTGGCAGTCGAAGCATGGCATTGATAAGGTGATATGAGTAGTTCTCGGTACCCGTTTTATCGCTAATATACGCTCTCGAGGCATCGATTCCAATTACCATATCACAACAGTATACCAATATATCAATGATAAATCTCAAATTCTCAAATGTACACAAATTAATTACATTCGATTGGAGAATTGGAGAATTTATGATTTGAAATTATCTTAGCGCTCGCCTGTAACTATCAATATTCTCGATCGCTCTCCCCGTCCCCTTGACCACGCAAAACAGCGGATCCTCGGCTAGATATGCCGGTACCCCGACCTCTTTTGTCAGGAGGGCATCCAGGTTTCTCAAGGTAGAGGTACCCCCACTCATCACAATACCTTTATCGATGATATCACTCGAGAGTTCTGGGGGAGTTTCTTCGAGTACCGCCTTGACTACGCCGACGATCTGGGAGAGCGGTTTCTGCATAGCCTGGTGGATATCACTCGAGGTAAAGACCACGGTTCGCGGCAAGCCGGTCACACTATCGCGTCCTTTGACGTTCATACTCTCTTCGCGAGCCAGTTTTGTGGCCGAGCCAATTTTTATTTTTACGGTTTCGGCAGTTTGATCGCCGATTATCAAAGAATGGGTCCTGCGAGCAAAATCAATGATCGCCTCATCCAGCTTCGTCCCCCCTACTCGCACGCTTTTGTGGACGACCACCCCGCCCAGTGCAATCACGGCCGCCTCGGCCGAGCCGCCCCCTATATCCAAAATCATATTACCCGAGGCCTCGGCAATCGGGATCCCGGCCCCTATCGCGGCCGCCAGTGGCTCGTCGATCAAGTACACTTGGCGGGCACCTGCCGCAATCGTGGCATCCTGTGCGGCACGCCTCTCTACTTGGGTACACCCTGCAGGCACACAAATCATAATGTCTGGTTTAAACAGCCAAGTCGAGCCTATGGCTCGTGTAATAAAATACTTAAGCATTGCCTCAGTCACTGCATAATCCGCGATCACGCCGTCTTTCATGGGTCTACTAGCGATAATATTGCCCGGGGTACGACCCAACATCGTCTTGGCTTCGTTGCCTACCGCAACCACTCGCATATCACCCACGTTCACAGCCACCACAGTGGGTTCGTTCAAAACCAGTCCTTCACCAGCGAGCCACACGAGCGAATTGGCTGTCCCCAGATCTATCCCTAAACGCTTACCAAACTTCATATCTATTCATTTTACCATGACCTTCAAAACCGAATATGGGCACCCTGCCCCAGTGTAGCCCACGGAGCGAAATGGGGTTTTCACGGCTATCACATTATTACCGCACGTATTTCTTTATTACCGCATTACAGGTATATATATTGCGTTATTTATTCAGTCTTGACATTCAAATCCCGCAGATTTACACTCAAAATATCCCCAACAAACTTAGACAAATATCTGGATGTACAAGTTATGGACAAGCTCTACACAATTATCGAAGTCGCTACCAAGCTCGGCTTGTCGGACAAGACCTTGCGCCGGTGGGAAGAGGCTGGGCGATTTAAACCCAGTCGCACGCTCGGCAACCAGCGTCGCTACTCCATAGAAGATCTCCAGATCCTCGACGCCATCAAGCACGGCACGATCGCTGGTCAAGACGATCTCTTGACCCCGCTCCAAGCCAGTCAGCTCTGTGGGGTCTCGTCAGCTACGATCATGCGCTGGGAAAACGAAGGCAAGATCCATCCTTTGATTACCTCAGGTAACACTTATTATCCGCGGCAAAAACTCATGGCCAAGCTCGACGAGCTCAAACATTTTGTCCGCGAGATCGAACCAGAGCCACAACTCTCCCCTGTTGCAGAGCCAGCTATTAATGATGAGCCCATTGTCCAACAGGTCGCACTCCCCCGCCTCAACAAACTAGCCAAACCAACACTCCCTCCTGTCAAATCCTCCTGGTCACTGGATAACCAAATCTGGAACTTGGTCATCACCCTTACTCTGCTCATTTGTTATCATTTGATCTTTAATCAAAGCTCTACCCCGGTCTCTCCCCAGATTCCCTCCAGTGGTGCAGTCCAGGGAGCCTCAACTACCACTCAAGATCCGCGCCTCGACGATTTGCTCCTCAAGTTCCAGGATCATCTCTCTGCTGAGCTCCTCAAAGACGCCAAGCCGGTCCCCGTGACCACAATCAAGCTCGACAATACCTCGCTCGTGACCGGCACCGCCACTCTCCACAAAAACAAAAATCAAGTTTCGATCCCGGCCGCAAAAATCACCCCCACTACCCCAGTCAATATCACCTTTACCTCCGACTTTGCCCCCGCCAAAAAGTATTGGGTTACTCCCGCCACCGAGTCTTTTACTCTCTACACCGATTTCCCGGTAGGCGCGGACGCTAGTTTCAACTACTCATTCATCACCCCCACGAGCACTCCCTCTGCTACCTCCACTCCCTCCGCTGTCCTGCGTTAGTTACTTGACCACTTAGTTGCTATAATATGACATATGAAATTTGCTAAACTCAAACTCCCCTCACCCGCCAAGATGCGCCTGCTCATTTTCCTCTCGACCATCCTCTTTATTTTCTTTGGTACTTTTCTCATGATCCGCTATGCCCAGGGATACCGCCCCACGCGCAGTGGAGTGATCAAAGGGACTGGTCTCCTCTCTGCTGGCTCCTATCCCACCGCCGCCGAGGTCTACATCAACGGCAAGCTCACCACCGCGACCGACAACACCCTCAACCTAGATCCCAACCTCTATGATGTTGAAATCAAAAAAGATGGCTACCATACCTGGAAAAAGCAACTCCAAATCACGGCCGAGCTAGTCACCGAAACTAGCGCCCAGCTTTTCCCCATTAGTCCGACCCTTGAGCCCCTCACCTATACTGGGGCTATCCAGGCAGTCCCCTCGCCAGACGGCACCAAGCTGGCCTTTACGGTCGCCTCTGCATCAGCTATCGCCAAAAACGGTCTCTACATCCAAGATCTCTCCTCCTCCCCCATCAATCTCAACAAAACTGCCAGGCAAATTGCCCGTACCGAACCTGGATACAACTACGTCACTAGTAGTTATACCTGGAGCCCCAATGGCTCAGAGATCTTAGTCGCCTTTGAAAGTGGCGCCCACATACTACTCAGTACCAGCACCTTCAACGATCTGGCCGATTTGACCGATGTGACTGTGCGCCTCCCCCAGATCCTCTCGGAATGGGAGCTAGAGCTAGCTAGAGAGGAGCGCGTCCAACTCCTCAAACTACCCGATTTTATGGCGACGGTCGCAACCGGCTCGGCCACCAATCTCTACTTCTCCCCCGACAACAAAAAACTCCTCTACCAAGCCACGACCGCCCTCGATATCCCCTCTCATCTAATCGAGGCTCTGCCCTCCTCCTCTACCCAGCTGGAATCCCGCGGGATCAAACCCGGATCTTGGTACATCTACGATCTCAAAGAAGATAAAAATTTCTTGATCGCCGAAGGTACGCTCCCCACCCCAGCGCCTTCACCCACTCCCAAATCCAAAAAATCCCTCGCTCCTCTCAAATCGGTCTTTACCCCTACAAAGCTCACTCTCCTCCCCAACTTTACCGAGGCTATCCCTGCCGAGCTGATCTCTTCACCCTCGGCTTTCCATGCCCTCCAAAACAACGTCACCACACTCGAAAGCATCACTCTCTTCAATGCTCAGTACTCACCGATTTTTGTGGGCACTATCCAGTGGTACCCAGACTCCAATCACTTGATCCTGACCTCCGCCAATGGGATCGATATCATCGAGTACGACGGGACCAACCGCTTTACCCTCTACGGCGGACCCATGGACCCCTCGATCGTTTACCCCTGGCCAGATGGATCCAAGATCATCACCCGCCTCTCTTTCTCCGAAGGCACGATCCCCAACTTGTACACCATCAAACTGAAATAAGTACTACTTACCTAGTATAATATCCCTGCGTCCCGGTAGTTCAATGGATAGAACAGAGGTTTCCTAAACCTCCGATCCAGGTTCAATTCCCGGTCGGGACACAATATCCAAGTTCCCCGCCTGCATCAGCTGTGCTAAAAGCACTACGGGCAGGAATTCTTGGTTATAACACAAATAAATTCACTAATTGTCTTGTTTGAGGCCAATTTCATCTACCAACCTTCTCACGACATCGCCCGTCTTCTCATCTCGATATGTTGAAATATCTACCCCACCATCCCTTCCCTCAAATAACCCGACGAATGTTATGTGCAATAAACCAAATAGTCTCTCGAGATCATTTCTGACGATACCCGCTTTAGCTTCACAAATCGCTACTTCATCTTTTCTTAGACGAATCAAGCTACCACTATGCGTACTTCTAAGTGGTTCAACCGTAAAAGACAACCCATTGAGAGAGAGTCCTAAACCAGTTAATTCAATCAAACGACCTAAACCCATAAACAAATTATCTCAAATCTCGCCTACTTATGCAATGCGCACAAACCCTACTTCCCTCTCTCAAAATCGGAGTAGATCAGGCATTCCTCGGCATTTTCATACTCAAACAGCTCGTCGCTCGAGAAAATAAGCCCGATCTCTTTCTCTGCATTCCCTGGTTCATCTGAGGCATGGATCAAATTTTGGCTTCCGGACATGGCAAAGTCACCGCGGATCGAGCCTGCCTCGGCCTCGTAACCCTTGGTCACCCCCACAAGCTTGCGCACAGCCGAGACGGCCTCTTGACCTTCCCAGACCATAGCGACAATCGGGGTCCAGGTCATAAATGCTTTGAGATCAGCAAAAAATGACTTTTCTTTGTGGTGAGCGTACCAGGTATCTAGGAGCTCATCGTTTAGTCTCATCATCTTGAGACCGACTAGTTTTAGCCCTTTCTGCTCAAATCTGGCCATGATCGGGCCGATTAGTCCCCTCTGGAGTCCATCTGGTTTTACGAGTACTACTGTTCTTTGCATGGTCATATTCTTTCTCCTCCATTAATCCGAATTATTATAGCTATTTTACACCATAAACCCCATTGGAGAATTTGAGAATTGATGATTTGCGATTTTCTTCTGTCGGGGTGGAGAGAATCGAACTCTCTACCTCTCGGTTCCGAACCGAGAATGCC
>CAZCUC010000005.1:44953-68960 GCA_964502225.1 uncultured Pseudomonadales bacterium | reverse complement strand
ACGGTTCCCTATACCTGGTCGATGGCAGTCAAAGACAAGCTCAAAGCGGTGGGGAGTAGAGTAGATTGGTATAGCTATCCTGGGGTAGGGCACGAAGTGGCTGGGTATACCCAAGTCGCTCCCCAGATCGCCAGTTTTTTGTATGAAGTCATGAAACTCGATCGAGTCGAGCCGAGTCCAGAACCGGCGAGCCACCTAGAAGCAAATAAGGTAGCAAGTCCGATCCCGAGCCCTAGTCCAACCCCCAGCCCGAGCCTAAATCCTAGTCCTAGTCCAACGCCAGGCTTGATTGCTAGTGTAGCGCCGAGTGTCAAACCGAGCGTTGGTGCGCCGGTTAAGCCGAGCAAAAAACCAACGGTCAAAATCCAACCCAGTCCATCGCCAATAATCGTGTTAGAGAGAATGGCGCCAGAAGATTTTGTGTGGCACGGGGCACCTGAGAGCCCAGTTATCGAGAGTAATGCAGATGAGATCGAGCAGAGTAAGCAAGGAGTACTGGGTAGATTGTGGACTGCGATCAAGAAGCTGTTTGGGTTTTGATAACTAGTTGCAGATACTTGCGACAGAACATTTTGATTGGTTGGTGCCACCGCAGTTGGCGTCGTTGAGCCAAGTGCTATTGCAGGTCAGGCCGGCAGGGAGATTGGTGCAGTTGCCCACATTGGAACAGTAATAAACGAGATCACTAGGTCCAGCACTCGGATTAGCTCCTGGAGGAGAGGAAGAGGTGGGGTCGTAGTGGATGGAGACTGCAATATTGGTAGATGAAACGCCAAAGTTGCCAAGAGTACTACCACCACTGCTAGTCCTCTGCGAGATAGCCTCGGCGTCGCGACTGGGTAGGTTGAGGGTAGCGTAAAACTTGAACCAGCCACAAGTAGTGCTGTCGGTCTCTAAGACATAGGGGAGGCCAGTACTGCGGTCGCAGGGGATGCTCTGGAGGTAGGGTGCGAGTAGGTTGGAGTTGCAATCCGAGGCATCGTCGAACCATTCGACGGGTGGGTAGCAGTTGTTGTCGTTGTAGTATTCTTCGAAGGCGATCTTGAGACGGGCGAGGTCGGCTTTGGTTCTGGCGTCGTCGGCTTTGTCCCGCTGGTTGCTAAAGGATAAAATAAGCGCAAGCGTCAAAAGTGCCAAGATACAAACTACGACTAAAATCTCGATTAAAGTAAAGCCTCGCTTAATTGATCTATTCATTGACGGTGGATGACTTTGACGCGAAAAGATTTTTGAAGAATAAGAGGATTCGCTCGAAGAAGCTGGGCTTGTCAACGGCATATTTTTCGTCGAGCTCTTCTTGGGTAAAGGCATAGTTTTTGAGCGTATCATTTGGCTCAGAATCGGTGGGGGTATAGGTATAGGTCGAAGGAGCGGTGGAGGTGGGAGTAGAGGTAGGGGTAGATACAACTGTAGCAGATGGTTTGGGGGTAGGTGCAACAACGGTGTTGGGCTGTGAAACCGGGTTGATAATGGTCAGCTTGAGGGGCTCGACGGATTTGAGGACATTGGTGTTAGAGTCGATCGCACTGACCGCGGTTTGATCCCCAAACGAAAGGGAAGTTGTGCCTGTTTTTAAGCCTTTGATTTTGACGACTGCGATGTTGCCGGTGCCTGACTCTCCACCTTGGTCTGGGTTGGTGGCATAGGTAAAAGTGACTTTGCCTGAGGTAAAGCTGGGGTTAGAGAGGACGTTGGCAAAAAAAGTATTGGGGGTGATAGAACTGATGGTCAAATAGCTAGGATCGTAAGTAAGCTCGATTTGGGCTCCGGTGGCTTTTTGCGCTCCAGTATTGATGAGGAGAGAAACGGTACGTTCTTTGCCGAGATCTAGATCTAGTTTGTTCGGACTAAAGGAGAGGTCGACAGACCCGGCTGTGTTTTTGATTTCGTTGATCCCAACTGGGGCAGGCTCGAGTTGTTGGCCTCTAGTTGCGACGATGGCAGATAGTGCAACGATGATGATTATCCCGATGATCAGACTTTTGGGGGATTTGCGCTGTGCACGTTTTTTCATACAAGTTTACCTGAAACCAAGGATGCTACGCTTCATGCACTCTGACCAGGTAGAGTAGCAAGTAGAGTGGTTGTCTTCACTGCAAAAAGTAGTCCCGCTAGCACAGTTTTTCTGGTCTGCGGAGTAGCTACTGGTTGTAGGGGCACAGCGTTTGCCGTTGTAGGCGTAGAGCTGTTTGCAGGAAGTGGTGGGAGGGACGACGATACTGGTGGGTGGAGCCGAGACAACCTCAAATTTGAGAGCGGGGTTGTGAGTCACGACAGTCGAGCCATAGGTGGTGTATTTGCCGTCGAGACTAGCGAAGACGGGAGCCTTGGAGGGGTTAAAGTCCTTGGCTACGTCGTTGTAGCCCCATGGGTAGAAATACATGGGGGTTGTGTAGGTGGTTGCGACACCGTTCATTTTGCCATCTAGATTGGCGTAGGCATAAGTATATGAAGCGCCGGTTGAAGTCTTTAAGGTGACGGTCGAGGGAGTAATACGGACAGCGGGTTTGAAAACTAGGGGTGGTTTTTGCTCAATGACACTAGAGCCATAGGTGGTATAGCGACCATCGGCAGTTGTAAACATCACACCTTTGCTGGGATTGAAGCCAGCGGGAGCTGGACCCTTGTGGTTCCACGGGTAAAAGTAACCATCAACTGTAGCGCCATCCATGCGCTTTTTGTTGCCACTAAAACCACCACCGATACCGTAGGAATAGGTATAGGACTGACCGCTAGCGGTAGTGAGCGTAACAGAGGGAACGGCACCAACGCCAATACCATTGTAGGTAGCTTCGTTGATGTCGGGGGTACGGGGTACGACAAAAATGAAAAAAGCCAAGAGAGCACAAGCTAGGCCACCGAGGATCAGATAAAGTCGGGTGGTTTGGTGGGAGAGCTGTTTCTTTTTGGTCATATTACTCCGTTTCGCCGCGCCTGTTGTAGTTGATCACGAAAAGATTGTAATCGAGGACGTTGATCTTGCCGTCTTTGTTGAGGTCGGCAATATTACCAATGGGAGTGGCGGGGATAGGGGTAGGGGTCGCATTGAGCTGGGCACCAGTATTGCCGACAGCTTGGTTGTTTAAGCCACCCTTGCCTTGATTGGTGTTGGTAGTGGTTGAAGTGTTGCCAGCGGCTTGGCGGACAGCATTGGTGAAATCGGCGGCGGCTTGGCGCTCAGCGGCAGTAGTGGGGACGAAAGTGCCATAGGGGCCATGAGCATAGGTGAAGAAGTAGCCATTAATATTGCGTCCAGTGTCGCCTGGCATGCCGGCATAGGTGCCCGGTGGGACCCACTTGGCCCCTTCGGTACCTTTGGGTACTAGCTGACCATCTTTGACATAAACGTCGTTGCCCTGGATGACAACGGCTGGGGCGGCTGTCTTGTTGTAGACTTCGTTGATATCAACGGGTTGTGGACCGTAGGTTTTGTAGGCGCCGTAGGCCAAAGCGGAAAGGAGAATGAACGATCCCACATAAAGATATTTCTTGGTTGAGCTGGACTTGTTTGATTTCATAGACTCCTTTGATTGTTTAGTATTTAGTTAGTTATAGAATTATTGGAACGACTTTGCAAGTGGATTATTTGCCATAGTTTTGGACTAGGACGTTGTAGTCAAAGAGGTTGATGCTACCATCTGCCTGGAGGTCGGCTGGGCTAAAGCCTGGCGAGCCGGTTTTGGTAAAATCCCGGCGCAAGAGATTGTAATCGGAGAGCCCAACACTGCCATCGCGGTCGAGGTCCCCTAGTTTGTGATTAGAGGGGGAAGCAGGAGTGGCACTGGGAGTGGGAGAGGGCTTTGGTGTGCTAGATACTGCGGCGGGAGAAGAGAGTGGGGAGGATACAGGAGAGGCGACGACGACCGGACTGGCAAGATTGAATTTGGAGGTAGCATTGTAGGTAGTAAAGTAGGCGTCACGCAAGGCACGACGCGCCGTGGCTTTGGCTGGCGTGTACATGGTGGCGTATTGATTTTTGCTAGCCATATTGTCTGAAGCGGGGTTGATCATCATGGTGTGGGTGTACATCCAAGAGATTTTTTTGGAAATATTTGGTTTAGAGGCCGCGTCGATTTGTTGTTTAATTCTAGCGATATCGGCCGGGTTGTAGTTGGTAAAATTTTGTTCGCCGGGACGGCCAAATGTCTCGATGTTGGCCCAGGCGAGTTTGCCAGGAAATTTGGCTACTGAGTCGCTTAAGGCTTGGAAATGGGTAGATGAAGCAGTAATTGTTTTGGTTAAGCCGGTCCCAAGACTATCTTGGGGAGAAATGATATCGATGCTGGTTTTGCTATACAAATTGTCAAAGGCCTGTTTGGAGGTGTCGTAATTGGCTTCTTCTCCCTGCCAAGGCGAGAAAAGAACTTTTTGACCGGTCTTGGATTTGATTAGCGCACTGATTTCTTTGAAAAATAGCAGATAGGGATATTCGGGGTTGTCGAATGCGAGACGACGGGTATCCTCTTCGATTTGGAGATAATAGCCCCCGATTTTGGGTGGGGTGGGGATGAGACTACGGTTATTGAGTAAAGCTTGAATGGCATCGAGGTTGCGGGTAGTAAAGGCAAGGATACGGCCTTTGTCGGTTGATTCGTCGTTGGCCTTGCCTTGGTAATAAGGGAAACAGGAGGATTTTTCGATGTTGCCTACTTCGAAAAAAATCTCCATTTGATATTTGGTAGCAGAGTTGATCAAGTTGATCAGGTGGGTATTGAGACGGTCAGAGCTTTTATCTTCGCTAAACTGACCAGTCGTGCAGTTTTTGCGTAACTGACCGGTCAAGGACAAAATGACAAGGTTGATCCCAGCGTCTTGCATTTCTTCAAGTAGCCGATCGTAATCGCTAGCTGAGGAGTAGAAAAGGTCCGGTACGATAAAAGTGCCCGTGAGGGGGAGAGTACTACCGCCGACGAGGTTGATGGATGAGGACTTGGGTTTAATAAAAATAATCCCAACGGCAATCAGGACAGAGACGACCCCAATGGCTAGGAGGTTACGGAAGTTCAACGGGACCCCCTGCAAGAGGTGACGGGAGAGGTGATGGCTCGAGTAATGAGGGATTGTTGTCGCTGGTTTGACTGACTGGAGCGCCTGATGGGGTGGGTGAGGGTTTTTTGAGTTTGGCTTGGAGCTCGATTAATTCAGAGTTGGCTTTGCCGAGATCGAGACTGTCTGGTCCCAAAAGACTGATGGATTTTTGCAGGGATAAGACAGCGTTCTGGTAGTCACCCTGAGACTCGAGGAGTTTGGCGAGGTTGTAGTAGGCATTGGGGTAGTTGGGTTTGAGTTGGATGGCGGTTTGGAACTCGGACTGGGCACGGCCGTAAAGCCTGGCTTGATCCTCGGGTTTTTTGCTGGAGCCAGCTAGCTGATAGAGCATACCGCCAAACTCGACGCGGAGCGAGGGATTGCCGGGATCGAGAGCGACTGCCTGAGCATAGGAATCGATCGCAAATTTGTCTGCCCCTTCTCCTACATTGATCAAGTTGCGATAAACTAAGCCGAGGTTTTGCCAGACAGCTGAGTTGTTGGGGGTGAGACTAGTGGCGAGCTTGGCTTCGCGCACTGCTTGGGAGATGAGCTGAGTAATGTTTTGGCGCTCGGCCTGCGAGAGCTCGGTTTTCTTTTGCGAGAGTGAACTGGCGAGGGAGAGATTGACTTGGGAGTAAGAGAGGCGATAGTTGGTCATTTGGGGCAAAAGCTTGATGGCCGCTAAGTGGTATTCATAAACTTTTTTGCCGTCCTGATTGGCGAGGGCGATTTGGGCCTGGCGCAGGTTGATTTCGGCACGGACAAAGAGTGAGCCGAGGTAGAACAGATAAAGTGCGGTGGCGACCAATGAAGTAGAAAAAATAGCGGCACTAGATTTGGAGAGTGAGGTGGGGGTGTTTGAGGGAGTGTTTAATAAAGCTAGCGAAGCAAAGAAAATGAGCAAGAGAGGGAGAGAACTTTGGGTGAGGGAGAGGATGATAAAAGAAATGGCGGCCACGGCTTGGATGACAGAATGGAGGGAATCTTGGTGATGATTAGTTCTAAGTGACACGAGTGGCAGAGAAAGAAAACCAAGGAGACCAACCAAGCCAGTTGTGGTCAAGAGATCGAGGAGAGTGGAACTAGAGCCAGTGGGCAAAATATTCCAAAACGAATCGGAGTTGAGGAAGAGGGGTTTGACGGATTTGTAAAAATTGGAAAACTGGGTGAGTCCTACCCCAAAGAAAAGTGATTTGAGGTTTTTCATGGCGTCTAAGGCGATGTTCCAGGAGGCGTTGAAAGGTAAAATCTGGAGAGCCAGTTCACCCCCTGGGAGGAGGGAGATGCTCAAGGCGACGATGGCAACAGTATGGAGAGCGGTGGAGATCATGGACCAAAGTTTGAATTTGGGGTGTTTGAGGGTCAAGTAGAGCGAGGTGAGGCCACCAAGGATGAGTAAAGCAAGAGTGGTTTGGAGTGAGCCAGTCAAGGTAAATCCGCGAGCTTGCATAAAAAGTGGGAGGGAGTCTAGCTGGTAGAGGAAAGTGAGCTGGAGAGTAGTATGGAGGGCAAGTACAGTAGTACTCCCGAGGAGGGCGACAATAAAAGCCGGGCGGTAACTATGGTCAGCGTAAGCGGTGAGGATGTAGCTAAGGAGTGCGAGGAAGAGATAAACACTGCCGGGGCCGAGCATGCTTTCGAGACGTCCAGAAGCATTGAGACCTAGGTTGAGAATGATCGCAAGGGCAAAGCCGTAGAGGCCAAATCTAAGGGGGGAGCTACTGAACGTGATGGACTTGGTGCGAAAAGAATGGATGGCGATGGTGATAAGTGCGAGGATGATAAATCCAGATAACAGCAACTGTTTAGGGGTGTTGAAGAAGTTGGGGGTCGCAGTCCAGAAAAAAATTGGGGTAAGGAAAATGAGGAGCGAAAAAATTGGTTTGAGCATAACTCAAAGTATAGGCGAAATTGAGGGAAGTGTATAGAGTTAGTGCGAGAGAGGCGAGACGGGGGGAAGGGTGGGACTAGAGATCACGGTGGGTGGGGCGATGGGGGGCTGTTCGACTTGGTCATCGCGACGCTTTTTGAACAAGCCAACAATGATCACGATCAACAACAAGAGAATGAGTAGACCAATGATGATCAAGACTGTGATGAGAGTATTACCCTGGTTATTGACATCCGTGACTGGCTGAGTTTGGGAGGGGTCGGTGATCGGGGGCTGGCGTTTGATGGGAGCCAAGGGATCGACGGCAGTGTCGGAAATACCCATTTCGCGCCCGGGCCTGTTGGCTTCGGGTGTGGGGGAGACCAGACCTAAAGTAGTGGCGAGTTTTTTGACGGTTTTGTTTTGGGACAAAGTCTGCGAGACATTGCTAGTGGTGGGAGCGGGAGTAGGGGTTGCGGGATCGACTGCTGAGCCGGTAATATTCACCGTGAGTTCGTTGACTTCGCTTAGGATATCACCGTTGCCGGTCATGACTGCAATGTTGCTATCGACAGTGGAGCCTGGGACATAGTTGTATTTGACTTTGGTCTGACCGGGGTGGTAGGGGCGAAAAGTGATGGTCGCAAAGGTACCCGAGGAGTTGTAGAGATCGGTAGGCGAAGAAGAGATCCCAGAGATTGTGATTTGACCGGTTTGGTTGTTGATGATGGCGGCTGGATAATCGGCAAAAATTTCACCGGTTGAGATACTGATTGCAGTCAAGTAGTAGGGATCAAAGATAATTTTGGCTCCGGCACCACTCACTCCTTGGCCTGCAGTGTTGATCATGACACTGACATTGAACTGAGTATCGGTGGAAGTACTCAAATCGGACGGCGAGAAAAGGAGACTAGGTCCTGCCGCAAATGCAGGTGGGACAAGCACGAGGAGTCCGATGAGACAGAGCCCGAAGTGGCGGAGTTTATTGGAGGGTGTCATCGGTCAAGTTCCAGTTGCCACGCATGATCGCAAAGTCGAGAGTATTGACCTGGCCACTACTATCTAGATCCGAGAGGGGAGTAGCGAGGCCAAAGGCGGTCAAGAACTTGAGGGTGTAATCGACTTCGTTGACAACTCCGTCTTCGTGGAGATCGCCGCCCAAGAGGATAGAGGAGGTAAAGTCGAGGGTGGTCGTGGTACTAGTGATGACAACTGGGGCAGAGGTAGTGCCCATGCGCTTGGCTAGATAACCGGGAGCTTTGACTAGGAAGACGTAGTTGCCGGGGAGTAATGGTGTCGTGACCTGGCCTGCGGCGTTTCCGGTTAGATTGAGGTTGACGGGAACACCAACGTTGTCTTTGACATAGGAGATCTTGAGATCCATGGCTTTGGAGACGCCGGCACGAGTCTTGCCTTGGAACTCGAAGCTCATGGTCACTCCGACTGGGGATGGGCTAGGTGAAGGAGTAGGTGAGGGGGTGGGACTGGGGGTAGGGCTAGGAGTGGGGGTGGGCGAAGGGCTAACAGATGGTAAGGGGCTAGGAGAGGGGGTGGGGGTGGCACCATTGATGGCAATGCTAAGAGGATTGACGATAGTCAAGATGTCGAGGGGGTCCTGCACGTAGTTGGAGTTTTTGAGAATAATATTGCTGTCGTTGCGGTTGCCGGCGACAAAGTCGTAAGTTAGATTGGTGCCGGTAGAAGTAGAGAGGGGAGTAAAGGTAAGTTTGGCAATGCTAATATTGCTCCCTTTGACAGCTGGAGCGAGAATGTTGGTGCCGATGTTAGCAGAGAACTTGGCGGTGCCGGTGGCGTTGCTGATGGTGTTTTGGGGGTAGGAGCTAAAACCGTTGCCAGCGGTGGGAGTGATCGTATCAAGACGCAGTTTGGTCGCGTCGTATTTAACAATGGCGTCGACGCCGTAGGTGTCTTGGTTCAGAGTGTCCATGATGATGTCTGTGGTAAAGGCTGTGTTGACCACCTGGGGGTTGACTGGGACTGGCGTAGAGAACGAGAGGCTCGCGCCAGATACGGGGTTGAGAGCGAGGGCGAGAGGAGTAGAGGTCAAGTTGAAAGCGATGCCGTCGGCGTTGACTAATTGTGAGCTAGTTGTAGAAACTGTGATGTTGGAGTTGGCGGTTGTGGTTGACTTGGCTTTGAAGGCAAGATTTGCGATTGTGAAGGCACCAGTGGGAGCGGTAGAGTTGGGAGGGAGTGACACCGAGATTTGGATGACACCACTAGCGTTGGCTTGTGCCATGGTTGACATGGGGAGAGATGGATATGGAACTCCATTGGGATCTGTTTGTCCGAGTGGATAATTGGTCAGGATACTAGTTGTTGCAACCTCTTTGGTTAGTTCTAGTTGTGTTTTGTCGAAGTTGACTATAATTTGGGCGTAGCTAACACCAACAGTGGAATTGATCCAGACGGGGAAAACTTTTTCGGTGGTAGTCACGGAGTCGGTGGCGGGGTTGAAGAAAATATCGGCCGTATCGGCGGCTGCGCCGGTTTGGAGACTTTGGTATTTGAGGACCTGGGGAACGATGAGGACGACGGCAATGACTGAGAGAATCAAGCCAATGAGAGCGAATTTGTGTTTCCAGAGCATGGAGAGCTTGTCGGAGAGACCAGGAGTAAATTGGATATCGGAATTGACGTATTCTTGGGCTTTTTTCATATTAATTATTCCTTGTTCTATAACACTATTTTTTATGACTTATGTCAAGCGCTAGATTGCGCCTATTTGCCGTAGTTGTTGAGCCAGACGACGTAATCGAGCCCATCGACTTTGCCACTATTGTTAAAGTCACCGTTGCTCGCTCCAGTGAATGATTGGTTGTAGTGAGAGAGCCAAGCCACATAATCTAGCCCATCGACTTTGCTGTCCCCGTTGGCATCGCCGGGCTTGGATGGTATTGGTGAGGGGGAGGGGCTAGGAGTCGGCGTTGGCGAGGGAGTAGGGGAAGGAGTGGGAGAGGGAGTGGGGGTGGGTGAAGGGAGTGGGCTCGGACTAGGAGTAGGCGAGGGAGAGGGGGCAGGGGTAGAGGAGCCGGCGTTGTACTCGAAAGCGCCGATGTCGGGGTTGCCGTCGCGACTGGCGCCAGTAAAGTCGGTGCTGATGCCACTGACCACCTCGGCTTTGCCGATCGCTCCTGAGCTAGCGGCGAGTTTAAACGAGTTGGTATCAAATGTAGGGGTAGTGGCAAAGCCAGGGTTGGTAGTTAAGTTGTTGCGACTCACGACATCGCCACTAGGCAAAACAATAGAGCCACCATCAACGATATTATTGACAACGAGAACGTGGTTTTTGGATCCAGCGATAAACTTGATTCCATCGGTATTAACGAGCGTGTTGTTGGCGTAGACACAGTTGTCACAGCCGTTGCCTGAGAGCTCGGTGTAGGTATAGCCGATCCCGATTTTACAGCTATAGGCAATGTTGTTGAAAACGCGAATGTTGCGGAGTTGAGCACCCCAGGTGGAGTTGATGTTTTCTTCGGAGGCAGAGATACAGTTGGCGGGCTTGCCACCCCGGAAATACTTGGCATTGGTAGAGTAAGTCATGTTGTTGTAGACATCGATGTCGTAGGCGTTGCCAATGTAGATATTCTGCGAATAGTTGTCGTGAACCGTATTGTTGTAGGCCTTGAGACCGGCCGCCTGGCCAATAATCAAACCCTCGCCCCAGTTATGATAGATATGGTTGTTGCGAATGGTGATGTTGGCAGTTCCCGGGGCGGTCCTCATACATGCTCCCCAGCCACCGGTAGTATTGGTTCCATTAATATTCTCGGTGACGCTGTCGTAACAAGATGAGTTTTCGACGGTGATATTGGTGCCTTTGAGACGATAGCCAAACTTGACACAGTCGTGGACATTGAGGTTGCTGAGGGTGATGTTTGAGCCACTCACCAAGACGCATTCATACGAACTCCCCTTGACTTCGAAACCATCGACTTTTATGTATGAGCGGTTGGCGCCGATCAAGAGTGGGGTATCTCTACTGCCACCAGCATCCAATACTACGCTCTCTCCTGGACTGGCTTTGACTGTGATGGGGGCGCTAGAGTTGCCTGAAACGGTAACTTCAAGTCGCTCGGTGTAGGTACCACCCTTGATCTCGAGAGTATCGCCGGCTTTGAGGGCGGACATGGATTTGGCAAAGGTTTTGAAAGGAGCACTAGCACTACCCGCGTTTGTGTCTGATCCCGTTGGGGCGACATAAAAAGTGGCGGCGTGGACGCTATTTGGGACAATTAGGGCGACAGCAAAAAAACTAGCTACGGCGAGCCGAGTGGTACTCATATCTCAAAGGTAGCAAGTTGAGTCGTGGATGTAAAGCGGCAAAATGGGGTGTACTACTATATGTATTTACTGGCCGTAGTGGTTGAGCCAGACGACATAATCGAGGCCATCGACTTTGCCACTATTATTATAGTCGCCATTACTAGCGCCGGAGACATTTTGGTTGTAGTGAGTGAGCCAAGCCACGTAATCTAGTCCATCGACCTTGCTGTCTCCATTGGCGTCCCCTGGCTTAGGTGAGGGGAGAGGTGAGGCGAGGGGGGAAGATGAAGCGGTGGGGGAGGAGACTGCGCAAGGGAAGGCGCCGAGATAATGACCGTTTTGACCACCAGTACAAGCAGGAGAATTAGGCACTAGTTGATAGTTTGATGTAGAAGAGTCTATAAAGAGAGGGTCTGTAAATAGACTGTGCTGATCGTATCCGAGAGCTTGCCACTGGGGGGTAGTTTTGGCGGTAAAGGTATTGTCGATGCGCTGGTAGAACTTGGACCCGAGGTAAAGGTTGTAATCGATAACCATGTTGGGGAGGGGAGTAGTGCTAGTTGTAACGAGGGCGGTGACGTTTTGGGAGGAGAAGATGTTGTGCTTGATAACCCAGTCGTGGGAGAGAAAAGTATCGTAGCGAGCGAGTGCCAAGGCACCGTAGTAACCGGCGTTGGGCTTGGAGTAGATGATAGTATTGTTTTCGATGATGCCACCAGAAGCGCCATAAATATAGATGCCGTTGGAGCCTGGGTTGTAGATCAAGTTGTTTTTGACTGTAATGTTGGAGATGGTGTTGCGGTACTCGCTGTCGGCGTTGAAGTCGGCGGATTTGCCATAGTTCTCGATGATCATGCCAAATGTCTGGACGTTGGAGATGACGTTGCCCTCAAAAACCGAGTCAAAGGAGTTTTCGATTTGGATGCCCATACCAGCGTCGTGAATACGATTGTTTTTGACAATACAGCGAGTGACTGGGTGGCCGGCTCCGTCACAATCGATGTGATTGTTGACGTCGTTGTCTTCAATTAGGATATTGTCGGTATATTGCATGGTCCAGATACTGCGGACTTTGTAATCGTAGATTTTGTTGTGCCGATAGGTGTTGTTGTAACTGCTGGCGTACCAATCGGTAATCCCGTCATTCCAGATATTTTTACCATTTAACTCGCTGTTTTCGACTAGGTTGTCGTGACCATAAAAGAGCATGTTGCCCTCGACGTAGTTGTTGCGGAAAATGTAGCCGTTGTTGCCGAGAGTTTTGTCGCTTTTGCTCCAGGTAGTGCCCTCGCCAAAATAAAGAGTAGCATGGGGGGTGACGGAAGAGGCGATAAAGCGAAAATTTTCGATGGTGTAGTAGTGCGTTTGGTTGCTGGTGACGAGCGTTTTGCTGGTGCCGGAGTTGATCGTGCACCCCATGATAGTGGCGCATTTGAGGGTGATGGGAGCTGTTTGTGTCCCACTAACTTTGAGGGTGAGGGGAGTAGTAATAGAGTAGGTGCCAGGCTGGATCTCGCAAGTGTCACCAGGAACGACTACGTTTAAACACTGGGTCTGGATGGACTCTCCTGGACTGACCGAGATAGTGCGCGCAGAGACGGAGCTGGGAATCGCTAGGGCAAACAAAGATAGGGTCAAGAGCGGGAGCGTGCGCAGTAAAGACGTCATACTATTAATGTAGAGAGATAGAATCTAAAAAGCAAGTAGGAGTGAGGATTACTTGCCGTAGTTGCCTAACCAGATGACGTAATCGAGCCCATCGACTTTGCCACTATTATTAAAGTCACCATTGCTGACACCGGAGGCGGTTTGGTTGTAATGACCTAGCCAAGCCACGTAATCTAGTCCATCGACTTTGGCGTCCCCATTGGCGTCTCCTGGCTTAGGTGAGGGGAGCGGCGAGGCAAGAGAGGATGAGGAGGGGGAGGTAGATGAAGTGGCGCCAATATAGTCGACAGCGCCGGCGTCGAGGGGAGCTGTGCGAGTGTGACCAAAGTAGTCGAGCGCAGTGGTGGTTGGGGCAGTCGCGGGGAGCGGAGCAGTCAAGATAAAGTCATTGGGTGAATTATGGGCAGAAAAAGTCTTGCTAACATTGCCGGCTACCCGAGAGCCAGTGGCACTGACATCGACACTACTGGCGATATTGTTTTCGATGATGACATTGCTCTGGGTAGGATAGGAAGTGATGCTAATAGGCTTGGTGGCGATGTTGGCGAGTGTGTTGAAAGCAATGGTCGTATTGCTCAAGCCCTGGCCATTGGTAGAACTACCGTAGCGCACCCCGTATTTACACCCTGTGACGATATTGTTGCGGACAGTTTGGGTGTCGTGGCCGTGGGCACCCCAACCCGTGTAGCTCTCCTCGGCAAAGCCGATCCCAGACATAGGTAGACCATCACGGAGATATTCGGCGTTGGTGGTACACTCGACAAAATTGTTTTCGACGATCGTGTGATCGGAGTTGGAGTAGATGCCGATTGAGTAGCAGTCTTTGACTTTGTTGCCAGTGACTAAAATGTGCGAGCCGCGCAGAGCCATGCACTCCCCGTAGCCATCGTGGATGTAGTTGTTTTTGATCACGATGTTTTGGGAGAGACCGGTTGCGGTTTCGTCGTCGCTTTGGACTTTGATCAGCGAGGGCCAGCCACCTGAGATAGTATTGGGTTTGTAGCGCATGGCGGCGCGGTAGATCTCGGAGTTTTCGAGGGTGCCACCATTTACTCCTTTAAAATTGATCCCGTGATCTTCGCAGTCGTGGATCTTGGTATTCCTGACCGTGACGTTGTCGCCGGTGATGCGTAGACATACCGTGGAGCCACCGACGTTACTGATATCGGCGTTCTCGACAATGGCGTTGTTTTCTTTGACAACCAGACCATTGGGGTAGTTGCCGGTGTAGGTGATGGCAAAGGAGTGAGCGGGATGGCTGAGGCCAGCAAGGAAAATAAACAGGGATAGAGGAAGGGTGAGTTTGCGTAGGTTTAGCATAGCTTAAATATAACTGTAACATTTTTTGCGGCAAATTTGTCAATTTAGTTGATGGAGACACCTTCTAGCGAGACGCCTTCGAGGGAAAAATCGACACTGCCACCACCCCCGCCGCCACCTGTGGTGGTAAAGCTCCGCGGAGTGGGAGTGGCGCTCCAAGCATTGGTCCCGCCGGGGTCGATGGCGTAACTGCGCCAGTAGTAAGTGGTGCTCTCGGATAGAGCTGATTGGATGGTGTAGGTCGCGAGGGTGCCGCTGGCGTAGGCAGTGCTAGTCTCTGCGTCCTGGCCGCTCCAACCAGTTTGGCTACTGGTTTGATCAAATGTTTGACAGCCTGCGGACATGCCCACGTTGGTACAGAGCTCGATTTTGTAGCGGAGATAATCGGAGTTGGTATCGGTCGTAGAGGTGGCCAAACTGGCGGTCGTGCTAACCCCCGTGGCTCCGTCGGCAGGGGAGCTCAGGCTAGGGGTGGAGGCCGTCGAGTTGGTGGCAAAACTGGCGGCAGTGGACCAGGCACCGACGGCTCCTTTGGTGTCGGTAAAGCGCACGCGCCAGTAGTACGTAGTGCCACCATAGGAGAGAGCGGTGCCGGCATAGCTAATATCGGGGGAGCGAGCAGTATCGGCAGTACTGGTCATACTCACCGTACCACTGTCCCACATCGAAGTACCGCTAAAATCGGAGGCCGTGTTGACGTTGATTTGGTAATAGGTGGCGGCATCGGCGTTGGCGTCGTTGTGAATACCCGAGAACTCAGGAGTCAAATCGACGATCCCCGTGGGGTTGGTAGCGCCTTCGGTGTAGGGAGTGGTCGGGGCACTCGGGGCGGTGGTGGTGGTAAAACTCCTGGGCGTTTGGGTGCTACTCCAAGCGTTGGTCCCACCCGGGTCGATCGCATAACTGCGCCAGTAGTAAGTGGTGCTAGCAGAGAGTGCCGACTGGATGGTATAGGTGGCTTGGGTACCACTAGCATAGGCAGTGCTAGTCTGGGCGTCCTGGCCGCTCCAGCCAGTTTGACTGCTGGTTTGATCAAATGTTTGACACCCAGTGGTCATGCCCACGTTGGTACAGAGCTCGATTTTGTAACGCAGATAATCGGAAGAAGAATCGGTCGCAGTAGTCAAGAGGGCGGGAGTCAAACTCTGGTTGGTGGCTGAGTCGGCGGGTGAGTCGAGGGTAGGGGTAGTGGGAGCGCTCGGGGCAACCCAAGTGGCATAGTGATAGTCGGTACTAGCCGTGTTGGTCTGGGGCTGGTTGCCCCCGATCGAGAATCCTGTACTAATAAAAGCCGTGATGCGATCGGAGGCGGCCGCAGAGTTGGTGAAGTATTGGGTAGAGTCGCCGGCAATCGTACTCGGGCGAAAAACGGCGTAAGTGGTGCTCGCGCTTTTGATCCAAGCCAAGTTGGGGCTGTACCCAGGAGCAGTGACATTTTGGGCGCTACCAGTACCGGTGTAACTACCTACACTCATCGAGTTGCTGGTTTTGAAAGCAAACCAGTAGTTGAGATTGCCACTAGAGTTCATCCGGACGCTGGTGCCGACCTGGAAGCCGTCGGAGTTGAGAGCTTGGATAAAGTCGGCGCTCTCGGCCACGTTGTCGAAGGGGAGGGAGAGGTCGCCCGTCTCTGCCGAACTACGCCAAGCACCAGCAATGGTGCCGTTGGTTTTGCCTACGACAAGGTTGGGCTGGAAGGGGAGACGCAAGATGTCGCGTGAGTCACCGCCACTACCGGTATGTGCCCCAATGGCAAAATCGGCCGCACCAGTATTGGTCTCGGGGTTGTAGGCGTTGCCAAAAGCTTGGTAGTGATAAACGGTGCCATTGGTATTGACGGTCACCCCGGAGCCGACGCTAAAGCCATCGCTATCGAGTGAAGTAATCCCCCCAGAAAAATTGACCACAGCGTTGGCGAGGTAACCGCTTGTATCACCCTTCATGAGACGGGTGCGGAAAACGCCGTAGTTGGTGCCCGATTCATCTTTGATCAAAACTAGGTCCGGGGCAAAACCAAAACTGGAGAGGGACTGCGAGGTGCCGTTGCCGGTATAAGATCCAACCGTGAGTTTGAAGGTCCCAGATGCAGAGGGGGCGCTGGCCCCGGCAAAGGCGATCCAGTAAAGCGTTTTGCCACTTTCGTTGACTTTGGCGTCACTCCCGACCGAGAAGCCGTTACTATCGAGCGAAGTGATGAGGTCGGTAGAGTTACTCAAGTCGGAGATGCTACTAGAATAGTCAGAGCCAGACTCGGTTTGGTTGAAAACTGGGGGAGCGGCCGCAGTCCCGTTGGAGATTTTGACCATGGCATATTGGGGTCTAAACCCGACCGAGATAGATTGCGAGGTGCCATTGCCGGTATAGGTGCCGACGGCAAAAGCATTGGAAGTAGTTTTGAAGGCATAAAACCAGTAAGTATCTGATGTTGTGTTGGTACGAGCACCAGAGCCAACCGTAAAACCAGTAGCGTCTAGGGTGCGGATACCGGTGCCGTTGGTAACCTCGTTGTTGGCGTCATAAATCTGCGAGACGTCGGTGGCCATGCTCGAAGTCTGAAAAGCTCCGGTACTGGTGCCACTACGTTTGATGCTCACAAAATTGGGCTGGAAACCAGTGTTGACTGCGTGCGAACTAGTGCCGTCGCCCGTGTATGATCCCACACAAAAAGTGCCACTGCTCGTACAGTCGGAACCGCGGAAAGCGATCCAGACAAAGCGAATGTTGGCAGTGTTGACGTCTGCGTCCGTGCCGAGCGTAAAGCCATCGCTATCCAGTGATTGGATCGCGTCGGTTGTAGTATCGGCGTCACTATCGGCCAAGGTTGCGTTGATTTCGCTGGACATGGACGAAGATTTCCAGTTGACACCATCGACGCCGTTGCCCGTATCGTCTTTGATTAACACTAATTCTGGTTGGAAACCAACGCCAGTGATGGCAAGATTGTCGGTACCCGTGCCGATATAGTAGCCAGTTTGCATCTGGAAAGTGGCGTCTGATGCCAGTGACCAAGTGCGAGGCTCAGAATAGGTGCCGATTGTGAGAGGGCCCAGGGCAAAGATGGCTGGACTGATCGCAGGGGCGTGGTAGCGGTAAGTAAAAGTAAGCGAGTCACCTTTAGTCATGCTGGCTTGCCAGGAGAGCTCAGAGAGATTTTTGAATCCAGGCGGGAGTTGCTCGGTGATGGAACCGGTAAAATCGGTGTGGGCAGTGACGGTGAGTGACATTTGATAATCAGCTTTGAATGGGTTGATGCGGGTGGCGCCCGTACGCGTGATGGTATAGGGAGCAGAGGGATCGACGCGGAGGGAGCTCGTGATTTTGTGACCGGTCTCGAGATTGGTGAGTTCGAGAGCAAAGAGGCCAGCTTTGGGGAGGGGGTAGTGGGCAAAATAATCTGGTTCGTCGGTGACGTTGTCGGCCCCACAGCTAGAGTTTTTGGTGAGGGGGACCGGAGTCCCGCTGATGGTCAAGGAGAGGTTGGCGTTGCAAAGGGTATGGCCAGTACTACTAAGCGCCGCGGCTTGCAGGTAGGCAGTCTCACCAGGATTGTAGACATCTTGGTCAGAGTTGAGCGTGAGCACTCCCCAGGCAAAGGTAAGGGTAGGTTGATCGTTGACTTTGACGGTATAGTCTCCAGGCGAGGTTGCAAGATTGGCGAGCGAAACTTGGGACTCGCCGGATTTGATGGCTTGGGTCAGGATGGTTTGGTTTTGCGGGTCTTGGATCGTGAGGGTGGGAGAGGTTTCTTTGCCTGTGAGACGACCAAATAAACCAGAGAGTTTTTGGGTAAACGTAGCCGTGCTGTGGAGCCTGATGCTGGGAGTAGCCGAGCTTGGATAAACCGAGTCTGCCGAGGCAGTGACAGTCGAGAGGTTTGTGGCAATAGTTGAGTCCAGCGCAAAAACTTTAGATGGAATAATGAGCCAAATTAGGCTGAGGAGGCAAAATCGCCGAATAAAATGTAAGGTCATAGTTTTTTGTCCAGTTGGATAATCCACCAGTTGAATGATATATCAGTTGAGATGGGAGCGTCGATACCGACAGTGAAGGAGGGGACGCAAGGTTCTAGGAGAGAGGAACTAGATTCTAGGGTGGGGCAGGTATTTTTGGCTTTGACAAAGAGGACTTTGCCGCCTGTGTTGCCAGTGGGTGTCAAGTAGACGAGTGTATTGGGATTGACGTGAGGACTCTCGATAACTAGCTCGGTGTCTGGGGCGACCAAGACGGCTTCACCGGCAGTGGCATTGGTTGAGATGCTTGATGCGAGGAGAGAGGAACTAGTCGAGTCGCCGGCTGAAGCGATCGTGATCATGCCGGTCGTGAGACTAGCGAGATTGGCACTACCAGAAGCGTCGATGGTGGCGACAGCCACACCACTTTCGTTGTAGATATTCAAGCGTTCGAGATTGAGTTCGGTGGCGGTAATCTTGCCTGTCACAGTCAAGTCGCCGTTGATGGCTACTTGGCCGCCTGCATCGACGAGGAGGGTGCCGGATGCGAGATTGATGAGCCCAGATTTGCTGTCGATACTCGCGGTATAGAGATGCGAAGTAATATCGAGATCGGTGATCGTGGCCTGGCCAACTACGGCAAGATAATTGTTGATCGTGACGAAGTCGGCGTCAATGTTCGCGAGCGTGGCAGAGTCGCTGGCGAGCGCAGAGGTGAGATCGGAGGAGTTAGATGCTAGGGGTAAAGTGGCCAAAGTAGCCGAACTAGTAGCTTCTTCTGGAACAGGGAGATCGCTGGCGGAGGGGGTGTTGCCGGTCAAGATCGCAAGCCTAGCTTTGATACGATCCGTGATACTGCCGAGCTCAGAATCGGAGAGATTGGTAGAGAGACTGGCAATCTTGGCATCGAGCCCTTCAATGTGGTTGGCCGTGATTGTGTCGGCGATAATATTTTTGGCGGTGATAGTCTCTGACTCTAGATCATTGAGGATAGCTGTGCGGGCAGAAATGGTTGAGGCGACAAGCTCACCGTCGATTGTGAGGAGGGGATCGATATTGGCTAAATTGGGCGAAATTTTAACTGGGCCATTGATGGTGATGGCGGAGCCACTGGCGATTGGGGAGATGGTTGCGACCTCTAGATTTTGAGTTTTGACTAGTCCAGCGAGGATTTGGCCAAAGGTGCCGATGCGGTCGATGATCTCGGTGGCACCACTGCTTAAGATGCGAACGAGTTTGATAACTGGGTTTTGTGACTCTACAACAGTCGCAGAATCAGTAGAAGTAGCGGCCTGAGCCAAGAAACCAAAGTCGCCAATGGAGGTCAAGTAAACGTCGGGGTCATACCAAGAGACGTTGATAAAGGCGAGGACAGTGCCCTCGCAGATGCCAGACTCAAGAGCAATGGAGTCAGGAGAGTCACAACTAAACCCTTCGAGAGCCTTGGCCACGATGTTGCCGGCTTTGAGGGCTTTGACTCCGTACCCAGGTTTGGCAGAAGAAGTGATGGCATCGCCCACCAAGATCGGACCGTTTTGGGTCGTAACCTTGAGGGGCACGCGACCGGCCAGAGCTACAGCCGGGCGGTTGGGGCTGTTTCGGGAGGCGGCGTTCCAGTTGAGATCGACCAAGTTGTCGTCCATGACGATACCTGGATTGGTGGTGACGACACCGATAATCTTTTGGTCGTAAGGCTGGCGAGAGAGTGAGACGCCAGCTTGACCTGCTTGGACTGGAGTGGTGATCGAGAGGATGTCTCCGGGGTAGACTGGCTCGGTACTCTCGTAACGCTCTGCGATATCAGCACCCCCGGTGGCAGAACCCCAGCTCGCGCCGTAGCGAGTGAGATAAGTATTGGTTTTGGTACTGCCGCGCTTGAAGTCGATTTTGAAAGTCAAGTAACTGCCGGCAGTGGGGAATGTAAAGCTGTATTCTTTTTCTGGTGGGTTGGCGGTGGTGATTGTTTGGATAGTAGAGCCGAGGACCCAGGCGTTGTTGCTGTCGCAGAGTGCTTTGGTGGCGTAGGCGTTACAGGCATAGACGTTGATCCCGTTACTTGCGTCTGAGCTATCGGTCACGTAGTTGGCCCAGAAATAGGCAAACTTGGTGGCGCTAGGGAGGGTTTGGGTTTTACTAAAGAGTGAGCCAGTCAAGGCAGTACTATTGCTATCGTAAGCCATGGAAGTGACGCCAGTATCAGCGGAGCCAACGGTCTCTAGCTGGTAGCCCACACCGAATGTATTGACGTTGGCATCTAGAATTGTGGTTCCGCCAGAGGGAGTGTTGCCAGAAGGAGTATATTCCTTGACCATAGTATCGGAATTGAGTTGGATTTTGGCTAGATTACCAAGCGTTGCGTGGTTGAGGCCGAGGTAAGCGTATTGATTATTTAGATCTACTTTCACTGCTTGGACATCGTAGACAAGGTTGTTGCTAATACCTTGGTTGAGATCGGCGCCTCCACCACCCAAATTTGCGTCGTGACTATTGAGCGCCCGCTTACCAATCTGATACATATTTTTAATTTGTTCGGAAGTCAGAGCTTCAGCAGTAACTGTGACGTCATCGATGCCCCCAACCCATTGGGGTGTGGCTGCGGATGCGCCGTTGTTGATGCCACCAATAATGAATGGTCTTGTGCTTGACGTTGGGTTAGTGATTGCGTTGGGCATGCCGTTTTCACCATTGAGATAGATGGTGACTGTGGTACTGTTTTTGACTACCGCAACGTGGAACCACTGATCATTAGAAGTGGCCGCTGTATAGTCTCTAATTCCTTCTGAGGTTTGTGATGCCGCGGCTTGGTAGGTAAGAAAGCGTACGGTGCGATAGTTGCTACTGGCATCGTGGTAAACCGTGATGGTATACCCATCAGTATTCGCAAGACCTTTGGAAATAAAGGCTTTTTCAAAAGTAGAACCAGCCACACTCGGGTCAATTTTGAGCCAAGCAGTCCAGGTCATATTGCCAGTGGTGACGGTTAAATCGGTGTCGTTGGCGCAGGTGCCGGTTGTGCCTGTACAAACATAATCACCACCATCAAAGGTTAGGCCATTTCCTCTAACCCCTGAAACATGAGTGGGGACGGTGCCTGCGGCACCAGCGGTAAAAGAGTTGGCTTTAATAGAAACATCTGTATCCTCGCCACTAATAGTGGTTGAGACGCTAAGGGCCGTTGTGCCCGCAAATGGCATCATTGTGCGCACATCGCCTATCATCTCATCGGTGATAAAGCGGGGATCATAAAACTTGGACGAACCATCGGTAGGGGCGGCGAGGTTGTCGTTGATTACAGTGAGTCCAGCGGTTGTTGAACCGAGATAAATAGTGTCACTACCAGGAGATACTGTAGAGGTGCCCTCAGTGACATAGAGCGAACTTGAGGAGAGTGGGGAGGTCGGGGTGGTCGCAAAGGCACCATATCCAGGGGTAGAAGCTTGGTCCCATAATTTGTCTGGAGTTAAGCCAAGTTCATCAGCGACTGTTGTATGGACGTTGTCCCATCGTTCTGCCTGGGCATTGGCTTCGTTGATGCCATATAGTTCGCCACCACTCGTAATCCAGACTGCGTTGTAGTCGTTGCCAGATACATCCGAGAAACTATATGAAGTCTGATCGGTAAGGTTCATGGCAGTCAAGCCCGTATCGTCAGCGACTGCGATAAATACTTTGTAGCGATCGGGACTACTGGAGGTTTGGATTACATTGCCGTGCACATCATTGGCGATCGCATTTAAAATGTTTAAGCCGGCATTGTGGGTGGTTAGTAAAAAGGTGTTGGCGGAGTTGCGACCAGCCAGGGGGGTAGTGGAGGGGACTGTGCTAGAAGCGTTGGCGCGGAAAACAGTGTCTGATTGAAAATTGATGAGATGTAATCCAACCGCCGAGGAGCCGTTCATTGCCACGGCGAGTAAACCATTTTGGGCAAAAACGGCGTTTGGATTGTTGTTGGCGTCGACATCGAGTAAGTAACTAGTACCCTGAGAGAAACGCATCCAGAGTTTTTGAGTATCGGCATCGATGATATCGACACTGCTGGCGGTGGCGATGATGTGGGAGCGCTCGGGGAACTGTTGCTTGCTACCCCTAGTACTACCGGAGCTCTCGATGTACCAAGAGGCGATGCGGAAAACATCGCCGACATTGTAACTAGCACCTGTAAAAGTGACGTAAATGCCGGTTGCACCCAACTGCTGGGCAGTGCCAAAGGTCATGGTGACACCGCTAGCCGAGTTGCCCACATAATCGGTCCAGTCAAAGGTAGTAGGGGTTTTGATGGTGACAAAAATTGTTTTAGCAGTACTCCTGGTACCCGTGACCTTGAGAAGTGAACCGTTGTAGCTGGTGGTTAAGTTGGGGTTGTTATCAAAAAAAGTTGAGTTGCCGGCATAATAGGCACTGTTGGTTGCTACTTGTGCTAGAGTCACGCCGTTGTACCAGTTGGGATCGATGCCCAGCTTGGTCAAGATGTCTGGCGAGCTATCGAGCGTGCGATCGTAGTAGAAAATATCGGTGGTTGTGTTGGCACCGAGATAGGTGTTACCGGCGTTGTCGGTGGCACTACTATCGTAGGTTTGACTGTTCATGAGACCGACGCGGAAAGGTGCTGTGGGTTTGACACTGGCAGAAGGATCCTGAACTTTGATAGTACCCGAGGAGGTAGAGTTACCTACGTCCATTTTGGTCGAGTCGGCAAAGGTGTCAAAGAAAAGACCGTTGATAATAGGGTTGGGATCAAAAATTGTGCCTTCGTTTTTGGCGATGTAGTTGTCGGCCCAACTGTAGTAGTCGTTGTGGGTGACGGTTTTGTTGACATTTTTGAGTTCGTTGAGGGCACCGACAATGGAGTTGGTGCCAAAACCAGATAGAGCAGTGTTACTGCTGTCGCCAAGTGCGATCCCAGCGGTGACGTTGCTGTCGTAGAAACTGCCAGAGAGCTGGATATCGCCTGTGACATCGAGTGTTTTGCCGGGCGCAGAGTTGCCGATCCCGACCTTGCCCCCGTTTGGCTGGATCAGGACGTAGCTCGTGGTGCGAGTCGCATTGCTTGTGCCCTGGATAGTCAGATCATCGTTTGAGGCACTGCCACCATTGATGGTGCTATTGCTGTCGAGAGTGAGGGTGGTCGTAGCCAAGTTGAGACTCGCGGCAGTATCGATCGTGGCTAGCGAGGTAGCATTGAGAGTGGCGACGTCCCAGGCAACTGTGGCGGCGGTATCGATTGTGGTGATCCCGCTGGCAGTGAGGGTGGTATCGTCGGCGGCAAAAGTGATGGCGGCTGAGTCAGAATCAAAGGTTAGGTTGCCGCTGTTGTCGGAGATGGTGGAGCCGCCGATCTTGGCGTAGCCTACTGTGCCATTGCCCACAGTGAGTCCGGGATTGCCGGTATCGGAGACGACGATGTCGAGGAAAGTGGCATTACCTGAAGCATCGATTTTGTAAGTGGTGCCACCGGCCAGATTGACGATGCCCGTAAAGTCGGTGTGTGAAGTAGAGAGTCCGCCGATATTGATGTCGTCGGCGGTCGTGCCACCGGTCCCGATATTGATGGTGTCGGCGGCAGTGCCAGTACCCAAGTTGATAGTCTGGGCGATATTGGCGTTGAAGAGATTGGCAGTGTGAGAAGTGGCGCCACCTACGGGCAAGTTGAGGGTGAATGACTCGGCGTTGTTGGTGGTTGTAATATCAAAGTAGGTATTTGCCCCTTCGACTAGTCGGAAAGCGCTCGCGGTGTTGTCTGCCAGCGTGATTGTGCCGGCTCCGCCTGCATAGGAGAGATTGGTAGTGTAGAGATTGTCCCAGGGTGCTGAGCTAGAGCCTAGATCTGCACTCCCAGCACCCAGAGTGGGGATCAAGTCATCGTCGGTACCAAAGACAA
>CAZCUC010000005.1:30091-44853 GCA_964502225.1 uncultured Pseudomonadales bacterium | reverse complement strand
CCGGCAGTGAAAGTGGGGAGAGTGATCGAGTTGGAGTAGAGGTTGTCCCAGGGGATGCTGGTGCTACCCAAGTCATTGGTACCAGTGGCACTCAGTGGAACGAGATCGTAGTCACTGCCAATCTTGACTTGGCGATCGAGGAGAATATTGCCGGTGGTACTATTGCCCAGGGTCAAGCTTTGCATAGCAGTTGTACCCAGGACTCCCGTTGCGGTCAAAGTGGCGGCGCCGGCAGTACCAGCAGAGATCGTGGCAGTGGGAGTACCACTATTGATATTCACGAAACCAGCTTTGGCGGAGGAAGTAGCTGAGCCACCTACCAAGAGATCCCAAGTATCGTTGAGCGGGGAGAGGGCACCGAGACTGGATCTCCAACTACTACTCCCGCCAGCACCCGAGTCATCATCGCTACATTGCAGAACACCAGAGCCATTGGTAGTCAAAGTACCGCCGTTGGCATTGGCGCTACAGTCCACGCCAGTCAAAGTAATGGAGGAGCCATTTAAAGTAATAGTGTCGCCGCCATCCCCCAAATCCAGCTGGCCGTTGGCGTCGAGCGTCCCGTTGGCTTGGAGAGTGCCACCAAAGGTGCCCGTGTTGGCATTCAGGTTACCACTACTATTTAAATAGTAGGTAGTGCCACCACCCACGGAGAGACCGTTGCTGAGCTGGGTGTAGTTGGCGACTCCAGTTAAAGTGTTGCTGTTGGGGAGCGTCAAAGTGCCGGCGATCGTGGTGTTGCCTGCATCACTGACCGAGAATTTGCTGGTTGGGGAGCTACCGGACAATAAATCGAGGAGTTTGTAACCAGTGTTGTTGTTGGCGACTGTACCAGTAATCAAAGATCCGGTTGTGATTTGGGCGTTGCTGACATTGAAGAAGTTGGTGCTCGTTGTGTTGCCATTCAGGTTCACTTGGCCGGTGCCGTCGGGAGCGAGCGTGATGTTGCCGTTTGTGCCTGTGGCGGTCGTGAAGGAGAGTGCGGGAGCCGAGATTTGAAAAGTGCCAGAAACACCTTTGAGCCGAGGGGACTGCTCGCCAATCAAAATCTCGCCCCACTGGTTCATCGGGACGACGGTGTTGCGGATCGCCGAGACAGTAGAAGAGATGGGGAATCCCTGGAGAGTCTCGGAGTTGAGGGCATAGGCAACCGAAGCAATGGCTTGGCGGGGAGAGAGAGTTTCTGAGGCTACCGTGACTTCTAGCCAAACGTTGGCGTTTTCGGTGAAGACAGAGGAGGCTATGGCTGAGCCACAAGTACTGCCGATCTGGGTGGAGAAAACGCCGTCGCTATCGGGAGTTAGACTACAGACACCACTACTATATAGCTGAGTGCCGGAACTGGCGGCGTCGAAGAGTTTGAAAGTCAGGTTGGTGGCAGAAGTGATCGGGGTACCGGCGCTGTCTTCGAGTCTACCCTGGAAAGAAAGCTGTCTGTTGGGAGTGACAGGAGTAGAGGGGTAGGCTGAGGTTAGCCTGACATCTCTGGAGAATTGGCGGTAGCCAAAAATGGCTAAAGTCGAAGTAAAGAGGAGGAGGATGACTAGTGTAGCCAGGTTGCGGTAATTAAAATTTTTCACGGAAAATATGCTCATACCTGGAGCGGTTTGGAGGCTAGTGGGGGCGGACGTGGTGTTCATAGGATAGATGGTGCTAAAGTTGGACTCGGAGGCGTTTTTACGACTATCGGTTATGAGGGGTGAGGAGTAGGTAGACTGGTACCAAACTTTGAAACGAGTCAATGACTTCAATTTTCGCTCAATGGTCGATGGGAGGGTATGCATAGAATCGGCTAGATGATTCAAGTACAATTCGATATTTTTATCGATTAGCAATTCTCCAATTTGAGTGCTAGGGAGGTGGTGGGTAGTCCAGTCTAGGTACCGAGCCAAGTCAGATTTATAGGACTTGATGGTCAAAGGGGATAGGTGTTCTGCATTGAGATAGTTAGTAAAGTGATTGATATATTTAAAATTGAGTTGTGAACTGGCTAGGACAGGTTGATTGGCGCTGTGATCGCTAAGCGAATCGGTGGTGGCGAGGGAGAGCGTGGGGTTCTCTATCGCGTAGGTGAGGGTAAGAAATGAGCCAAACTGTTTGAGGGAAGCAATTGTGCGTTTGAGCATCGAGAGGGCGATGGCCCCTGAGCGCAAGTGATTGAGGTAGTCGAGATATACCTGAGTAGAGGATACCTGGGAGATAGTGAGCGAGGAGTGGTCGCTTGAGAGGTAGTCGAGAAAGCGCTTGACGTCGCTCAAGTACAGCTTGCGGGATACCGCACCTAAGTTGAGAGTGGAGAGATATTGTTTGAAGGCAGTGATCATATCTGGCAGTTATACGAAGTTATACTTACAACTCCACTATAATAATAAATACGACCTACTGTCAATGCCTGGATTGAGAAATGATTAACGCAGATGATTGCGGGAATATTTTCACTCGTTAGCATACAGATTAGAACTACTTTTAAGTCGCTAAATGATGAGTGCGTCGTCATTCCAAGTCGAAAACCGGTGATATTTTGCTGGTGCAAAATTCACCTCTAACTCGGCTACCCGCCTGCGTAATGTTTTCTTTTGGAACGATCGACGCACTCATTAATCACCATTAATATCATTGATGATCATCACTGATTATCAATTAGCTCTAATTATTAGCCTAGGATGAGAGTGTAGAGCCGGCGCTTGGCGCTCAAAGAGAGGATGTAGGTGCGAGTCTCCTGGCGGATCGTGAGCGTAGAGTAGCGAGAGAGATGGGGGATATAGAGGCGACCGTGGTTGCTAGATTCTAGAAGATAGGAGATAGGAGCTAGGGTGCTAACAAAAACGGGTGTATGTTTGAATTTAGTAGTAGGAAGTGAGTGATAAACAATTGTGTTCGAGAGCGGATGACCCTGTGAGTCTAAGAAAATAATATTGTATTTCTTGCTCAAGATAAAAACTAGCAGAGCTATGATACCAACTGCTAGCAGAAATAGTGCTATAAACGCTATGATTGGTCTGGTCGTGATGAAGGAGACTGTGGCGGGGAGTGTGGGGATACCCAAGGGAGTATAGGGGATAGTGAGGGAGTCTGGTAGTCCAGTCACCCCTGGAATGGACGGAAAGGGAACCGTAATTTGAGCTTGAGTGAGGGTAAGGGTAAACGGGGGCAAAGCCACGGCGTTTTGTGCCCGATCGACTGCGGTCGCCAGCAAGCTGTAGCGACCGAGAGCCAAGTGCTGATAGGGATAGACGAGGCCATCTAGACCAACGGGCCAGGTGGAGCTATAGAGGAGCTGACCTGATGAATCGAGAAACTGGAGCTCTAGCCGAGCGTCTCTTTCGGTCAAAAAAGAAAAGTAGATGTCTTTGGGACCGCCCAAGTCAAAATTGAGTTCGCTAAACTCTTCTGGATGATCAGAATCAAAGGTCAGGTCACGGTAGATATCGACACTAGTTAAAGTGAGTAGGGGTGGATGAGTGTCGATGACTAGATCCCAGATTGTAGAGGGTGTGGAGTTGAGCGAGCTGTCGGTTGCGGTCACGTACCACCGATAAGCGCCGTCTGGGAGAGCAGATTTGGGGATGAGTTTGATTTGGTGATCTTCGATGATACTAGTGTAGGTCGAGGTAGAGGAGTTGCCGAGGTTGGAGATGCCGAGGTAAGTAGCGACACCGTTTAAATAAAGGGTATAGGTGAGAGTGTTGCCGTTGGGGTCACTACTCTCTCTCCACACGAATTCTGGGTGCGGGTTGGCGGTATAGGAGTCGTCCTGTGGGCGGATGAGGATCGGGGTCGTGGGTGAGATGGTGTCTGAGTCAGAGGCGACAGTAGCTGGGACAGTGGCGGTGGCAGAGGTGGTGGCCGAGCTTGGATCGGTGGTGGCGAGGACAGGGCCAGCGCCAATGAGCCAGATAAGGCAGATTGGGCTAAGTAGCCGAATAAATAATCGCATACTATCGACCGCGGTTTTCTAGTTCGACAATCTTGCGCTTGAGCTCGTCGATCTCGTCATCGCGATGGTCTTCGCGGTGTTTCATGTGACGCCTAACGACGATAAAGATAACCATGATGACCACGATGACGATGAGGATGGCCGCGATCAGGCGGTAAGGCATAATCCAAAAATAGATGGATCTCGTGGCTGTGAGGCCGGGACCATAAGCCAAGTTGAGGGTGGCAGTGTAGCGTCCGAGTCCCCAGATAGTGTCCCAGGAGCCGCTGAGGGTACGAGAGGTATAGGGGAAGATGTTGAGCTCGTCTAGTTTGATATCGGCTAGCTTGCGCCCGATCAAGTCGTGGATCACGATGTTCCCGGTCGGACGGATGTGAGTGTCGGATTGGTTTTCGACGGTAGCTTGGAACTCGATCGGCCCAAACTCGGATAAGTTGGCCTGAGCTTGGAAATCTTTGATCAGGGCGTCGTATTTGAGGTCGCCAGCGATCGTGATACCAAACAGTGAGCCGACCTGAGCGGTCGTGTAGGAAACGGTTTTAGTGACGCCTTTGCCCTGCGTGGGCTCGAAAAAGATCCCGGCATAATGGCCACCAGGCAAGGCATCGCTTGGAATGGTAACGAGGACAACTAGCTCGGCAGTTTCTTTGGGTTTGAGGGTTAATTGGGAGTTTTCGAGGGTAAACCATGGAGAAGCAAAGTAACGGCCGGATTTGACTTGGGTGACTTTGATGGGGGTGCCTAGGTCATCTTGGACAATAAAATCTGAGACGCTCGCAGTCAAGTTGAGGATCTCGCTGGAGCTATTGTTGGTGATTTTGACGATTTTTTGGAGGACATCGCCTGGTTTGCCATCGAGGTCGATGCGGGGAGGAGAGACAACTAGAGAGATGTCTTCGGCACGAACACGCAGTGGCAGTGCCATTGCAATGAAGCCAATTAGGCTGATTAGGCAAATTCGGCTAAAGGTGGAACGTAGGCGATAGGAGTGGGCAGGATAGTTCATTAGAATGTCCCCGTGGCGGTATAGGTAATTTGGTTTTGGTAGTCACCGGCGGCCTGAGTGGCACCTACTCCTAGACGGTAGCAAATGTAGGCGTCCTCGGCGTTGGCGACAGTGGTTGAGGACATGATGGTAGCGGGAGTCTCGCCACCAGTGATATCGGCAAATTGGCGCGAACAGAAAGTGCCAGTACAGTTGCCGGTCGCGGTGGTGTACTGGAAGGGAACGGTCGCGGCATCGACGTTTTGGATCGAGAAGCCAAAACCATTGACAGTCGCAGTGGTCCATTCGTCGGAGACCGATTCGGAGGCGAGCGTGTTGTCGCCTGGATTGTCGGCTATAAAGGGAGTGGTGCCGCCATCTTTGCCCAGCTGATCATTTTCACTGGCAGTGACAACGTAGCCGGAGCTGGCGTTGGTATTGACGGTCAGCTGGTGGGCCAGGTTTTTGAAAGTGTTGAGAATCATGGTGCCAAAGGGAACAGCCAGGGCAGTGGTTGTGACATCGGTTGAGACGCCACAGCGAGTTTGGCCAGAAGCGATCCCAGTGATGGTGAGGTTGATGGTTGGATCGACTGTGGCAGTCACCCGGACACCTTCGATGTGGGCAACGCGGGCAGAACTGTTGTCGACTGGAGTGGCGGAGTTGGGGTTGGCTTCTGAGCCAAAGTTTTTGACGAGTACTGGGTAGGTATCGGCCGTGCCTTCGGTGTGGGCAGTACCGGTTGCAGGAGCAATTGGGGTGTTGGTCCCATTGGTATTGCCGATATTGATGGTAATAGCCTGACCAATCGAGCCTGCGCCAGAATAGTGAACCTCGAAACAGTGGTAGTTGGCGGGGCTAGTACAGCCTGTGGCTCCTGCGGCAGTGGCGACACCAGTCACAAAGTCGTATACGCCGGCATCGGTCGCTGTGACATCGACGGAAGTGTTAAAGTCGTAGCCCTGGTCGTCGGGGTTGCCATCGTTGGGGGTTGTGGTGTCGGCGGGGAGGAGGATTTGGAAGAATCCACCAGAGACTGCGGTGGTGGTAGTAAAGGTGACCACGTGGCGAGGTTTGGCTTTGAGGTAGATGGCATCGTTGTCATCGGCATCGCCCGAGGCTAGAACTGGAGTAACAGTGAACTGGCTAGCACTCAAAATACTCAAGACAGTATAGGTGCCGGTGCCAATCGTGAGTGAGTCACCAGCGCGCAGGGGAGCGGTACTAATGGTGTTGGCTGGGGCGCTCGCAGAGGTTTTGAGGGTGACAGTACTAGAGCCCACTGAGGTACCAGTCGAGTCTACCCGGGCATTGACGGACATGCGAGATGATTGCAGAGTATCTTTGACACTAGTCAAGTTGGCTGATTCGAGCTTGTGGGGCATGAGAAGGGCACCAAAAAGACAAAGAACGACGACACCATAGCCTACGAGAGATTTCATACTATCATCTAATCTAGTTCTTTTCTTGTGGAGTGTCAAGTAAATTTTGGGGTGAATTATGCCTGGTATTTAAAACTACTACAGTAATCAGTAAAAGTATGGCAAAACTAATAATAGTTTGGCGAATGGGGAAGAGCCAAAGGGTTTTTTCGATTTGGGTGATTTTGGTTCCTCCCTGGGTGGTGAGGGTCAAAGTGAGACGATGGGGACCGAGATTGGACCAGTGTGGTTGCCAGGAGAAAGGGAGTGGGTCGGCGCAGTTTTGAGACTCGACCTTTTCACAGTCGGCTTTGAGGAAAGAAAGCTTGCGGCTAGAGTTGCCTAGGATCAAGTTGGGGTAGAGGTGGCGAGTGAAGATGCTATTGCCCGTTGGACCAGCAATCGCAAACTCACCAGTTGGTCGTACCATAATGGGGGATTGGTTTTTGGCGATGGGAGACAAGGAGAGCGGTGACCAGGTGTCGTGGATAAAGGGGAGGTCGAAGTCCGCCAAGTCGAGGTTGATGGGCATGACTCCAGTTGGGTTGATGGTGACCAGGATCAAGGTGGCAATGCCGGGAGTGATCGTGGTGGTACGGGCGTCGCCCTCTTGTGTGTTTGGGGCAAAGACGAGGGCGAGATAGAGATCTTGTGCTGTATCGACAGTGGCAGATTCGAGGGTTAGAGTGGGGGACTCTGCAGGCCCTGAGAGCGAATAAATCAGGGGAATAGAGCTAGGCACGAGCGGGTTGGGATCGATCTTGACATGCCCATCTTCGTCCGTCGGAGTCGCCAAGTGGAGAGTAGGAGCCGCCAAAGCAGTATCACCTCCTGCAGTGAGGGTGAAGGTTTGAGTAATTTTTTTGCCTGGAGCGAGCATGATTTCTACGACTGGGGGAGAGATGCTCAGACTCGCGGACTGGGCGTTTGCGCTAGGCGCGAAACATCCTATTAGGCAAATTAGGCTGATTTGGCAAATTTGGCGTAAGTTCTTCATATTTTTAATATACAGGGGTGGCGATATAGACAATCTGAGTAGTGTAGTCGCCGGCGGCCTGGGTCGCATTGGGCGAGACTTTGTAGGTCACGGTCGCGAGGCGATTTTTGCCGGCCGCAGTCGTAGTCATAATGGTCGCGGGTGACTCGCCCAAGCTCAGATCAGGGAAAGGACGAAAGTAGGATGAGGAGATAAAGTCGGAGGCAATATCGTCACCCGTCAAGTTGTAACCAAAACCGTTGTTGGTAGCGGTGGTCCAGACACCGGCTGAGGTCTCGGTACATGTGCCGGCATCACAAGTGGTGTCGGGGATGGCGTCGCTAGTTGATGGTCGCTTGAGTTGGGTGGTTTCGTAGGCAGTGACGCTGTAGCCATGACCGGGGGCGCTGACTGTGAGTGTGTGTGAGGCTGTGGTAAAAGTGTTTAAGGGTAAACTGCCAAAGTTGATCGCTAAAGCAGAGATGCTAAAAGAAAAGTTGTAGAGAGTATAGATGTACTGGAAACCGGCTTTGACATGATAACCGGCACTGCTAAAAAACTCGGCGGCAATCTGGCCGACCGTGTCCGTCAAGTTGTAACTAGCTGATGATTTGAACCCAGAAGTAATGTTGAAGTTGCCGAGGCGGATGCGATAGTTGCTCGAGTCCATCGAGGTTTGGGCGTGTGCTGTGGGTATGACACAGTGCCAGAGTGAGGCAGTGACAAAGATAGCGAGGAGATAGCGCATTATTTTAGTATAACAGTGCGACGGCGTATAGTTTAACTATGGATAATCAAATACAGTATATAAATAGTGAGGACGCGCGTTTCCCACAAAGACTAAAAGCACCAACCATCAAGCCGAGTGTGAAAGGTTTGTGGGTCAAAGGCGAGATGGCCGATTTTGGTTTTGAAAAAACAGTGGCGATTATTGGGTCGCGCAAAATGAGTAGGTATGGCAAGCAAGTACTACAAGAAATTGTGCCACGGTTTGTGGCGGCGGGGTATACGACAATATCGGGATTTATGTATGGTATTGATACAGAAGTTTATAGATTGACTATAGAAAATGGAGGTTTTACTGTGGCGGTGCTAGGGTATGGGATCGAGTGTCCGAGTGAGATAAAAGTAGATAGTAAGTGTCTGCTCATGTCCGAGTACCCGGGGACGACTAGGGGGCAAGTCTGGACATTCCCCCAGCGTAACCGGATAGTGGTCGGACTCTCGGATTTGGTGGTTGTGGTCGAAGCAGGGGTGAAGTCTGGATCCTTGAACTCGGCCAGCTGGGCGAGGCGGCAGGGGAAGCCAGTGTTTAGCGTGCCGGGATCAATTTTTTCCTCGACCTCGGAGGGATCCAATATCTTGATCTCGGAAGGCAAGGCAATATCTTTGACCCTAGCGAGACTGGATCAAGCGCTAGAAAAAGATGAGCAATATTTATACTCTGAAAAAGGACGGCAGAATAGGCAAAATAATCGATTGAGCGCCAGCGAGAGTACATTAATTGCACTACTAAAGCTCGGCGGTCCGCAAGGGATGAACGAGCTGGCGCGAGGAGTCGGCAAACCAGTGGGAGAGGTGGCGGCGATGCTCATGAGTTTGCTCCTGCGAGGCGAAGTAAGGGAGGAGAGAGGAGTGTGGGGAACGGTTTGACACTATTTTATCTCCAATTTGGTATAGTTAAAATATGTTGGCAAGAGTCAAGAGTGTCGCGACAGTCGGACTAGATGCACAAGAAGTGACAGTAGAGGTGGATGTGGCGGAGAAAGGATTCCCCGGTTTGACCATTGTGGGACTGCCGGACAAAGCGATTGGCGAGGCCAAAGAGCGCGTGAAGAAAGCGATCCAAAATAGCGAGTCAAACTATCCTGACAAAAGAATCACGGTGAACCTAGCGCCTGCCGATTTACCCAAAGAAGGATCCAACTATGATTTGCCGATTGCGATAGGGATTGTGGTGGCCAATGAGGAGTTTGAGTGTGATAATGAGTCGCTTGCGAAGGCATATTTTTACGGTGAGCTGGGACTAGATGGGTCGCTAAAACATAGCCGAGGAGTCCTGCTTGCGGCCATGCTAGCCAAGGCAAGAGGGGTAAAAGAATTATTTGTCTCGGTGTTGTCTGCGAACGAAGCCAGCGTGGTAAAAGGGGTAAATGTGTATCCGGTTAGAGATCTCAAAGAGTTGCTACGACACTTGCGTGGTGACAAACCTATTGTGCCCCTCAAGCCGATCGAGCTGCTGCCGATCTTGGCAGATAGTGAGCCGCTGGTAGATTTTGCTGAGATCGCGGGACAAGAGATGGCCAAGCGGGCGACACTGATTGCGGCCTCTGGTGGCCACAACTTGATCCTGGTGGGTCCCCCGGGCGCAGGCAAAACAATGCTAGCCAAAGCTCTGCCTTCGATTTTGCCACCGCTCCTGAGCGATGAGTCGCTCGAAGTGACGCGGATCTACTCGGTCTCAGGGTTAATGGAAGCAGGGAGTGCCCTAGTGAGGCGGCGCCCTTTTCGCGCCCCTCACCACACTACTAGTATGGTGGGGCTGATCGGGGGCGGGAGCAACCCACTGCCGGGAGAGGTGTCGCTCGCCCATTTAGGCGTGTTGTTTTTGGATGAGATGCCAGAGTTTAGCCGATCGGTGCTAGAGGTTTTGCGCCAGCCAATGGAAGACGGCAAAGTGACGATTACCCGGGCGATGGGGAGGGTAGAGTACCCAGCTAGCTTTATGCTGATGGCGAGTGCCAATCCTTGCCCGTGCGGATACCTAAATCATCCCACTAAAGAATGTCAGTGCGGGGAGCGCAATATAGCCAAGTACAGGCGTAGGGTGAGCGGGCCGATCTTGGATCGGATTGATTTGCATGTCTGGGTGGATCCGGTGGAAGTAGAGAAATTGAATTCTCCAATCCCAAATTCTCAAATTGCTCAAATTGAAACCTCGACAACTATTAGGGAGAGAGTGATAATGGCAAGAAATATTCAGAATAAAAGATTTAAAAATGTGGTGGGGATGTATACCAACGGCCAAATGGGCAACAAGCAAGTCAAGCAGTTTTGTCCCCTTTCACTAGAAGTAAAACAGTTTTTGAACCAGGCGGCCAAAAAGTTTGATCTTTCGGCGCGAGCGTATTTTAAAGTGATCAAAGTCGCGCGGACGATTGCGGATCTGGCTGGGCAAGCAGATATTTTGCCTTCTCATGTTGCGGAGGCGGTGCAATATAGGGAAAATGTGTGGTGACCTGTCGTGATTGTTAGACAATTTTTTATCTCAGGTACATGCGACGTAGTGCCTGTAATTTCGAAAAAAATTATCTACCAACCACTCATTAGCGGTATATTTGTACTATGAGTAAGCAGGCGAATAAAATCACGGGAAACAGGGGGGAGAGGCTGGCGGCGGAGTATCTGGAGCGCAAGGGATACCAGATAATCGGGCGCAATTATGCGAGTAAATGGGGGGAGATAGATCTAATCGCTAGATGTAAGGTATACGATTTAGGATTTAAGAAGGAAGAGATTGTGGTGTTTGTCGAGGTAAAGACCAAGACGACGGATAAATATGGTGAGCCGTGGGAGATGGTAAACCACTGGAAAATAGAGCAAGTGAAGCGGATGGGCGAGGTGTGGTGTAGGGAGTTTGATTGGCCGGGGCGAGTGCGAGTTGATGTAGTGGGGGTTTATCTAGATGATGTTGTTCCGAGGATAGAGCACTGGGAGAGTGTGGAGATTTGACATAATGAATTGATTCATTATGTCATGGGGATGAGGGAGATCCAGGGGCGAGGTGTGCCAGAGTAGTCGGGGCGGGAGGAGTGGAGAGGCGAGCTCAAGAAAGTATTGTTGGCCCCTGTTTGGTGGTGGAGCGAATCGATGAGGCCAGGTAGGTCGTTTTGGGCGACCGCGCGCATTTTGTATTTGCCCTGATAAATGGCACCTTTAACTGAGTAGGTTTTGTTGTAATACATTGCATAGCCGACAGAGAGACGACGCATGAGATTGGAGATACCTGGCTTGTCGCCACCCAAATTTTCTTTGATGACTAAGTGGAAATGGTTGGGGAGGAGGAGGAAAGCATGGAGGCTGGCAGGTGTGGCGCCAAACTCGGAGGCGTTGCGTTTAGCGATCACGGTTTGCGGAGTCAAGCGTTTGACCCAGGAGAGCGGAGTGGCGTCGGGGAAACGGAGGTAGTAGGAGAGGAGGAGGAGAAAGTTTTGGTAGTCGGCGTCGGATTTGAAGAGCTCAGTGCCAGATTTGGCTGAGTGATCGAGGTGGTAGTAGGTACCTGGTTCAAAGTTGCGTAGAATTAATTTGCTTGGCATGTATCCAACTTAACTCAGGTATCCTATCGTTGTCAAGTATCGGATCGGTTGCCTGCCCGCAGTGCTATAGCACAGCTATTGCAGGCGGGTCAAGGATTGGGGTTGGCTGGAGGTGTGCGGAGTGCTTTAACACTACTTACAACAATGTCTGGGTTGCAGGTGAGTGTAATAGTTTTACCATTTATTTCGGAAAATCCGGCTGAGTATAGGTCTCCGCCAATTCCAGATTTCCATGGATCTGGCAGGATGGAAAAGTGATATAAGCACGGTAGGTCATCTCTCACGCCAAGAGCTGTGATGTTGAGACTATTGATCCTGGCGAGGCGAAGTCTGGTAGTAATGGACTCTGGTAACATAGCTGATCCGTCTGGGTTGATAGCGATATCTTCGATACATGTCTGTGGTATCGATCCAGGAATCCATCGTGTGAGTGGTGTCTGGAACGTGGCGCAGACAGAAAACTTGGATGGTAGTGTCGCTTTTTTTTCAAAGCTAATTTGGGTCGATGGGAGAGGAAAGATTTTGTGAGGTGTAGATTTGTTGATCACGTAGAATAGTAGATAAATGACACTAGCAAACAAGACTGTCTGGAAAATACTCAAGGACTTGGTCTGATTGTGGATTATTTTGGACATAGAAATATTGTATCACTTTGTCAATATGTGGTAAATTGGACGTAATAGGAGGTAGATATGATGAAGAAAATGCTTGAGATAATAATGGTAGCCGTGATTGTGGCAGGAGTGGCGGGGGCGTATTTTAAATGGATGGGGGCACTGCCAATTAGTGTGACCCAGACACAGAAAATGAGTACATTTGATGCAAGTGGTGAGGGCAAAGTGGTCGTGGTGCCAGACCAGGCAATGATCAATCTGGGAGTAGAGGAGGAGGGGACCAACCTAAAACAAGTGCAAGAAGCAGTGAACAAAAAGATGGCAGGGCTCGGCAAGAGTTTGCGCGATCTTGGGGTAGAGGAAAAGGACATTAAAACGACTGGTTACAACTACTATCCAGACTACCAGTACAAAAATCGCTATCGGGCTCATGCTAGCGTGCAAGTCATAGTACGAGAAATCGAGAATGTTTCCCCGGTTATGGATCTGATTGCTACCCTAGGCCTAGACAATGTGTCTGGCCCAACATTTGGGTTATCGGATGAGCTGATGAACAAAACAGTGAAAGAAGCTAGGGCTCTGGCGATAGAAAAAGCTAAAGCTAAAGCCGAGGAGCTAGCAGATCTGGCAGGGATGAAGCTCGGTAGAATAGTGAATGTAGTCGAGGGTGGAAACAGATCACCCAACTATATGTTGCGCGACGCTGTCATGCCAATGGCTGGTGGCGGGGTAGCTATGGAGAAGACGGCAACACCAGTAGAGGTCGGCAGTAGCGATGTGGTTGTCGATGTGACGCTCAGTTACGAAACGCGCTAGTCTGTTTCTTTGTCGATAGTGTGCTGGAGTTCGTCGGCCGAGCGGTAGAGATTTTTGAGATCTTCGTAGAGAGTTTGCATCCCGGTGCGGACAGATTTAACTTTTTCTTGGGGGATGAGGAGGGAGAGCGAGTCGAGGGCAGAGATGAGAGTATTTTTGAGGTTGAGCGAGAGGAAGAGGAGGGTGTCGGTTTCTTCGCTCCCTAAGTGTTTGGATAGAATCTGGCGTGCCCTTTTTTCCTCGAGACCTGTTTCGTATTGATGACCGGTAAAAATAGCGAGAGGGGTGATCATTACGAGAGCCAGGAGCTCGGATAAATGGGCAAGATCGGTATGAATGGTGCCTGGGATAAAGAGGAAAAATAGGATGAGGACGCCAGTCAAGACTAGAGTGGCCTCGATTTCGTAAAGCATGGCCACACCAAAGAGGAGGAAGTAGCAGAGGAAAAAGAAGGGAGAGGTGAGGGCACCGGTCTCGGTGACTAGGAGGAGAATCATGGCTGTCAGGATCGTAATGTCGAGGGTGATGGAGCTACGATGGAACCATTTGGGTTTTTTGGTCCTGAGCCAGTGCGATCCCAGGTAGAGCAGAACGAGTGTGGCGACGAGCTGGAGGGTATAGGGGTGGAGGGCAGGGACGGAGAGCCAAAAATATACTCCGGCAGTGGAGAGGAGGAGCAGGCTAGTGTGAAGCAGAAAACGCGTGGGCATTGAATATAGTGTAGCAGATATTGGAGGTATTTTTTAGTTAAACTTGCATATTATGGGGCTAGTTGATATAATATACGCAGGAGATGTGTATATGGCTACTAGATATACGATGCGTGGGGAGATGCTTGTCGTAAATAAAAATCTTGAGGGCAATTCTCGATTGGAGTTGACGCAAACTACAATTAATATACTTTTTTGCATTGTACTCGCAGAAGCGACGATGTTAGTGTGTCAGCACTGGGATATGTTTTCTCCGTATGCTCACATGGCTATTAATATGATAAGTGATGTAGCTGGGACAATCGTCGAAGGGGGTAGAGGCGTATTCCAGTATGTAAAAAATGACCTGCATGTACAAGCAGATCTGGTCGAGGTTGCTGTAACTGCATCGCAAAACAGTGCTCCCCAAAAGCTGTATCTAAGGCCAGAGGTGGCCGCACCGATCCAGCAGGTATTTTTCGATATTCTTGGAGCTTTTAAATAACCTATAGCGTATAATCCTCGCCCTAATCAGGAACGTGAGAGTGTTTATGCAAACAGAAGTGTATAGAAGTGATATTCACGCTGAAGATGTAAGCCAGGCTAGTCCTGCGATAGTCTGGGAACTACCAGATGTCTTAGCTGACGATTTTATGCCCTGGAGACATCCACTGCTAGAGAGCTTGAGACAAGCCGAGGATAGATGTTTTTCCCCAGCTTTTACTTGTGTACTCGCACCTGATGGTTTTGTGCTGACGCATGTTGGTGATGAGGTGTTGGAGATAGATAACTCGGGTTTGAGTGGACTAGCCGCTCCTGGTAGCTCGCTAACATTGAACTACGTTACTGTGGGCGACGGTTCAAGCGTTTGGTTGAATATGGGATCAAGTATCGAACAGGCAGACTTTAAGATTTATGAATCGGAAGAAGTTGCGAGAATACTAGATGCGGCGGGTGGATATGGCATAACTGTATATGACGCGAATGGGATGAGGGTAAATGTAG
>CAZCUC010000005.1:0-29991 GCA_964502225.1 uncultured Pseudomonadales bacterium | reverse complement strand
GCGGGTGGATATGGCATAACTGTATATGACGCGAATGGGATGAGGGTAAATGTAGGTGAGACGGCGAGCGTCTCGCCAAGAGAAGTTAATCTTTACGCAGTGCTTGGTGTTATATTTCTTATTGTAGCCGGAGTAGGGTTGAATAAGCTGAGTAAAATAAAACTTCGAGAGATATCAGACGGAGGAGAGGATGCTAACGCTCTCAGTCAAAGTGGGGGTACTGGAGTATTTGATCCAGATTTACCCGAATATCATCAGATCTTCATTGAGCAGACAGCTCGTGAACAAGCAGAGCTTAGGGCAAGTAGGGCGGCTGATGCGAAGAAGTCTAACTCGCAGGTAGAGAGCTTAAGGCCTGGTGTTGATAGAGTAATTAAAAGAAATGGCTGGGAAGGTGAAGGTCATGAGAACGATGGTGGGTTTGCGGCCATGACAGATCTTCAAAACGACACTTTACCCGAGAGTGGCCAAGTAATTGGGTCGGACCACCCGAGGCTAGGAATTTTTAATAACTTTGTACTAAAATCTTCAGCGTACGATGATGGATGGAAAAAAGAGGGGCACGAGTAGTCGGTGAGTTGCCTAGTTGTTGTAGAATAGCTTTTGTATGAAAAAAGCCAAAACTTACGTCTTAGGCATGTTCCCGTATCCATCCGGCGAAGGGCTCCATGTGGGGCACGTGCGGATCTTTACTGCCTGCGACGTAATGGCGCGCTACTTTAAGATGAAGGGGCAAGACGTTCTCTCCCCGATGGGGTGGGATGCGTTTGGACTGCCGGCAGAGAATGCGGCCATAAAGGCCCACAAAATCCCTCAAGAAATGGTCCCCCACAACTACGCCAACTTTAAGAAACAAATGCAAAACCTGTCGCTAGACTTTGATTGGGAGCGGGAGTTTGCCACTACGGATCCCAAATACTATGCCATTACCCAGTGGATCTTCCTCCAGCTCTACAAAAAAGGATTGGTTTATAGGGAAAAAGTTGCGATAAACTGGTGTCCCAAATGTCTGACTGGACTCGCCAACGAAGAAGTGATGGGGGATGGGACCCATGAGCGCTGTGGGACGGTAGTGGGGAAGAAGCTCTTGCCCCAGTGGGTGATGAAGATCACGGCCTACGCCGAGCGACTGCTCAATGACTTGGATATTGACCTCCATATCGAAGGTAAAAAACTTGACCCTGCTAGGGCTGGGCTAGACTGGCCAAAGGGGATCCTGGAGATGCAGAGGAACTGGATAGGGAAGAAGGAGGGGATGCGCCTATTCCACAAAGTTGAAGGCATGGATATCCAACTGGATGCATTTTCGGCTTATCCGATCTGGTGCTTTGCCGATACCTTTATGGTGATTGCGCCTGAACACCCATTAGTCAAAAAATTGGTTGAGGGTAGCGAATACGAAAAACCGGTAGCTGACTTTGTGGTCGAGACCAGCAAAATTACCGCCGAACAGCGAACAGAAGACAAATTTGAGAAAAAAGGAGTGTTTACCGGGAGGTATACCGACGATCCCTTTAACCCAGGCAAAAAATTACCCGTGTGGGTAGCCAACTTTGCCATGATGGGCTTTGGAACCGGTATTATCCGCTGTAGTGCCCACGATCCCAGGGACTACGAGTTTGCGCTGAAGTACAAAATCCCCCTGAAAGAAGTGGTCGAGAGAACCGATCCGAAAGAACCAGTGAATGCCCATACCAACGAGGGAATACTGAAGGATTCTGGCGTGTTTACTGGCAAAAAAATTAGTAAAGAGAGTATAGAAGAAGTAAAAGACTGGATCGAAAATGAGGGTATTGGGAAACGAGAAACAACCTATCACTTGCGGGACTGGGTGTTTAGTAGACAAAGATACTGGGGGGAACCGATCCCACTGGTTTACTGCGAGCAATGCGGGGATACAAATGGAGTGGTGCCGTTACCTGAGTCACAATTACCTCTGGAGTTGCCGACCCTGGAGTCGTACGAGCCGACAGATACAGGCGAGTCGCCGCTGTCGCGAGTAGAGGACTGGGTAAATACAACGTGCCCTACATGTGGTGGGCCAGCCAAACGTGAGACCGATACCATGCCCAACTGGGCAGGGAGTTGCTGGTACTTTCTCGCTTTCCCATTCTGGAAAGCCAAGATGGAGGGAGAGAAGATAGATAACCTGAACGAGGCGAAAAAGTATATCAAAGAATGGTCACCAGTCGATTGGTACCTGGGCGGGGCGGAGCACGCAGTTTTGCATCTGCTTTATGCGAGATTTTGGGTGAAAGTTTTGCAGGATCTTAAGATTTTGGACTTCCCCGAGCCATTTTTGCGCCTGAGATCGGTGGGACTCGTTTTAGCTGAAGATGGGAAAAAGATGAGCAAATCGATCGGGAATGTGGTGAATCCAGATGACATGGTGGCCAAATATGGATCCGACGCAGTGCGGATGTATGAGATGTTTATGGGGCCATGGGAACAGTCGATCGCCTGGGATAGTGGGGCGATCTCGGGGCAAGTCCGGTTCCTCGGGCGAATCAAGGATACGATCGATCAAAAGGGGAAAGTGGGAGAACAGACGACATCGGCTTTAGCGGCCAAACTCAAATCTTTGGTTAACCGAGTAGAGGAGGGGGTGTTAAACCAGAAATTTAACACGAGCATTGCAGGACTGATGGAGTTTGTAAATGCTTGGCGCGAACCTGAGATGGCGTTGTCCAGGGAACATTTAAATATGTTTGCGAGTTTGCTGTCTCTGTTTGCTCCCCAGACAGCGAAGGAAATAGTACAAGGTACGGAACCTTGTAATTGGCCAGATGTGACTGGGATAGATGAGGGTAAAGAGATGATGGTGACGATCGCCGTGCAAGTGAGTGGGAAGCTGAGGGGGACGATAGAAGTGAGTAAGCAGGAATCAGAAAGTAAGGAAAAAGTCGTAGGGCTGGCGATGGGAGATGAGCGAGTGAAGAAGTGGGTGGTAGGTGAGCCAAAGAAAGTAATTTTTGTTCCAGGTAAATTGGTGAATTTGGTGGTTTGATATTGAGCTCTGGATTTGCTAGGCTTAGGGGGTGGAGAAAATTAGTGAGTTTTTGAGAGAGTTTGGAGTGATTGTGATTGTGGGGCTGATCGGGGGCGGAATTTTGATTTATGGGTTGTGGGGAGTGGTGGGGGGAGAACAGGCGACAGTAGAAATTGTCAAAAATGAGCCACAAACTGGCGAGATTGTAGTCGATGTTGCTGGAGCAGTGGAGAAACCTGGGGTGTATACACTACCGAGTGGATCAAGGATCGGGGAAGCGTTGGTAGTGGCGGGGGGATTGTCGGCTCAAGCAGATAGAGAGTGGGTGGCCAAGACAATCAATTTAGCCAAAGAAATCAAAGATCAGGAAAAAGTCTATATTCCAGTGGTTCAGCAAGTCAGTGGGTCAGATGGCCAGAAAGTGAGAGAATCGGTCGATCAAATAAATGGCAAGGTAAATATAAATAAGGCGAGTGTGGGAGAGCTGGACGGACTAGTAGGAATAGGAGAGGTGCGTGCGCAAAACATTGTGGCCAACCGACCGTATGGGAGTACAGCGGAGATAGTGAATAAAGCCAAGATACCCGAGTCGGTATATGAAGAAATTAAAGATTCTCTTACTCTTTATTAGTTTGTTACTCTGGCGGTCGATGAGGATCGAGAGTCCATTGCCTGATGGTTGGAGCGCAGAATCAAAGATCAGGTTGAGTGTACTGGTTTTAGAGACGCCGGATTATCAAGATTTCCGTACCACTGTCCGAGATGGGATATGGGAGGTCAGAATAAAGGGTTATGCGCCGATTATACCTGGTGAGCGTGTAGAGTTTAGCGGCCCGGTACAGCCCAAAATAGTACTGAATAGGGTCACAAAAATTGTGATGATGGATCCGAGCTGGGGAGTGGTCAGCTCCCCTGATCCTCAAACACTAAGTTTAAAAGCTCGGTTTTTGATCAAAGTGGATGAATGGAGAGAGCGGTGGGTCTCGATATTGGCTAGGACATTGCCATCGCCGATGGCAGAGCTGGCGGCGGGGATTTTGCTCGGAGTCAAAGGTCAGATGCCTACCCAGTTTTACCAACAATTGATCAGCACGGGGACGATCCATATAGTGGCGGCCAGCGGGTTTAATGTGATGGTGGTGGCCTCGGTTTTGATGAGCTTGGGTCAGCGGATATGGCGCCGGTCAGTTTCGATAGTGGTCGGAGTCGCGGGGGTATTGGTCTATGTGATGTTGGCAGGAGCGAGTGCGTCGGTTGTGCGAGCCGGGATTATGGGGAGCCTAACTTTGATTGCCTATTATTTCGGCCGGCCAGCAGAGGCGAGAAGGATCTTGTGGGTCACGGTCTACGCAATGCTGTTGTTTAACCCATTATATATAGTGGACGTTGGGTTCCAGTTGTCGGTGGCGGCGACGGCAGGACTATTATATATAGAGCCGTGGATGCGAAATATCAAATCCAAAATTCTCAAATTCTCAAATGAATGGGTTGATGGGGTGTTACAAGACTACCTATACCCGACTCTGGCGGCGACGGTCGCGACCATGCCAATTATTCTTTGGCACTTTGGGAGGTTATCTTTGATTTCCCCCCTGGTGAACATGTTGGTTTTGCCTGTCGTCCCGCTGATTATGCTGCTCTCTGCTTTGACTCTGGTGGGAGGACAAGTGCTGGCGTGGATTGCTTACGTCCCGCTCTGGTGGGTGGTGGGGGTGATAAGATGGTTTGGTCAATATTAGATTTATGAAAAACTGTCGGATCGAAATTTTGGCCTCCGGTACATGCCGCTTACGCGCCTGTAATGCCCGCCTTGCCGTCGAGGCTGGTCGGCAAAATTTGATCTGCCAATTTTTCCTTGAGAGTAATGAATAAATTCTATTATCTTACCGGGTTGTTGATAGGGTTTGTAATGCTTGTGGTGGGACAGATACCGGGAGAGAAGGCAAAAATGGTGGTTTGTGATGTGGGGCAGGGGGACGCCATTCTGATAATCAAAGGTAGGAACCAAGTCTTGGTAGATGGCGGACCCAGTGGGGAGAAAGTGCTCGCCTGCCTGGGAGAGCATGTACCGTTTTGGGATCGTACAATAGAGCTTATAGTTTTGAGCAATACTGATTACGACCATCTCAATGGACTAAGTAGTGTAGTAGAGAGATATGAAGTGATCCAGTTTGTAACATCGGATGGGGTGCATAGTAGTGATTCTTTAAGCAAACTAATTGATAGACTGGATCTGTCAAGAATAAAAGTTGTGGCAGTGGAGAGAGGGGATGTGATCAAGGTAGGCCAGGGCGATACTATGTCCCAACTGATCTTTGAGGTGCTATGGCCGCCCATGACCAATCAGCAGAATGTTGCGATCTTTAGTGGTCAAATGGACAAGTTGCATCGTGAGCAGATACTAGGGGCGAGTGCCAAGCGAGGCGACCTCAATGAAAGGTCGGTAGTGCTCTATTTACTAGAGGGTGGGGTAAAAGTATTGCTGAATGCTGACTCTGGAGACCAGACAGAGAAAGAACTGATAAAACTAGGTAACTTGCCAGACATTGACATACTCAAAGTAGGTCATCATGGATCAAAGTATGCCAGCACGACTGAATACTTGGATAAAATCAAGCCAGAACTCGCCGTAATCTCCGTGGGAGCCAAAAACAGTTATGGGCACCCGACTAATGAAACCTTGGACCGGCTCCAGCAAATAGGTGCACAGATACAGCGAACCGACCAAGAAGGAACGATAGTGATACCGCTCGCCAAATAAAAATATCAAACGCTACCATGCTCTGTATCATGAGAGCGGTGGGGTGAGTGTGGGGTGGGATTTGTGGAACACTGAAACACTGGAACAGTGGAGTTGGGAAACTGTGTAATCGCGTGACAGTGGAATCGGGTGACTGTGAAATAGTGTGATGTGCAAATGTGCACCGATCCAACTGTACAGCGATGCGAATGCGAATTGTGCAACCGAGGAACTATGGAGAGAGGGAACTGAGGAGTCGTTGAGACGTGTAACCGCAAAACCATAGAGCCGTAAAATCGTAGAACTGCGGCATAGTGATGCTGTGGGTGGGGTAAAATGGTCAACTATCAATCTCCGAGATCGAATGCTAACAAGAGAATCGATCTGAGTGCTAAAAATCTGAATATGTCCACAAAGGGGTAAAATCTTTACTAGTTTTTACAAGTAGTAAAAGATTGGTAAAGTTGGATGATATGAGATTTATGATTTAAGAACTATGATTTAAGATATAAATAAATATAGGGTAAGAGGGGCGTGAAGATGCAAAAATATTGTATAAAAAATGTTTTTAGGCGTTCAAATGATAGATTTTGAGTAGCTCTACCAGGTCTAGATCTGATAAATTGAGAGTAATTATTGTGATCAACGGAAGATTTTAGTGGAGAAGTTGGACTATACTCTTAGTTTTGTTGATCTAGTGATAGTGATAGGACCTGATAGATATAGGATTGATCCCGACAAGGTCGGAGAGTGGTAAAAACTAGGAAAAACCCTGTGTGTGCTACCATGGAGAGATATGCTAGAGATGGCTTTGTACTCTGCGATTGCCCCAGTGATTTTGCTCTTGTTAAGCTCGGTAGTCAGCTATCCAGCCGTATTGGAGGAAGTGGTAAAGTGGGGGATACTCAGATTTAGGATTGATGATTTACGATTTGGGGTTTATGACGGGGCATTAGTGGGACTGGTATTTGGGTTGTCGGAAGCGGTGCTGTATTTGAGCACGGCGTGGGGGAGTGGACAGTGGGACTCTTTGGTATGGAGACTAATTTTGACCGTACCCATGCATAGTTTGACGGGAGCGATCATCGGGACGGGGCGAGGTGTGCGAAGTGGATGGGTGCTAGTTGTTGTAGCGATGGCCATACATGCTGGATTTAATTATTGGGTTGGGTTGAGATCGTAGCGGAGACAAACATAGTTGGTGTCGAAAGTCGTGGTTTCAACGAGCGTAAGTGTGCGAGGCGATTGTAGACCGAGTGAAGTGACAGGGGTGCCTGACTCTCCCACAACTAGGGGATAGATGATGAGCGTCAAATGGTCCACTAAGTGATGCTCGAGCCACAAAGCGTTCATGGGGGTTGAGTGGAGGGTGAGACGAGTGATTTGGAGTCGGCCAAGATAGGAGAGAATGCGCGTGGGTGAGAGGCGTGTACGCAGTAAAACCAGCTTGGCGACTGAGCGGCGCAAGTAAGCGATCCCAGAGCGGGTCAAGACATGGTTGAAATCTAGTACTACCAGAGAGAGATTTGATTGTTCGGGAGTGAGGGTTTTTTGGTTGACACCAGAGAGAGCCATGACCTCGCCAGTTGTAAGAGCATAATCGCCTGACTCGCTAAAGTCGAAGAACTGCTGGAGGTAACCGATGACGCCAGGCAGTGTGCGCCAAGCGGGGTTGTGGTCGGTGAGGATGGCGTCACGGGAGACGAGTTTGCCGTCGGCTGAGATGGGTAAAATGAGGGTGGTCGTCGGACGTGGCATGAAGTTAGTATAGCAGTGTCGAGGTGAGGGTCATGCAAACCTGACATATTTCTGCTTTTGCGAAGGTTGTTTTGTGCAAAACTGCCGGACGCAAATTTTGATCTCCGGTACAGGCGACTTTGTGCCTGTAATGTCGACAAAATTTCATCCATCAGTTTTCCCTTTATCAACTTTTCCGTAAAGAAAATTATTTGCCTTCAATAAACTTGGAGTGGACCCAGTAGCCTTTGCCATCATCGGTAGGGGCAAAACCGATTTGGCGCCATTCACCCTCGGATTTGAAAATATAGACATCGACGGATTGTTTGATTGCCATGATAATGTCGGCGGAGGAGCTCGGGGCGTTGCGCAGGTTGACCGATGAGTCTTCTGGTATGACAAGAGTCGATTGGGAGGTATTGGTGGTAGTCTCGCCGAGGATAGATTTTTCGGATTTGACTTCAATGGTGTCGTGCTTGTCTGGAGCATGGGTTGGGATGGGGGTGGGTGAGGGGATAATGCTTGCTGGCGGGGCCACTTGATTGATGGTTTGAGGCGATGATTGTTGTGGGCTTGCCAACCTGGTCAAAGCGATAGTTGAGACGGCAGTGACAATGACTACGGCAGTAATAATGGCTGGCATGCGCCAGCTAGGGACGGGCGCTGATTCGAGACTAACGGTGGGGGTGATGGTGGGGAGAGCGGTCGGAGTTTCTTTGGGGGCGATGCCGAGCTTTTTGAAGTAGAGGGAGAGAAAAATAAATCCAGCCACAACTACCAAGATAATCCCCCAAACCGCGACGGTTTGGACTCCGCCCACAAAGCCAAAGACTGAACCAGTGCCAGATGATTGGGCAACTAGATCTTGGAGGCGATTCATGTTGGCGGTGACTTTAGTGAGCTCGAGCTTGGCTTCGCGATAGGTGCGAATGCGATTTTCGGGGGTGACAGCTTTGCCGGTTGCGAGCACGACTTTGTCCAGAGTCACGTCGATGTCAGATTTGAGGGTGGTACCCTGGGAAAAGTAAGCGGTCTTTTCCAGTGGCTTGAGGAGGTTGCTGGCTTGATTGCGGAGGGTCTGGATTTCGTCTGGCGATAACTGCCAAATATCTTCGACTTCGATAAAAATTAACTTGGTTTCTTTGGGCTTGAGACTGTATGAGCCAGAGGCATAGAGCGCCTCTTCTTTGGGGTCGTAGGTGGTAGAGAGCGAAGAGTCGAGCTCGATAATGTCGGTCGTTTTGACTTCGCGGGGCAAGTAAAATTTGAGCGGGACAGTCTGGCTGATCACGGGACTCGGGTTGGTGATGACCGCGCGGAAAATAATACTGCCTTCTTCGAGCCATAGTGAGCGGATGGGCTGTCCGACGTTGAGGGCGAGGAGCTGGGTATTTAAACCGATGAGAGCTTGCAGACTGTAGAGAATATTTTTGAAATTGAGACGGGGATCGGAGCCAGTTTTGGCTGGAGAAGCCAGCGAGTCACCGCCAGGGAATTGATTGAGAGTCAAGAGTCGTGATTTGATTTGGTTGACTTCGCTTTCGGTAGATTTTAGTCCCTGGCCGCTCAAGTTTTCGAGGACGGCGGCGATTTTTTGATTTTCACTGCGCAAGGTTTGATGGCGCTCGCTGACTGATGATAAGTAGCCAAACATGGTCTGGTCGCCGCTGACATTGGTGGTGTCGCCGAGGACTGCTTCGAGGTTGTCGAGAGTGGTCAAGCTAGAGAGTAGGGTGGGAGGGGCGAGCTTGGTTTTGTTGATGGTGGTTGAGCTCAGGAGAGTAGAGAGCTCTTGTTTGAGGGTTTCGATGTTGGCGTTGAGAGTGGTAACTGCCTGGGTATCCCAAGATTTGGTGAGCTCGATGAGGGGGTCGGAGTTTTGGAACAAAGTGGCAATAGAGGTGATTTCGCTGGCTACAGCGTCTGTGGTCAAACGATCCCATTTGCTATCAAGGACAAGGAGACGTGATTTGGCGGTTGAGATGTGATCAAAGAGGAGACTGGCGTTTTTGCGACTTTGCTCGAGCTTGGTTTCGAGGTCGGGGAGGTTCTCGCCGTCTTCGAGTGAGAGAGAGATGACGGGGGCGTTGACGATTTTTTCGAGGAGTTCACGCTGGACTTTTTGCTCGGCCAAGATACTTTCGAGGGAGGAGGGGAGAGGAGTGCTAGAGGATAAAGCACGGTTGTCGACGCCCCAGATGTCTGTAACCAGCGATCCAAACGAAGTCATGGTGCGAGAGGAGTAGCCCCAGATATCGCTGACCAGGTTGCCAAACGAAGTAAGGGTGCGACCTGAGTAGTTCCAGATATCTGAAACGAGAGTGCCGTACCCGGTCAAAGTACGGTCAGAGTAGCTCCAGATAGAGGCCGCAGTGAGTGAGGAGCCAGACTCTGCTTTAACTTCGAAGGTTTTGTCGAGACAGAGATAGTCGGAGCCGGCAGTACAACAAATGCTCGCAGGGTAGAGGCCGGTAGTCGTGTCGGTCGTGGCGTCGTATTTGTACCAACCGTCGGCTGAGCCAGTCATAGCGACACCGTTTAAAAAAGTGGTGCCACCCGGATACTTTGCTGTGAGAGTGCAGGTCGCGCCGGTTAGGGGGGTGTAGTCGTCGTCGTATAAATACTCACCAATTGTACAGGTGGCAGAGGTAGCACATTGCTGGTAGTCAGTGGCTTTCGCAACTGAAGGAGCGAGGAGAGAGGAGATGGGAGAGAGGATGAGGGCGAGAGCAAGCAGGCGGCGCATAAGTGTTAGGTTTTTTTCTTGCTAATTTTTTTGTCTTCTTCTTCGTCATCGTCGTTTAGACCAGCGCGAAATTCTTTCATCGCTTGGGCAATGCCGCGAGCCAGCTCGGGGAATTTTTGCCCGCCGAATAACACCATGAGAACGATTGCGATAATAATGATTTCGCCGGTGCCAATATTTTGAAACATACAACTCCTTTGCTTATTACTATAGTTCCAGTGTATTGATTATTGAGGGTGGTGTCAAGGCAGGAAAGCGGGATATTTAGAACGATTTTTTGCGTTTGGATCTGGCTTGATTGGTTCGCTGGTAGTGAGCGCTCCAGTTGGCACCTTTTGGGGGTAAAAGATGATCAATTTTTTCTTCGATTTTGTCAAAAAAACTGCGGATTTTTTCTACCCTGAGCATGCGATCAACGACTAGCTGGTAGCCGTTGTTTTTGCCTTTGAGGGTGAGACTAATTTTGTTGACTGTGCTCAAACCTACTTTGAGGGTACCCACAATGCTTCTTTGGGAGTAGCCCTTTTTGATCATGTAGGCGATCGCTAGCCGCTTGCCGAGCATGATTTGCTCGGTCGGAGACAAGAGGTCCTCGACAAAACTACTGACCGCGTCTCTCGAGCTCAAGCTCGAAAGCGTAGAGATAAACATCTCAAAAATTTGGCCAGAAACTTTGGGTGGCAAGTATTTGCGTGAAACTTGTGACATATAAATCCTCCAATGTAACGAATATTTATTATGCTACCATGTTCTAGAACATGGTAGCATACGTAAAAGTGTGTTGTAAAGTAGGTGCTACCGTGTTCTAGAACATGAGAGCGGGGGGGGGAGGGGGGGAGCGGGAGATAGGATTTAAGATTTAGGATTTAGGAATTAAGATTTAAGAGAAAAGAGATAGGATTTAGGATTTAAGATTTAGGATTTAAGAATTAGGATTTAAGAATTAGGATTTAGGAAAGGGGAGACTAGGCGATAGAGTCGGGAGACTGGCCGATGTAGACCGATGCACCTACAGAGTTGACGGTGGCCTGAGTTTCTAGTGGGATATATTTGGGAGCGCTCGAGCCTTTGCGCACCCGGATAGTGATGCCAAAATCGGCTACGTAGGGAACGCCAGGAATGGTGACAGTCGAGCTACTAGCCGTACCAGACCCAAGCAGTGTGCCACCGGCTGTTTTATAAACATAGTAGGTGCTACCTGAGACCACGTTGGTCAAAACGATATTGACAGTAGTACCTGCATAGTCGCCAGGACCAACTGAGTTGGTAAAGATCTCTAAGCCATCAACGTAGGAGTTAAACGAGGGGAAGAGAGCAAATTGAGTGTTGGTGACGACATTGGTAGCCCTGGTTTGGTCATCGGATGCACGCCGAACAAGCTCGGCTGGGGCAAAAGATCCCGTGACACTGGAGAGAATAATCGTGCCTGTCGTGGTGGTTAAATTGCGAACTTCATCCACGACGGCCGTGGCACCCGAGGTCGTGCCCTCGATCGTCTCGCCCACCACAAAGGGGTTGGTCTGAGTAGAAAACATCATGCCGGGTCTGGCGGTGAGTTTGAGTTTCATTAAGAAACCGGTGGTGGTGGAAACGGTTTCTCCAGCGAGATTTTCTGGTGTCGCTCTTTTGTAAGCACTGTAGCCTGATCCAGTGTCAAGTGAATACTCTAGTAGTACCGAGAAGGCGGCATCTAGACTAGAAGTGTGACCGAGATCGAGCGAACTCCATTTAGGGAGAATATCTCTAAATCCTGAGACGGTATAAATGCGATGAGGCCAGGTAAACTCGATTGAGTCGCCAGCAGTACGGAAATATAGACGGCCTGAGTTAGAGAAGGCAGGATTACCAGATACTATGGAGTAGGGAGGGGAGTCGCTGGCACTGGCGTTGAAACGCATTTGGAGAGCACCCCGGTTTGGGGAGTAGTAGAGCTCGTGAAACATGGTGTCATAGACGGCAGTAAAGGCAATACCAATTCCATCAACGGCGGATCCCAGAGCATAGGTAGTAGCAGTCGTGATCGCATCGGCGTTGCCACCGGCGACACCTTTCATGATGACGCCGAGGGCTGAGTTGGTGGCAGAAGTATAATAGGGGATGTCGTAGTGGTTGAAAGAAATGTTTTGGAGGGTGACACCAGAAGCATTGTTTAGGAGCGTGAGGGGAGTAACACCGGAGATATAATTACGCCAATTTTGGATGGTAAAGTCATCCAGCACGTTATTGTTGGAGAGGGCTGTACTACTTAAGACCATGGCGGAACCAGCAGAATAGTTAAAGTTGGCCTCGAAGTCCTGGAAAACGTTGTCGGAGGATCCAACGAGAGTAATTAACGCACCCGAGATCCCGCCGTATCCTACCTGACTAAAGTTGCTGATACGATTGCCTGAGGAGTTGGATAAACTAATGGGGGCATGGGTTCCTGGTTGGGTGACATAGGCAACTCGATTGTAGGCACTAGGGGTAAAACCACTGGTGGTACCCAAATAAATTTCGGAGTAGAGAGCGTTCGCCGGAGCGGCCGCGAGAGTCAGCTCTATACCCTGATTGGTATCGTTGCCACCGGTGGAGCGTGACCAAGCGGCGGCGAGGGTGAGTTCTTGGGCGGCGGCGGCCAAGACGGAACCAGTGATAGTCCCTACTGAAATGGGGCCCTCGGCCACGAGAGGTTGGGCTGGGGTGATGGTTAAAACCGTGGCGGCGACCACGGTGAGTAAATAGGTCCCATCGTTGCTGGTTGTACCAGCGACAATAATACTATCACCGGCCACGTAGCCATCGGTGACAAATGAACCCGAGGAGGCAGTAATAGTATGGACCGTTCCTGCACTGGCAAAAGTGAGCGTCCTACCACCTGCACCAGCCGATTTTTTAAGAGTGGTATTGGTGATGGGGGCGAGGGCTGAGGAACCGGGGACTAAATTGGCGGTGGCGATAAATAGATAGGCACCGTCAGTGTTGATTTGGATAGTAAAGGTATGGGAGTTACTGGTGGCGGTAAAACTAGTGGAGATCCGTTGCCACACACCAGAGGCTGTAAAACTCTGGGTAGTAGTTACTGTGGTGTTGACCGCAATCTCTCCATCGACCTCACTTGTATAGGCACCTGGGTCGGTCATAACATAGACCGAGAAATTGTAGATCGAGCCTGAGTGTAGATCGGTTACAGTTTGGACAACACGGGAGCTTGGACCAGTGGAGAGCATACGTTCCGCTACACCCGTAATTGAGGCGGCGACTGCATAGGGTACTTGGCTGGGGGCAACACGCTGGTCGGCAGCGACAGTCGCGTTGGTTTTGACCCAAGCGGCGTTAGTAAAATCATCGGCGTAGGTTAGATAGTTGAAAGCAGGATTTGTCATCCCATTTACGTAACACTCAAACTCAGAGCTCTCGGAGCCGTACATAAAGGTGAGAGTTTGGCCAGAAAAAGTGGCGAGGAAAGGAGTGTCTACGGTAATAGATGTGGATGAGTCGACAGAGACTACTTTGGTAGGCCAGGCAATACCAGGTCCATAAATATACATGCCAGCACAAGCACCTTTACTGAGTGTTTGGCCAGTAAAATCCGAGTCATTAACGGCGCTAAGCGTGATTTGCCAGGCAGTATCGATTGAAACAATGGTGGCACTGGCTCCCACACCTCCTCCAGAAATCTGCATGCCAATACAGACGTTTCCAGCCAAAAAGTTGGTGGTGGAGCCTACCGGGATCCGTACTTTATTGGACCCGCTTAGTCCCTCACAGTTGATAATCGTACCAAGTCCAGTGTTAAAGGAGCCTGAGGGGATGGTGAGGGTGGTGGCACTGGCGGTACCGGCACCATTGGTAATACCCGCGTTGGCGGCTTCGTATTTTTGCAATCGATAATAATAGGTATTGCCATTAACTGGAACCTGACCGTTTAGCGTGCCAGTAGTTAAAGCCGCACTGGTGGTGAGATTGGTGTGATTGGTCGTGAGGGTAATGACTGTGGCGGTCAGGGAGAGAATCATGTAGGTGCCGTTGTTACTAGAGAAACCCGAGACGACCACGTTGGCACCAGCCAGGAAACCATCGGTAATAAATGAGCCTGATGAGGCCGTAATGGTGCGACCTGCTTGGTTGAAGGTAATAGTACGACCACCACTGGCAGTGGCGGTGGCCACATATCCATTGGTATAGGTGGCGACGGTACTGGTGGGCGAATAAAAAATGCGTGAGTCACTGTTCCTCGTGAATCCTGGAGTGTCGCCGCGGAAAATCGAGTAGGAGACAGTCGCTGAGGTTGGTTCACGACGTACCCAAGTGAGGGTAACAGCACGGGGGCCACTGTTGTAGACAGAGAGTGATTGGGGGTGATATTTGTATCCTAGATACGGGGTGGCAGAGTAGGGGCGACTCTCGGCATAGAGGGCAGTATTGGACCAGTCTTTGAAGGTGCGGACTTTGAGATAATATTTGGTGTCGTCGACCAAGTGAACTCCAGAAATGGGTTCGATGCCAAGTCTCGTACCGGTGACGAAGTTTTTGTAGCCATTAAACATATCTTCGGAATATTTGATGTTGGAGATGGTGTTTTCGTTAGATAGTCCGAGCAGGAATGGAGACATGCCATAGGACTCAAAACCGGTAATGGTGTTGGTGTTAAAGAGCGAGGTAAATGAAATGGCGGCCTGGTAGTTGCGCACGGTGCCCAGGCCATAAAAGCGAATGTTGGTCCAAGTGGAGTTTTCGGTATTGGTCACATAGAGGGCGGCATTGGGGGCAGAGACGGATCCTGCGCCGGAGGAGAGTACGAGAGCAAATGGTTGACCAATCGCCATATTAAAGTCAGTGATTGAGGCGTCGTTGATGTAGTTCCAGACGTTCGTCGTACCATTGCCATAGCGTGTATCGCGAGTAAACCAACCACTGGCGGCCAGGGTAGCTGAGAACTGGAAGTATCTCCTAACTGGTTCCAAGGCAAAGCCGACACTGTTCATGGTGACGCCATAACATTCTTGCAGAAGGGGGGGGAGGGTAAAGCCTACGTTGGTCAAAGAAACCGATTCTGCCTGGAGGAAAGAGTTGTAGGACTCATCAAACAAACAAATACTGGCGGTAAGGGCACCACCATTACTCATGACCATGTTGGCACCAACTAGACGTGATGAAGTTTGTTTATCAGCAGGAGTACCTGAGGTAAACATAATGTTGGGACAGCGGACTTTGGCGCCCGTGGGGACTTTGTTGCCATTCACGTTGTCGCCAAATTGAATAGTATTCGTCAGTTGGGAGACATAGGGGTTGAAGCAAGTGAGGGAGACATCAACTGGCATGCCGGTACGGAGAGTCCAGTTGGCGCCGGAGTCGGTTGAAGTCATGGCGGCACTACGCAAAAGTCCTGATCCAGAGACTGCAACCAGGGTAGTTCCATTGGCGGTCACTGCATTCCAGCTACCAATTAGGGTGCCAGTTAAAGTGGTGGTGGTCCAAGCGGCCCCATTGGTTGACCGGGCTGTTTGGGTAGAATTGGTCGTCGAGACTACCACCAAGTTGGTGCCGTCCCAGGCGATACTGCGACTGGTAGAGTTGGGTAGGGCGCCCCCGGCCGACCAAGCAACTCCGTCAGTTGAATACATCGAGGTAGTACTGGATCCGGATATTGCCACAAAACGAGAGCCGTTGTAGCGGACACCAGCATAGTTGGCGGAAGTCATAGCCCCGCCATTTGTCCAGGTCCCTGACCCATCCGTATCGTAGTTGGAAATAGTAGTACTTGAGACTGCCAAGTAGCGGGTGCCACCATAAGTCACGGCTTTCCAGATAGCGGAGGTCATGGTGTTGGCGACCCACGTGATACCATCAGCAGAATAAGCACCAATTGTAGTTGCGGCATTGGCTGAGGTTTGGCCGACGATCACGTAACTTGTTTCATTACTGGCAACTGATGTCCAGTTTTGGATAGCAGGCAAGGCGCGACGCGTCCAGGTGATGCCGTCGGGCGAAGTAGCACAGTAACCCACACCGTAAACGCCGTGACTCGCCACGGCCACGAATAACCCGGCGGTGGAACCGTACGTGATATCGGTCCAGTCAGCAATAAAAGGGAGGGTACGTTTGGTCCAGGTAATCCCGTCGCTTGAGGTGGCACAAACATTGGAGTAGACAGTAGAGATGGCAACATAGGTCCCATTGCCGTAGCTGATAGAGGACCAGTCGGGGGAGACCTCGGTGGTGGTATTGGCATTGAGCTCGATTTGGGTAGAGGAGATGACGCGGTTAACGACCGCATTAGCTGGGATACCAGGACCAAAAACGGAAGCACCAGCATAGAGTCCTGTAGAGCTATCTACCGTGAGTAGTTTTTGGGCTAAACTACCGACTGTGGCATTGATATTGAGCGGGCCATAGGGAGAATTACTTGCAACCTGGACAAAGAATTTACCCCGTTCGTCTTTACCAACCGCAGATAACCCATTGTCTAGAAGCGGGGTGGTATCGCCGTAGGCGCCTGTGGCGTTGAGCCATTGTTCATAGATTCCGCTACTACTGGCAGTCTCGACCCAGAGGGCGGCAATGTAATCAGAAAATGGAGCGGTCATAGTCTGGCCCGATGATCCCGATCCTGTTCCTAGCTCGATCCAGTTGCCCGCAATTTCGATATCTCCAATACCAGAACCTGGAGTGATGGCGGCTTGGGCGGCACCTGATGATCTCCCCATGGTAAAGCGAATGCCAGTACTGGTTGAAGTATTTTCGATACGAAGTTTGCCATTGGTCAAAGTAATGGCATTCCAGAACTTCTTTTGATCGGTATTAACCGTGACGGTGGCGTTGTTGGTAATAACCAAGGTGTCGTTGCTATTCCAGGTGGTGGGCGTAAAAGCGATGCAAGAAACTGTTTGGGAGAGGGTGGTAATAGCCTGCCAACTAATACCATCAGTGGAGAACGCTCCTCCACTGGTAGAACCGGAAGCAATCACGGTAAATAAATTGTTGCCAAAGGCGACGCCTACCCAAGCGCGCGAGTTGGGGAGGGTCGCTGGGTTCCAGGTGATGCCGTCGGCCGAGTAGGCGGCGATGGTGCCGGTCGTGTTGCTGACTGCGACAAAGGTCCCATTGCCATAAGTGATTGACCGCCAGTTGCTGGAGCTAGGCATGGTCATCTCCTGCCAGGTCGCGCCATTGTCGGTCGAGTAGGCGCCTTTGTCCGTACCAGAGGCGATGGCCACAAAGGTACCTTCGCCATAGACAATATCCGTCCAGCTACGAGCCGCGGGCAAAGCTCCACCACTACTCCAACTGGTCCCATTCGTGGAGATAGCTGAGTCGGTACTGCCGTAGGAGACCGCCACAAAGCGAGAGTTGCCAAACTCGAGGGCGCGCCAGTCACCTGTCGCGGGGAGAGTGCTACTAGTCCATTTGGCTCCGTCTGGTGAGTATGCGGCGGCAGTCGTGGCACCACCGGCCGTGGAGACAAAATAACCAAGACCGTATTTGACTGAGTACCAGGAAGCGGTCGCGGGCATGGTGCGCAAAGTCCAGGTAGCTGTGACACCAGCAGGACTCGAGGCGGCAATGGTGCCACTAGTTGAGCTGACAGCGACCACTAAGTTGTTGCCGTAGCAAACTGCTTGCCAAGCCGAGGATTGGACGATCGTGGCAGTGACCCAGGTGGCGATACCGGTAGCTTGAGTTTGATAAGTAGCCGAGCCAGTGGGGAGCGCCACAAAGTTGATCCCACCAGACATAGCAAAAGCATCATCCGCGTTGATAGAGCGGTCGACAGTAATAGAGGCCATGAATCCATTGTACGACAAAAAACCCCGCTAATGAGCAGGGTTTTTTGATACTAACTAGAACAAATAGCTTACTTTTCTTTGATCGCGTCTTGGAGGTCCTTGGTAGCTTTTTTGATCTCGACTTTGGATTCACCTAGATTCTTGCCCATTTTGGGGAGGAACTTGGCGCCAAAGAGTACGAGGATCACGACCGCGATGATAATGATTTCGGTGGTGCCTAGATTACTAAACATAGTTACTCCTTCTTGTCTTCTTTACTAGCTTTGCGGAACTCCTTGATTGACTCGGCTATGCCGCGCATCAATTCGGGAATTTTCTTCCCACCAAATAAAACGATGATCAGAAGGGCAATGATCACTATTTCGGTGGTACCAATGTTTTGAAACATGTGACCTCCTTTTTATATAATAATTAAGTTGTAGTCTTTTTGTGATTGTCAGTCAAGGCCTTCTCGAGCTCGGCTTTGGCTTTTTTGAGTTCTTTGCCGGACTGGCCCAGGCCACGAGCGAGTTCGGGGAGTTTTTTGCCACCAAAGAGGACCAGGAGGACAACGGCAATAATGATGATTTCGGTGGTACCTAGATTTTTGAACATATTATTTACACTTTCTGATTTAATAGTAGCGTGATCTCAAAAAGAAGTAAAGGGGGGACCGAGAGGAGTGCCAGAGAAATAATGTCGTTGGGGGGTAGGAAAGCGACGAAGATGAGGATCGCGGCGTAGATGTAGCGGCGGGAGCGCTGTAGCAGAGAGAGCTTGATAAACTTGAGGCGCAAGAGAGCGGTCAAGATGATCGGGAGCTCGAAAATAATGGCCAGCGAGATGCCGGTCATGAGGATCTGCGAGAAAAAGTGGGAGATATCCCAGAGATTGTTGACAGAAAATTCGAGGGTGGTCTGGGAGTAAAGAGTGATGATGAGCTGGATGATCCAGGCGCCAAAAGAAAACCCAACCACAAACAAGACGACGGCAGTAGGGTAGAGCCGAAGCAAAAGGTTGAATTCTTTGGGTGAGAGGGCGGGGCGCACAAAGGTCAAGAGATGGTAGCCTAGGAGCGGGAGGGCGAGCACGAGCCCAGTGAGGAGACCAGTGTTGACGGCCAGATCGATAAATTGGTAAGGACTGGTGAGGACGAGATTGATCCCGTCCATTTTGAAGAGGCGCATGATGAAGCCGAGGATTTTTTGGTAATAAATAAACCCGATCACTCCTCCCGTGAGGAAAGTGAGAAAGACATGGAAAAGCTTGGTTTGGAGCTCTTTGAGGTAAGGAGTGTATTTGATGATGGCGGTGTCGAGCGCACTATCTGATGACGAAAGCGAATCCATATGAGTAATATATTAAACTAAATACGTACACAAAGTAACTACCGCTACCATGCTCTGTATCATGAGAGCGGTGGGGGTGGGAGAGATTATTTTTTGATGCTGGCGAGGCCGGCTTTGTTGCGGATGACCTGGAGCATACGACCGGCAGTGCCTGAGACGTTGTGGGAAAGCATGACTTCTTCCCAGACAGCGGCGGGGATCGTGACGTCGAGACCGGTCATGAGGCGGTCGTGCTCCTCGGTGGTAAGGGCCGAGCCACCGGAGGTGACGATGGTCGAGGCGGCCGATTGCACCAATTTGACTTGCACCCCGGGGGTATAGGCGATGGGGTTGCCCCCGAGTCCGCCCACGATGTTGCCACCTTTGATCTCCGCCTGGTAGTTGCCTTCCCAAAACTTGATTTGCCAGTCGGGGTAGAGATTGACAGTGATACCGGTCAAGACCCCGCCACCCAAACTCTCTTTGCCACTAGCGTCGGCGATCTTGGCGTAGGCTAGGCCCCGATGGGCAAATTCCTCGGTGCGGATGGCGTTTAGTAAATCCTGGATCACGACCGAGGTTTGCGGGGAGGTGACGAAGATGATTTGGGTGTGGAAGTTGAATACGAGTGCCATACTTTTTGATTATATATGATTATAGGGATGCGTATAAATAAAAAAACTGCCGAACGCAAATTTTGTTGTAGTAATCCTCGTTTATATTTTCTGTTTTTGTGACGCTTCGGCATACGCCGAATGCACTACAATGCACAAAAAACATAATCTCGGATTACTCTATCTATATCAAAACTATGTCACGATCGAGTCGGCGGTACGGATGGCGGCGGTTGAGTAGCCGGTCGAGGTGAAACTACCCGTCGTTTCGAAAGGTAAGATGGAGTCGCCAGCGCCACCGTAGCGGCGGACGCGGGTCAGGACTGTGCGGTCGGCAGTGTAGATGACCGAGACCGAGGCAGAGGTCGAGGAAGCGGTCGTGTCGATGTAGGGCACGTAGGCTGTGTCGTCGGTTGCGGTATAGGTACGATCCAGCGCAGGTGAGAGACCGGAGAAAGTAGAGCTAGACCAACTAGTGTAGGTGTAGCGCGACTCGCGGGTCACACTGGTATCTGAAGTATCGACGATACGAATGGTACCGGAGCTTGGGGTATCGGAAGGAATGGTTTCGTTGACGATAAAGGTAGTATTGCCGCTGTCGTTGCTAGCGGCCGCAGTAAAGACAGCTTTGTTGATGGTTGTGCCGGCAGTCGTACGCAAAACAATGATTTTGTCGCCCGAGACGATACCAGTGACAGTGAGAGACTGGAAGTTGGGCGGGGTACGAGTCACACCATTGCTATCGATGAGCTGGAAGTTTTGGATATCGGCACTATCCATGTTTTGGACCCACACACCTTGGGCGCCAAAGAGCTTGCCTCCAGCAAAGGTACCAAAAGGCGAAGCTTTGACCGGAGTGTAGGCAGTGTCTGGTGAGACGCGCGGCGCAATGTATTCCTCGCCGTCCTGCTGGACAATGGTAGAAGCAATGACGGGATACATGGTTTGGTAGCGGACTTGGCTAGAGTTGGCGCCGTCTCTGGTCACGTATTTGAGCCACTCGTAGACTTTGGCTAGGGGGCGAGTAGCGGCGTCGATGACGATGGAGTAGGGGTTGTTGGAGCCTTGGGTAAAGGCCTTGTTCATGGTGTAGGCTGAGGTCAAAGTCGAGGTGGAGCTGGCGGTAGCAGATGACGAGCCACCGGTTAAAGTCTCGGCGCTCTGGAAGGTCCCGACCACGTTGCCAAGCGTCATGGTGCCGGATGAATCGAGGAGCATGACACCGGTTGCAGAACTAGTGCCACCAGTGACTGTCTCTCCGGCTGTAAAGGTACCGGTCACGGATCCATGGGTGATCGTGCCATTAACGAACCAAATTTTGATGTTGCCGTAGCCAGCTGTCGCAGTAACCGAAGCGCCGTTCACCGTGATCGAACCATCACTGGCACCAGTGACTGTTTCGTTGTCGGCAAAGGGGAGATAGTGGGAAGCGGTTGTGGCAGATGAGACTTTGGCGACTAGGATACCAGAGGTGCCATCGTCTTGCTGGGCCACCAGTTGGCGGACGGCCCCACTAGTGCCACCGGTGATGAGCTGAGGAATAGTCGAGAAGTTGCTGGCTTGGGCGTCGTAGAGGAGGTAGGTGTCGCCCACAGTCCCGTTGGCGACAGCGGAACCAGAGCCAGAATCGGTGATCGCTTCGTTGTCGGCAAAGGTCCCTTTGATGTTGCCCAGGGTGAGGATGCCGGTTGTGCCGTTGTCGGTGTCGGTGATGATCTCGGCTGTTGCACCACTAGTACCACCGGTCAAAACGAGACCGGCCGTAAAGGCGGCAGATTGGGCGTCGTAGAGGAGGTAGGCCTCACCGGTTGTGTTGTTGTTTAGATCGGTAGCTGAAGAGAGAGGCACCGCGTTACGACCACCGGAGCTCAAGTCAATCGCAAAGTGATCGTAGAGATCGCCGTAGTGGCGGACGTAAACAGTAATACTGGCGCCATCGATCTCGGATCCTGACTCTTTGACTTTGATCAGGACATCGATAGCGGCGTTGACATCGCCACGGCCCCACCACGGAGTGATAGAGCTCGAGTTCTGGAAAATGTAGGTCTGAGGGTTGGGGTTGGTCGCGATACTACCGAGCGTATAGACGTTGGCGTAGAGATCTTCGCCGGTGTAATCGCCAGTAGAGTTGGTGGTACCGCCACCGGTACCAGAGCCATCGAGGGTGATGACCGAGCCCGAAGCGATTGTGGTACCCCAGCGCACCCACCATTTTTTGGTGGTGTTGTTGTAGTGCAAGAGATTGCCTGTGTCTGCGCCATCGTCGTTGACCATTTTGCCGATATCGGAGGCTATCGCGCTTGTATAGGTTCCACCAAAAGTGATGAGCTGGATGACACCGTTGTAGCCGGAGGTTTGGAGAGCGCCCCCATAGAGGAACTTGATGGATTCGTCGTCGATGAACCAGCCGTTGATCAGAGTAAACTCGGTAGGAGTTTGGGCGGACATAGGGACCGTGTCGTCTAGCTGGACCAGTTCGTCAAAGGTGTCTTGGATAAAGGAGTAAAGAGCCCGGGTGGTGTAGGTCGTGGTTTTGGTGGTGGGACTGCCATTTACGTCACCGCGTTTGGTGCCGCCGACCACATAGATCGGGTCGTTGTTGGCCCAGGTACCTACGACATAAACGAGATCCAGGACACCGTCGGTGCCATTGTCGGTGACTTTGACAACCAGCGCGGTTTTGGTCGGGTTGCTCGCGGCGTCGCCGATCAATTGGCCAGCAGTAAAGCCACTATTTAGCTCGCCGTCGTAGGCGATCGAGTGAGTCGAGTGAGCGATGAGCTTGTTGGTATAGTCGATGTAAAAATCGTTTGCGATGGCCATAAAATTAGTGTATAGGTTTTAGTGTTAAGTGTATAGTCCTAAATATTGTTTTATGATTTTTGCTTGGCTAGCTCGGCTTTTTTGGCCATAATTTGAGCTTGGAGTTTGTTTTGCAGAAGCTTTTTTTTGCGGTCTTCGGGTTTGACGAGATCGTCGCTAAAATCGGCAATGATTTTGGAAACTAAATCGGTTTTGGGGGGCTCGGGGCGATAGAGACCGGCTTTGATGGCGCTGTAGAGGGGGGTGAGAATGACACCGATATAGGGAAGGGCGACTTCGGGGTCGAGGAGGACTAGTTGGCCTTTTTTCCAGGAAATATTTTTGTCTTGGTGATCGATGAGAGCGACGTATTGTTTGTCCATGACTCCATATTAGTCATCATCGTCGTCATCGTCAAGGAGCGAATCACTCGGTTGAGTTTCACGGCGATAAATTTTTTCTTTGACAGAAGAACTCATGTGTTTGAGAAAGAAAATAAGGGTGGGCAAAAGCAAAAAAATGCCGGCGAGGGCCAAGGCTAGTGACCATTCGAGCGGCATGACAGTGGCGCCGGTTGCGATCTCTTGGAGGGTGTAGAGCTGGAGCAGGCCAGCGAGGACGAGCGTGACACTGCCTTTGCCAGCGTAGCCTTTGGGGATGAAGGAGAGGAGCAGGAGTGGGGTCCAGAAAATGGCGATTGATTTGATGAGAATGACGGCGGTGGTAAATGGGTATTTGAGGAAGTAAGCGGGGGCGAGGAAAGCATAGGGCGTAGAGAGCGCGAGCGTCAGGGGATTGACCAGTGCTTCCAGCACGTAGGCAAAGATAAAGAGGGCACCAATAATTAATAGTTGGTATTCTTTGGCTAGTTTCATAGCGCTATTATACAGTAGGCAGTTGGTTGCCGTGGACGACAGAGTCGCGAATTTCGCTATTGGTCAAAACGTACTGCGAAGTTTTGTCGGGTTTGGTGGTCCAGGGTTCATCGATATAGATCGTATCCTGGGAGTTTTTGGTAATGAGCCGAGTCTGAGATTCGCCTTTGCCACGCGAGATCCAGACTGTAAAACCGGCGTAGGCGTTGACTGGCCAAGATTTGGTGGTGTCTTTGAGGTAGTTGGGTTTGGCGGAGGTCACAACACCCAGATCCTCTTGGGGGAGAGCGGGTTGGTCGGCGACGAGTGATGCGAGGTCGGGGTTAAATGCAAGAAATTCTTTGATGGTAAACCATTCGTGGTGGGACTTGAACTCGACTCTAATATAGCCGGGATAGCTAGGGTCGGGGTAGGCTTTAAGACACGAACGCTCTGAACCATTGATATCTACTATTTGCATGGTGGAACCAGTATAGCATCACGCGTTGTGGCCAGATTTTTCGTTGCGCAAGTGGCGGAAGTAACCAACGAGAGAGGTGATGATTAGGATGAGAGTTGCCAGGATGCCAGAGATAAAAACAATATAGGGGAGGTTTTGCTCGGAGTCGCGCAGAGTGAAACTGGGCTTGCTTTGTACGTTGATGGTCCAAGTTTGGCCTTGGTAGCGCACGACTCTGGTGGTTGAGTAGCGAGGATGTAAATCCTCAAAATTGCCGTCGTGATCGTGGAGGAGACGGTCGGGAGTGATTGCTTCCCCCTGGTAGATTTGGAAATCGAGGTAGGGATAGGGATCACTGCCGCCAAAGATCTGCTCAAACGCTGATCTGGAGCGGAAAGCCGCCCCCACGACCCCAGCAAATTGCTGATCGCGGTCGCTGGGCAAATCGAGTGATTGGGCGTTGTAGTAGAGGGGGAGAATAAAGAAGAAACCGGGGCGACCGGTCGTCTGGAGGATCACGGCTTTGGTGGTGGCGAGCTTGCCGCTTTCTTTGGCGTAGGTGATGGCATCGAGCCGCTCAGGGTATGTGGCAAAGTCGAGACCAATCGATTTTTCGCGACCTTCTAGCGGATAGGTATACGTCGCTGGGTAGTGAACTGGAATATCGCTCGCTGGATTGATGGCGAAGTTTTGGTAAACGCTCGAAATGGTTGGCTCCTGCTGGATCTTTTTTTCAAACTTTGAGAGATCCGCGTGTTTGACGGCAGGGATATAGAAGTAAGACGAAGCACCGCCATTGTCGAGATTGCTAAAGTCTAGCGAGCTCAAGTAATTGGTAAAGCGCTGAGAGGTAAAATTGTTGCTCGAATTCCACAGTCCTCTGACACCTTCGATAATTGTGACCTGGGTGTGGATTTTGTTGTAGTAGGTATTGGCGATCTGATCGGCTTGGCGGTTGAAAAACTCGGACAAGCGCACATCGACGGCGCTCTTGGTGATGTAGCCGGCCACCCAAGTCATGGTGAGGAGGATGGCGCCAACTAGCATGACCGCCAAGAGATATTTAGAGTGATTGTGGGAGTGGTCGAGGATGGGCTGGTCAGTCGAAGGTTTAATTGAGTTGATCATAATAATAGTTGGATAACACGATCAATTAGAGCATGTTTAGAATACGGCGTCAAAATAACCATAAGAGAGTAAAGCGCGACCGGTCCAGTTGGTCGCAAAGTTGGAGGCACCTTTGGCGTAGCGATAAGAGCCACTTGCATCCTCTTTGGTGATATACCATGCACCAGTTTTATGCACAAATCCATAGTAAGATGTACTGTCAGAATCGTCGATTTCGGTGATGGTATAGCCATCGGTGGGCTGTTTCTCGGCTGGGTCGATGGCGACACCCGAAGTATCTTTGATGGCGACTGTGCCTGGACCGGGGACAGAACCAAAGAAGGCGGCGCTGGCGGATTTTTTGCCTAGGACAGCCATAAAGAAAACCGAGAGCGAAGTGGATCCGACCAGCTTGAGGAATAAGCGGCGGCTATCGTCGCTCACCTCAGCGGGCATCACCTCGCCCTCGAGCGCCAACGAGTCGGATTTGTCAGAGAGATTAGAAGCGAAGACCATGGGATCGGCAATCTTTTTACGTTTGGGTTTTTTGAGTAATTCTTTGCCCAGATAATAGAGCATAGGGAGGAGGAGCAGGGGGAGCAAGTAATTGGTGAGGGAGCGGGCACTAGAGATGCTCGTGCCAAAAATCAGGAGCGTGAGGACAAAGTTGTAGAGGAGCCAAATTTTGATCATAAGATGTTAGAAGCTAGACCCGCCGGCCGGCGAGGCAGGCTCGAGATGATAGGTAACGGCAGGACTCGGTTCGGGGGCTCGCAGGCGAGCAAAGGTGGTGAAGATGGTGATCAAAAACAGGAACAGGGAGAGGCGGAAAGCGAAGTTGGGCTGGGTCAAAAATTCTCTGAAAGAGAATTTAGATTCTAGGAGAGAGATGTTAGATTCTAGGGTGGATAAATGGGCTTTGGCAGTGCGTGATTTGCGGGCCAACCTGAGGCTTTGGAGGGAGAAATAAAGGAGGAGGGGGAGGATGAGCAGGAAAGAGAAAAGGGAAGAGAGCTGATAGCCACCGGCAAAAATCGAGAGTGTGAGGAAGATGGAGACAAAAGTCCCGTAATTGGCTAGGCGAGCTTTGAGACGGCGGGCTTTGTATTTATCGATCTGGGTGAGTAGTTCGGATTTGTCCATAGCGGTTAACCCTTGCGGTAACCCCCTTCCTGATATGACAAAAGGATCATGATGGCGACGAAGAAGAGGCGAGTGAGGGTGCCGGCTAGGTTGAGGGTGGGGGAGAGGACGAGGTCGATGAGGATGGCAAAAAGGGCGAGGATGAGGAGGAAACGGGCCAACTTTAAGGGTAAGCCAGTGCTCCTGTGTCCCAGTGTTACTGTTGGGATATGAGTCGGCTGGTCGGCTAGTGAATCAGTGGGCTTTGCCTGCCCCACTTCGCTCACATCTGTGAGCTTTGCTTGGGGCTGGGAATTTTCTTGACTTGAGAGTGAAATTCCCAGGAATTCTTCGAGCGCTGATTCTGGGATGCGGAAGCGGCCTTGGATGGCACTGCCCCTGGCGGCGTGGATGCGATCCTCATCCAAATATTTGTAGAGCGTATTGGTGGATACACCCACTATTTTGGCGGCTTCTTTGACGGTATAGAGTTTAGGATTGTTCATAAATGAGTGGTATTTTATCCTTCGGCGCGCTTGCGCTTGCTCAGGATAAAAATCTTTCGCTAGCTCAAGATTTTTACAAGTTTTTACTAGCAATAGTCACTGTATCAATAGTAATCAGAGCTTGTCAACAACTAGAAAAATATATTTGGAAAATCACCAAGCTAATTAATATTTATTGTATAAATTAGTTTAACTATAAAATTAACATTTATCCAGATATTATTGTTAGATTTATGGTCAAATATTGGGTATAAATGACCTGATAAATTTTTACGAGAGATTTTTATTGTACAGCGAGTGTGATAGAATAATTACACTATAACTAGTGTCGCAAACTAGTTACTCCGGACTAAATAACCCGCGTACTACCGCGCATGTAGAACAATGAGAGAAAAGTGAGGGTGGTATCGTCCTTCGCCAAGGCTTCGGAACGACAAGCCGCGATGAAAGACCCCTTTAATGATTATCCGCCGTGTAGGTGCGATGATTGTTGAAGGGGCTTTTTTGTTATTAAATGAAAGGACACTATGACCGCACCAATTAAACCAACAGTACAATTTGATGATCTAGAGAAGCTCGACATCCGGGTGGGGACGATCGTGCTGGTGGAAGATGTTCCCGGGAGTGATAAATTGGTTAAATTGACCGTGGATGTGGGTGAAGAGAAGATGAGGATTATCCTCGTGGGCATGAAAAAAGAGCGACAGGATCCTAAGGGAGAGATAGAGGGGAAGCAGGCACTATTTGTCTTGAATCTGCCATATAAAAAGATGGCGGGAATAGAATCTCAGGGCATGTTGTTTGATATCGGATATGCTGATCATATTATTCCTGTACTGGCCATGCCAGAGAAGATGGTCCCCAACGGGACGAGAGTAGGATAGAGATATGCAAATAATCAGAAATGAGATTGTCAGATTACTTAGAGAATCCTCCGAAAAGGACGCTCCCCTTGATTACTTAAACTCATTTCAGTTAAAGCATCCTAATGACGAGAAAAATGGTGATTACTACACAAATGTTGCTATGCAAGCCTACCAGACTCTTCCTGCAAACATCCCTGGCACGCGTTTGCATAGCCTTGCTGTTAAAGGTGGACGTAATGCAATTGAGTTTGCTCATAATTTGGTGGGTAGTCTCAAATCTTCGAAATTGCTCCAAGGTATTGTTGATGATGTAAAGGTTGCTGGCCCTGGTTATATCAACTTTTACTTAAAACCCGAGTTTTTCCTGGAGGAAACGAAGAAGGCGATAGAGGATGGATATGGGAAGAACATAAATTTGGCCGGCAAAAAAGTGATGGTCGAGTACACCGATCCCAACCCCTTTAAAGAGATGCATATCGGACACCTGATGAGTAATACCATCGGCGAGAGCCTGGTACGGCTGTTTGAGGCTAGTGGAGCCGAGGTAAAGCGGGCTTGCTACCAGGGGGACGTTGGTCTCCACGTGGCTAAATCTGTCTGGGGGATGATAAAGATGCTAGAAGAGAGGAGATTGGAGATAGAAGAGTTGAAGACGTGGCCTCTACAGAAGAGACAGCAGTTTATGGGGCAAGCCTATGCCTACGGGGCCGGCCAATATGAATGCGATGAAAAGGCCAAAGCGCAAATGCACGCCTTAAACAAAGAAATTTATCAAGGATTGGCTCAGCCTGCCGGGAGTCTCCCGGAAGGCGTAATGGAGCTATATCACACCGGGAGAGCGTGGAGTCTCGAGTATTTTGAAACGATTTACCAAAGATTGGGGACCAAATTTGACGAGTATTTCTTTGAAAGCGAGGCAGGACCTGTGGGACTCAGCGTTGTACAAGAGGGGTTGGACAAAGGAGTGCTAGAACTGGGCGAAGAAGGCGCAGTCGTGTACAAAGGCGAAAAAGATGGGATGCACACCAGAGTATTTAGGAATAAATTGGGACTGCCTACCTACGAAGCCAAAGATCTGGGTCTCGCTAAGACCAAGTGGGGGAGATACAAGTACGACCTCTCCTATATCGTGACAGCTAACGAGATCACAGAGTATTTCAAGGTAGTTTTGCGGGTGATGGAACAGCTTTACCCTGAGCTACGTTCTAAAACGACTCATACGCCCCACGGCATGATGAAGCTGACGACTGGCAAGATGAGTAGTCGCAGTGGGGTAGTGGTGACTGGAGAGGGACTGTTGAATGATCTCCAGCAAGCTGTGCTAACTAAAATTGGGGAGCGCGAGCTCGTAAACAAAGAAGAGGTGGCGGACAAAGTGGCGGTCGGAGCGCTCAAATACACAGTACTCAAACAGGCCATAGGCGGAGATATAGTCTATGAAAGTGAAAAGATGACGAACCTGGAGGGGAATACCGGACCGTTTGTGCAGTACACTTACGCTAGATGCTCTAGCATCCTGCGCAAATTCCAAGTTGATTCTACAAGGTACGGAACCTTGTCAGAACTATTACAAGGTACGGAACCTTGTAAAGAGGAGATAGGATTGCTCCGCTGGATTTACCGCTACCCCGAAGTAGTATCCGAGGCTGGAGCGCACTACGCACCTCATCTGGTAGCGACGTATATTTATGAGTTGTCCCAGCGGTTTAATAGCTTTTATCAGGCATGCCGGGTAGAGGAAAAAGGCGAAGTTAATGAGTTGCGATATCTCCTGACCCAAGCGACCGCGAATGTGCTAAAGAGCGGACTGGGGCTACTGGGAATATCGGCCCCAGAAGAGATGTAACTTGATCGAATCGAGGATATTTGACGAGAAGGAAATAACTTTCAAGGTTGTAATATATCTAAACCGATTTTCATGAGCTTAATGGCAGGCATTGCATCTTCCCACCACTCGCTTTCGCTACGACATACCCCTGGGGTGTCGGCTGGGATTAGCTTTTCCCCGCCCAATTCTATGATGGAGAGTGCGATTGCGATCTCACTATTATGAGGGCAGAATGCCTGTAATGCAGACATCAACTCTTCGTAAGTGACATTATTTAAGTTGCCACGAGAGTATGTGCCGTCGGGATGAATAGTGACACCAAGTTGTGTAAGTGTTTCTAGAGATAACATAATAGTGATATTTTGACTCTGATGTGGGGCGTTTTCTTGACATTTTGGACATAAACAAGTGCAAAAATGATACAATTTGGATATGAGGATAGTTCCGATCAATACCAAGATGATAGAGGCGACGCTCGCAAAGAGAGGAGTGGTGGTGATCGTCGGGATGTATGGGACGGGGAAGGGGTTGATAGCGGATTATTTGG
>CAZCUC010000004.1:0-76590 GCA_964502225.1 uncultured Pseudomonadales bacterium | reverse complement strand
AGAGGGTGAGGCCAAACCCGCAGAAGGCGACGCCAAACCAGCCCCCGAAGCCAAAAAAGAGTAATTCAAGAAAGTGGCGGATGAAATTTTGCCGACATTACAGGCGAGAAACTGCCTGTACCAGAGGTCAAAATTTGCGTCCGACAGTTTTTTCTCATCTGAATTCCGCCCCATTCGGATCCAAAATCCTCGCCTTTTCACGATATTCCTCACTTTTCGCTTCGTTCCCCAACTCTCTATATAGCTCGGCCAGACCCAGATATATTTGCCTGTTTCCTGGGTATTCTAGTAGCTTAGTTTCCAGCCCTTCTATTCTTCGCTCTACTTTTCGCTCTGGATACACCAAGTCCTCTACTTGAATCTTAAATCTTAAATCTTGAATCTGCTCAAACAATGCTTGAGCAAGGTCATAATCCCCTGAACTTGCCGCTTTCTCTACCACTGCTTCTAAACTTGTGGCTCCCGCCAGGCTATTTTTCGCCCCTACTACGCTACTTCCTAGGATGGTTATCACTATTCCTACCCCCATCCATCGCCAGTACTGGGGCAGGGCAGACCTCTCTATCACTTTCCCCAAATATCTCTCCAAACTCTTAAAAAAACCCTCAACTTTCTTCATTTATTGAGTATATCAGGCTTATGAAAGGTATAATCTAACCATGCGTAAACTATTTCCTACTTTCTCACTTCACAATATCTGGGCATACTACTGGCTGGGTATTTTCCTTAACGGCTGGTTCATCTTACCCAACTGGGTTTTCTACTTTCGTCAACACATTTCTCAAATCGAAATTGGGTGGGTCGAGGGCGCCGCAGTACTAATTGGCATCCTCATGGAAGTCCCTTCTGGTGCTATAGCCGACTTAATCGGTAAAAAACGAACCATCATTGCTGGTAGCCTCGTCATTATTTTGGGGTGTTTAGTTCTAATTAATGCCCGCGAGTTCACCAACTTTCTCATTGGCAACATTCTCATGTTTATCGGTTTTTCATTTCAATCTGGGGCAACCGAGGCTTTTGCTTACGATTCCATGAAAGAAAAGAGAAAGGAACATCATTACGACACGGTCGTAGCCAAGCATACTTCTATCAGTTTAGGTGCCACTCTTTTTTCTACTTTCCTGGGGGGCTTTCTCTATCACATTTCCCCAGAAGCGCCTTTTTATGCCTGGATAGTATTTCTCTCCATCTCCGTACCATTACTTCTTTCTACCTCCGAACCAAAAATTGACACTGAGCATTTTATGAGTGACATTTTTGATGAGGAGATCGTTTCCTGGAAAACTTCCGGTTTTACTGCCCGGTGCCCGTCGGCTATCTCTAGTTTTGCTGTACCACAGGCAAATGTTGCCCCACTGTAATCTTCCTTTACCTCTTTATCGGGTCCGTACTCAAAAATCTTTTCAAATCCCAGTCCACTGTAAAAGGCCAGAGATTTGGCAAAATCTCTAACCTTAATATGTGTTCCAATTGTTTTAATCATATAAGCACTCCATACATATAATATAGAAGAATAATACAATTAGATTGATAAATACGCAATAGTATGATATACATACATCTGTATGTTAAAAATCTTCTGGACAGCCAGCTACCACGGCAAGGCAATATATCAAAAAAACTATGACCTAGTAGGTCGCACCATAGACGCACAAGAGGGAGTCGAAGTCGTAGCCACCGAGAAAGGGAACTATCAGGACATTTTACCCCCGACAATCCGCACCAAACTCAGCAATCAACCGGACGCTCTCCACTACGAAGCCGTTCGTCGCGGTATTTTGTGGGCCGACGCCGTAATTATCGAGATCAGCCACGAAGATTTCCAGCTCGGCCACGAAGCGACCTTGGCCATCCAAAGCAAAAAGCACGTCCTGTGTCTCTCAGTTAATGAGGATTATTCTAAGAAGATAGACAATCACTACTTTCACGCCGCTAAATACAACAAAATGACAATAAATGAGATTATTAAGAGTCTTCTGGCGCGTGCCCGCAAAGATCTGCTTTCCCGTCGCTTTAATCTATTCCTCACCAGTAGTCAGGAGCAGTTCTTAAAATCAAAAGGTCTGGAATCCGGCCTCGGCGCCTCCGACTATATCCGCTCCCTGATCGATGCCGCACGAGCGAATTGAATAATCACAAGCGCCACCATAATTCCCACCCCCAGCATCCATGCAAACTGGTTAGGGCTGGATTTATCAATCATCATCCCAAACAAGGGAGATAGGAAAATGTAAGGGGTCTGGGTCAACAAATTAAGGCTAGACAGAGCCGTAGCGCGATTCTTACTGCTAATCCACTCGTTCACGATCACACTTCGGGTGTTACGAAAAGTAGAGGAGCTAGCTATTCTCATCAAAATTAATCCAACTCCAATCCCTACACCTACATATCTGGCGATCAAAAAGCTGGCAAGCATAATCGTGGCCGTCACCGCTACCAATTTCTTTTCACCGACCCACTCTCTCAGTTGTGGGTAAAATCTGGCGGCAACGACCGAGAATAAGCACCCAATCCCAAACAGCCAGCCCGTACCACGGGCATCCATCCCGTATTCTCTGGCCTGCGACGCCCCCAAGATATTGCTGGCGATGATATATCCCGCACCAATAATCGCCAACTGGAGCGTAATTCTCCCCACCCTCGAGTTTTGGAACAACTCCCTGAATCCTTGCAGATTTTGTTTGAGTACTGCTTTTATGTCTACTTTTACGCTATCTAGTTTTGGCTCGACTAATTTGAGGGCAATGATTGCCGCCACCACAAACATCACAGCTTGGATCAGCCACGGCGATTGGTACTGCCAGTAATAAAGATACCCGCCGCCCACCGAAGATATCGCCCAGCTAGCCCAGTTTACTGTCTCGATATTTGCCGATATTTTGGGGTACTTCTTTTCCTCCCCACTCTCTTTCAGGGAGTCATATACCAAGGCCTCCATGCTTCCTGAATATAGTGCATTCGCTAGTCCTTTAAGTATCTCGAGTCCCACAAATACCGAAAATGCCGTCGTAAAGGGGAATATCAACAAGCTAATCGCCCCGATCACAAACGACAGGATGACTGATGTTTTCCTCCCTACAATATCGGCAAAAGCCCCCGTAGGCACCTCTAGCAAATTACTGGCCGCCATCTGGATCGCCCACAGCGTGGCAATCTCTGCAAACGAAAAATAGCGTAGGTAAAAGAATAGGGCTGCCACCGATGGCCAGTAGCACTCCGAGAGAAAGGTGAGTATATATACTAGTCGGACGTTACTATTTTCAGTTTTCATGAGAGACATTGTATCGCGTATAATTAAGTTGTGAAAATCTACATTATAGGTGCTGGTGGGGTCGGGGGGTATTTTGGAGGCCTCATGGCGCATGGAGGACTAGACGTTACCTTTGTCACTCGCGGAGAGCAATACACAGCTATCAAGCAAAGAGGTTTGAAAATAAAAAGCGTTCTAGGAGATTTTGTCATCGAGCCAACGAAAGTTATCGAGAAGATTTCTCAAATTGTCGATCCCGATCTCATATTTCTGTGTGTAAAGTCATACGACTTACCCTCAATTGCCGAACAACTCAGACCTGTCATTACTCCCCAAACCATTATCATCACTCTCGAAAACGGAATCGACAACGATCTAAAAGTCGCGCACTCACTTGTCCATGCCAGTGTATATCCCGGTATCGCCTACGTCATTTCCACTCGCACTGAGCCCGGTGTTATTTCTCAAACCGGAGGGCTCAGAAAAATAATTATCGGCGATCGCAAAAAGCCCAACAATTCTGATTTATTATCGATTGTAAATCTATTGAGCGGTGCTGGGGTAAATATTGTTCAGTCGTCAGATATTGTGCAGGACTTGTGGAAGAAATTTATCTACCTTATTCCCTTTGCTGGATTGACTGGTGCTTATAGATCTCCCATCGGGAAGATATTAAACAATCCAGATTTTAGGTCAACATATGAAGATTGCATAAGAGAAGTTATTGCAGTAGCACGGGCAGCAAAAGTGAATTTGCCAGACGATATTTTTTCCCAGGTTATTATTACATCAACTAACACTGCGCCAGAATCGAAATCATCGCTCCTAATCGACATCGAAAATAATAGAACGTCTGAAATCGACAATCTACACGGAACAGTAATCAAACTAGCAGCCGAGTTGGGTGTAGATACTCCTACAATTAAATCTATATACGATCGGATCACGACACAACAATGAATATTTTTCCCGACGAACAAATAGACATTATTGACGAAGCCAACCAGATAGTGAGCACCACAGGGAAATCGATCGCTCACCGCGACGGTCTACTCCACCGCATCGTTATTGGCGAACTAGTCAACTCTAAAGGGAAGTATTGTTTCGTCCGCCAAGCCAGCGATCGTCAGGACGCCGGCCAGTTTGTCTCGCCCATCGGAGGTCACGTTGGAGCAGGGGAGTCAGTGGACAATGCCTTGATCCGCGAGTGTCAGGAAGAATGCGGTTTTACCCCAGATAGCTTCGAGTTTATCGGAAAGACTATTTACAATCGCGAAGTGATAGGTCGCAAGGAAAACCACCTTTTCTTGGTATATATCATCCATACTGATGAGGATCCAATCCTCAACCACGAGTCCGTCGAGTTTAAATGGTTTTCCGTCAAGGATATCCAATCTACGCTTGCCAGTAGTCCACAAACTTTTGGCGCGGCCTGGCACCACGTCTTCAAAAACATTTTCCCCCAGATATACCAAGTCCAACTATAAACAGTTTCCAAAAAGTAATAGAATAATGGGTAGGGAGATTGACAAAGTATAAAAATATGATAAATTTGTCATACGTTAACAAATGAATATCGTTACTGATCCAAGAGTCGATAAACAAATATTAAAACTGGATCAAAAGGATCAAGCAAAAATTAACGAATACATAGAATTATTCAACGAATATGGCTTTGATCTTAGTCAAAAATACATAAAAAAGATTAATAAAACAGTTTGGGAATTAAGACCAGGATCATGGAGAGTTTTTATCCTTATAATTAAACCAAATTGTTACGTAATACATTTAATGAGGAAACAGTCAAAAAAAATGACAAAAGAAACTAAAAAGTTATAGAACAAAGAGCCAAGGAGTACATATGAGTAGGAAAATTGATATTAGCAAACTGCGCACCTGGAATGAGGTTAAAGCTGATATGTTTAAAGATCCCAAGTTCCGCAAAGCTTGGGCAGATCTTCAACCGGAATATCAGCTCGCCCGTCAAATGATCGGCGCGCGACTCAAAAAGAAGATGAGCCAAAAGGAACTTGCCAAGCTTGCTGGCACTGGGCAGGCAGTCATTTCGCGCCTTGAAGGAATGAACGCCAAACCCAGTTTTTCCCTTGTGCAAAAAATTGCCACCGCCCTCAAAACCAATCTTACTTTCACTTTTACGGCTAATTAGCTTTCGGTTTACCATCCGTAGCCTTGGCGTAGGATGGCCACTTGCTCACGATCAACATCTCATTTTTCTGTCTGGGCATTTCACTCCAAATAGCTTCGGTTACAAACGGCATAAATGGATGGAGGAGTTTTAATCCATTGAGCAATACATATCGCAACACCGAGAGAGCAACACCCAAGTCCTCGCGCATCTTCACTTCTTCCAGATACTTCGCCGCCACCTCGTCCCACATAAAGTGATAAATCGTCTCAGCCGCCTCGGCAAAACGGAATTTTGAGAGCAGTTCATCCACCCCTGTAATAGTCACATTCAATTTCGCCAGAACACCTTTGTCGTTGTCAGATAGTCCTATCATTTCTGGTTCATACCACGCAATCTCGCCTGCGTATTTCTCACTCATCATGTGGTAGAACCTTGCCATGTTCCAGAGCTTGTTGCCAAAATTGCGGTACGCAGTAATCTTGTCTTTGGGGAAAGAGAAGTCTTTGCCCGTGGCCGTCCCGGCAATCAGTCCCATCCGCAGTGCATCCACTCCGTACTGTTCCATGTATTCGTCGGGATTAATCACATTCCCCAGCGACTTGCTCATTTTCTTGCCGTCCGCCGCTCTCACCATGCCGTGTAAATAAACATATTCAAACGGTGGTTTACCCGTCAGATAAATTCCAAACATAATCATTCGCGACACCCAGAAACGGATAATCTCCCATCCGGTCTCGAGTACCGAGGTCGGGTAGAATTTATTAAAGTCTTCCGAATCAGGATATTTAAGTGTGACGAGCGGCCAGTGACCAGACGAAAACCACGTATCAAACGTGTCTGTTTCTTGAATCCAATTACCTTGTTTTGGTGCCTCAGCGCCGATATATATCTCAGGATTATTTGCTCCATCAAATTTACCAACTATTAACTGCTGCAACCCATCTTTTATTTCCGCAAGAGTAAGTGCTACTCTTTCCCCAGTATTAACTGACGGCGCCCCTTTAAGTAATTGTTGGATTGGGCCATGAAATTGACGACCTTGTTTGTCTACTACGTTAACAAGAATCCTTGATTCATGACCATCAACCTTATACCAAACGGGAATTCGTATTCCCCATACCACTTGCCGGCTGATCGGCCAGTCGTGCATCTCTTCCATCCATTTGGTGTAGGTGATTTTGCGCCACTCTGGGTATATCTTCACCGATCCATTCTCGACCGCTTCGAGTGCCGGCTTCTTTAGTGATTCAACTTTCACAAACCAGTTAGGCAGGATCATTGGCTCTATATCGTGGCCGCCTTTGTAACACACCGTCACGGACTGTTCATATTTCTCATTGATTTTTTCTATCGCTCCTAGAGTTTGTAGCTCTTCAACCACTTCTTTGCGAGCGCTAAACACGCTTTTGCCGCTGTATTTTCCAGCCTCAGACGTCATTTTCCCATCCATTCCAATCCCAATAATCAGTGGCAGGTTGTGTCGTTTCGCCGCTTCATAATCGGTCTTGTCATGAGCCGGGGTCATTTTCACTACTCCCGTTCCAAATTCTGGATCCACAAACGAATCAGCAATGATTTCCATCTCTTTGCCCGTGAGAGGGTTGATTACTTTCGCTCCAATTAAACGTTTTGTTTTTTTGTTATCTGGGTGTACCGCCATGTGGGTATCTAGCATGATCGTCTCTGGTCGGGTAGTTGCAACAGTGACAAATTCATCTTTTCCGACTAGCTTGTACCTCACATAAAAAAGTTTGCCAATCCTCTCTTCATGGAGTATTTCTAGGTCGGCAAACGTGGTCCCACATTTGGGGCAGTAGTTGACCATGTAGTTGTCGCGGTATACAAGACCTTCTTTGTGCATCTTGGCAAACGTGTCGTACACGGTCGATACTACGTGAGGGTCTAGGGTAAAGGTATAGCGGCTCCAATCTACCGACGCTCCCATTTGCTTAATCTGTCCCTCAATCTGTGATTTGTTGTTCTGGACAAATTCCCAGATATTTTGGTACAGTGTTTGGCGGTCAAACTCAAATCGTGATTTACCCTGTTTCTTCAGTTCGCGCTCGTACGTAATCTGTGTCTCAAATCCCGCGTGATCCGTGCCGGGGATCCAGAGCGTTGGATCGCCCTTCATCCGGTGGTAGCGGATCATGAGATCTTCGATTGCGATCATTAGCACATTGCCCATATGCATCTTGCCCGACGCATTGGGCGGTGGCAGGACTATAGTGAAGGGCTTGCCAGTGGCATTAGGGTCAGGTGCAAAAAAACCTCCCTGTTCCCAGCGAGTATAAATCTCTTGTTCTACTTTTTTGTGCTCAAACTTAGAATCCATTGGCACAGCGTCCCTCCGTAGCTCCCCCTCATTATTGAGCGAAGGGGGATATAAAAGCTATTTTACCAGAGATTTCATTTGAGAATTGGAGAATTTATGATTTGGGATTATTGACCTGTACCTCGCAGATACACCGCGGCCCATGGTCGATAAACGCTCGTGAATGTCTTATCTTGCAGTACTTCCCCGTTTCTCATCACTTTGTACTCAAAGCTCGCCTTAGCCCCAGGGGCCGACCAATCCACTTGCTTCACAGTTCCTGTAGGGAGCGAGGGATCATCCTGGTAAACGGTGGGCAGTGGGGGAGTTATGCCCCACACTTTGGGCTCGCTAACTGTCGCCACTCTCCCGTCTGAAGTGCCGTAGATCTCCACCACAAGGTGTAAGTTTTTTGGGTCGTTGATTGTCTGTACCAAAATATGGCCGGGAGTATCATTCAGGAATCGCATATCTTTACTCGGTGCATACACCGTGGCGTCAATCCCTGGCTTACTATTTTGTTCATAGTATCCGACCCGGTAAGCGTGAGCCCATCGCTCGGTGATAGGTAATCCCGCATTCATCGCTCCGCGAAATAGGGTAGTCGAGACTTGGCATACCCCGCCTCCGTCCCCCAGCACCGTTCTCCCGCCCGAGATCACATATGCGGATCGGTACCCCGTAGCACCCGAGATCTCACCCACGATCTTGTTAAAACTAAACTCTTCTCCTGGGGCAATTAGCGCAGAATTAGCCCGGCTAGCGGCCAGCCCGACATTAAATATTCTATTTGGTATTGAGTGAGCGTAGTACGACTCTCCTCTCCCGATTCGCTCTTTAATTCCTAGTTCATTTACTTTGTCGGTCGTGACTTGCGGAGGTGTCCGTGTGACCGCAATCTCCACCGTTTCGTTTTCACTGTCTTCACTCAACAAACTTTCAATCCCTGTTTGTAAATTGGATTTAGTAAGTTGTAAATTAACCTCTATCCCATCCTTGCCAGGCGCAAACTCTTGTACTTTGCCACTCTCAAACGCAAATCGAGCATCCTGTGGTTCCTTGTCATATTTTTCCTTTAATCCTTGGACATAGTCATCTGTCCTGGCAAAATCGATTAGCTCATCGCTCCCATCGGTCTCAAGCAGAGCGACCAGATTTTCTCCAGACAACTGGATTTTTTCGTCTTCTAGTTTGATAGTAATCGATTTTTGGAGCAATCTTTCCGCTCTCTGCTGGGTTGCCAAAACTTGTTCCTCTGTCAGCACTCGTTTTTTTAGAGCAGTAGGTATTTCTATTCCATCGTCGCGGAGATTTTGATAGTTATCCGCTATGTCCCGTTCCAGCTTGTTCATGTCGAGCACAGTTCCATCACTTCCATTCACCACTTCTACTTTTTGGTTATTTACCGAGACGCTCGCCTCAATTGGTGTGATCTCTACCGAGTCAGCGATCTCTTTTAATAGCAACTCCATTTTTTCAGTTTTACCCGTCGCCAGGGCTAGTGGATAATCCGTTCGCTTATTTACAAGCAACAACAAATAATCTCCCAGTGCAAACCTGCGCCCATACCGGTATGCCTCATTGAGGGCAGTCTCTAGCTCGTAGTTAACACTTTCTTTTGGTGCCACCCAGCTCGATCCGTTAAAGCTAAACTTGGCCTGGTAGTCTCGAGTTTTCTGAGACAATAATTCCATTGCTTGTGGTCTGGTCATACCCCCAAGCGGAGTTCCAGCTACAGACACACCAGGATAGTACTTGGTATGCCAGGTAATCCTCGCCAAGGCAAACAACAGCATCATTCCAGTCATCAGGCCTAGGCCAAAAAACCCCGCGATCTGCTTCCAACTGCTCGAACTTTTATGTTGTATTTTCTTCATGTCTGATATCATAGTATCATGCCAAAATTTCCTGACCCAACCAAAGGCTATGGTGGAACACCAGTTAGTGGTGCGATTGATCTCTCTGCTCCCGCTCCAGATCTCTCTGCTCCAGATCCCTCCATTCCCCCAACCGACGCCCCTCCCAAGCCAGTTGCTCCACCTCTTTATGTCGCACCCACTCCAGATCCTATCCAGTCACCGCCACAATCTACTACTTCAAACTCTCGCCCCCAAACAGTAGTCCAGTCTGGGCCATTTCGCAATCTAATTCCTCTAGTGATTGGTTTGGGAGCCTTGGCGCTATTAGCCGTTCTAGGTTTTACTGTCCTGCCTAAGCTCTTCACCAAAAGTTCTGGTCCCGTCACGCTCACTTACTGGGGACTCTGGGAGCCCAGTTCCGTCTTGCAAGGAGTGATTGCAGACTACGAGAGCGCCAATCCAAACGTCAAAATCAACTACACTATGCAAAATGCCAAAAACTACCGGACTCGTTTTTTGTCTGCCGGGACCCAGGCCAATCCTCCCGATATAGTTCGCATCCACAATACCTGGCTACCAATGCTCAAAAAAGACTTGAGTCCAGCACCAGAGACTATCCTTAAAGCTTCCGATCTGAGCGACTACTATCCTATCGTCCAAAAAAACTTTGTCAGTGGCGGCAAAATCTATGCACTACCTCTCGAGATTGATGGTCTCGCGCTTCTTTATAACGAAGATATCTTCAAAGAAACCGGGAGTACCCCACCTGCCGATTGGAACACTCTGCGCAAGCTAGCCTTTGATTTGACCAAAACCAACCCCGAAACCAAAATCATCGAGCGAGCAGGGGTAGCCCTCGGCACTACCAACAACGTCGAGCACTGGTCCGACATCTTGGGGCTCCTCATATTACAAAACTCAGGCAATCCGGGCAAGCCTAGTGAGACAGCCGTCCAAGACGCCCTCACTTTCTACACCATCGTCTCTACGCAGGACAAGTCCTGGGACGCCAGCCAGCCCAACTCTGTTTATGCTTTCGCAACTGGTACCGTCGCCATGATAATTGCGCCATCCTGGCAAATCTCCGAAATTAAAGCCATCAACCCCAACTTAAACTTCAAGGTCGCCCCAGCACCCGTGCTCCCATCCGCCAATTATGCCTGGGCCAGTTACTGGGCCGAGGCCGTCCCCATCTACAGCAAAAACCAAACCGAAGCCTGGAAATTTATCAAATATCTCAGCTCTCCCGCTGTCCTTCAAAAAATGTATGCTGGTGCCTCTCAAATCAGGGCGCTCGGTGAGCCATATCCCCTCGTTAGTCTCGGTAGTACTCTCGCCAGCGACCCTCTCGCCGCCCCCTTTGTTTCTCAGGGCCCCAATTACAAATCTTGGTATCTCGCTGATCGCACCTACGACGACGGTCTCAACGACGGTCTCAGCAAGTACTACGAAGATGCGATCAACGCCATCAATGGGGGCTCTACTGTCGGGAGTATCCTCAAAACCCTCGATGACGGTGTAACCCAAGTCCTGGCCAAATATCCCGAGGCCAAATGACCTCACTCGCTACCGCTATTCTCCGGACTCTCAAATATTCCGATCACTTTGGCTTCCCCTTGACTCTCAAAGAAATCCACCTGCGGCTATATAGTTCCGAACCTTGTTCTCTAGAACGAGTGTTCGGAACTTTAAAATCTATGCTAAAAAAGGACACCATCTTCCGGACTGGTGACTACTATCATCTCCCAGGTAGGTCCTCGCTGGTTGCTCGCCGGCACAAACGCACACAACTATCTTCTCCTCATCTTGTCCGTGCCAAATCTCTATCAGGGCGACTCGCGCGTATCCCCGGGGTTTATGCAATTTACTTGACTGGTTCGCTCGCGATGCACAACTCTAGTCAGAGTTCAGATATCGACTTTATGATCATTACGCGCCCAGGTCGACTCTGGACTACGCGCCTCCTCCTCACTCTCTATACTTCGATACTCGGTTTACGCCGCACCCCTCACTCCAAGCACAACACAGGAAAACTATGTCTCAACCTCTACCTCTCTCCTTCCTCCTATCTTCTACCACCTGATCGCAGATCTCTCTACACTGCTTACGAGCTTATTCAGGCCATCCCACTGCACGACCCCCACAATACTCGCTCAGCTCTCCTCTTTGCCAACTCCTGGATTTCTTCTTATCTCCCCAATTTCCCGCTCCCGAAGAGGACTCTCCTCAACAGGAATTCCCGACTGCAAGTCGAGAAGGGTCCAGCGGCAGCTGGGAGGAGAGTATTCATGGTTATAGAATCCCTGTCATACCGCCTTCAACTCTCCTACATGCGCCCAAAAATCACTCGCGAATACATCACTCTCAATTCTGCCTTCTTCCACCCCAAGGATCCCGCCCCAAAGGTATAATATCTTCATGTTTCACACTATCAAAACTATTACTCCCATCTGCGTCCAGCTCCACGCTGAGGGTAAAACTATCGTTCTCGCCACTGGCTTCTTTGATCTCCTTCACGCTGAGCACGTGAATTTCCTGCAAAAAGCCAAGGCATCAGGGGATGTTTTGATCGTCGGGGTCGAGTCCGATGAGCGAGCCCGCAAAATTAAAGGTGAGGGGAGACCCGTCGAAACCCAGCCAGTACGTTGTCAGCATCTATTGGATCTCGATATCCCTGCAGGGCCAGGCCTTGCAGGTCCGAGCAGTTTACCTGCGAGGCCTGGCCCTAATGGACACATAGTTGATTTTGTCATTTCTCTTTCTTCCAATTTTGATCACCTCGAAGCCTACGAGTCCCTCATGTCAGCCGTCCGCCCCGATATCTATGCCGTGAGTTCCCACACCTCCTATCTCAACAACAAACAACTACTAACCGAAAAATACGGCGGTCGCTTGGTCATTGTCCACGACTGGAATCCAGATATTTCCACCACCAAGATCATCCAAAAAGCCAACATCTAACATCTATCGTCTATAATCTAACTTATGTTTGAGAAATACGTCTACGCACCCTTTTTTAATATTCTCGTCGGACTCTACGAGCTACTAGGCAAAATCTCCCCCGAGTTGGCCGACATGGGTGTTGCCGTCATTATTTTTTCGATTATTATTCAAGTTATTCTTTTCCCCCTTCGTCTGGCAGGTGAGCGCTCCGAAGAAGAAAAAAAGAAAATCATCGACCAAGTCGAACAAGCCAAACAGGTCTACTCACACGAGCCCATCCGCCTACGAGCCGAGATCAAATCAATCATGCGTAGTAATCTTCGCTCGGTCTTGGCGACTACTGCCAACCTAATTATTGGCCTTGCCATTATCATCATGCTTTACCGCATATTTACGACCGGTCTCGAGGGGGCCGATTTTTACCTCCTCTACGATTTTGTTCCGACTCCAGACCACATCAATCTACTATTCTTAGGCAAATATGATCTTAGCCATACCAACGCCACTCTCAACTTAGTTCAATCAATTATGATTTTTGTTGTTGAAGTTTTGGTTGCTTTGCGGTCTCCCTTGCCTATTTCCCGCAAAGACAAAGCCCTGCTCCAAATAGTCTTACCCATTGGTTCTTTTGTTATTTTTATGTTTCTTCCCTCAGGTAAAAAGATTTTTGTCATTACTTCACTGGTTTTTTCGGCCGTCTACCACGCAGTCAAGCTCCTCCAGGAGTGGGGTCAAAAACTAGTGGACAAATACACGCCAAAACCGCCAGAAGAAATCAGACAACCAGAACACTCAGAAAGCCAGATAGACCAGACTGTCTGATTGTCAGATTCTCAGAAACCCTGGATCTCCGAGTTTTCTGGCTATCTGGCATACCGATTAGCCGAAAGATGCTACAATTAGCACTGTATGTTTGACAATCTAGTAGTCTCATTTTTGGCTGACGAGGTAGTAGGGGGATTTTTCATCTCTGTTCCGCCCGGCCACGTCGCCTGTGTCTATGATCGAGGTCGCGGGGTGCTCAAAAATGTCTACGGTCCTGGTCTCCACTTAAAAATACCTTTTTGGCAGGTTGCCAAGCTATTCAATGCCCAGGTTCTCGAGTACACCATTCACAAAGGTTTTGATCTCAAAAACAAAGAAATACTCGGGGATGAACCCATCAAATCAACCACCAAAGACGGGGTAGGGGTTACAGTCGAAGGTTCTATTCTATTTCGCATTGACAAGCAAAACGCACCAGAGTTATGGGAAAACATTGGCGAACACTTTGTCTCTAAAGTGATCCGGCCTTTTAGTCGTAGCAAAATCTCAGCAATTTTTTCGACCGTTGACGCAAATGTCGTCAAAAACTCTCGTGCAGAGCTCGAAGGAGCCCTCAAAAAGGAGCTCAACGCCGAATTCCAAAACCGCGGGCTCATCTGCGAGGGAGTCTTGCTTTCCGAAGTAGCCGTCGGCTGACAAGCCCTGAGCTTTGCCGAAGGACTAAATTATTCCCAACTTTTTCCCTACTTTCACAAATCCAGCAATCGCGATATCAAGATCTGCTTTGCTGTGCGAGGCGGATGGCATCACTCTGATCCTAGCCTTGCCTTGTGCCACCATCGGGAACTTGATTGGGGTGGCAAAAATGCCTTCGTTAAACAGTTCTCTAGAAAACTCAATCGATTTTTGTTCATCGCCGATCATTACTGGGGTGATTGGGGTCTCAGATACTCCCGTATCAAACCCAGCTTTCTTAAACTCGCTCTTTAGATAATCACCATTCTCCCAAAGCTTGTGCACCAACTCATCCGATTGTTCTAAGATCTCAACACCCGCAATCAGCGCGGCCGCATCAGGAATCGATATTCCTGTCGAAAACAAAAACTGTCTTGCCTTGGTTCTCAAGTAGTCAATCAATTGTTTTTTGCCAGCAATGACTCCACCCACTACCCCAAACGCTTTCGACAGGGTCCCAATTTCTACATCTACCTGGCCATGTAGCTTAAAGTGCTCTACTATCCCCCGGGCATTTCCGAGCACGCCTTCACCATGAGCATCATCAACCACTGTGATGGCGTTGTATTTTTTTGCGAGCTCTACAATCTTTGGCAGGGGAGCAATATCTCCGTCCATCGAAAAAACTCCGTCCGTGACAATCATCACTTGTTTGTCCGTAGCCCCAATCTCTTTTAGTTTTTCCTCTAGATCGGCCATGTCATTGTGTTTGTAGATATACTTGTTTTTCACTCCCGCCAGTCGGATGGCATCAATAATTGACGCATGATTAAGTTCATCGGATACGATGTAGTCTTCCTTCGTCATCAATGTTTGGATCGCAACCAGGTTGGCAATATATCCGCCTTGTACAACGAGTGCGGCCTCGGCACCTTTAAACTTGGCCAACTTTGCTTCCAGCTCTTCATGCATTTTTGTGTTGCCAGAAAGTGTTCTAACTGCCCCTGGCCCAACCCCATATTTCTGTATTGCCTCAATTGCCGCTTGCCCAATCCGTGTATCACCTGCTAACCCCAAGTAATTATTTGAACACATATTCAATACTTTTTTCCCATTCACGATCAGCCACGCGCCCTGGGGTGATTCAACCACCCTTTTATCTGGAACTACTAAATTAGGATCTTCCCATGGTCGCATATTTTTGTTCTCCCATACTAGCATCTAATATCTATCTCCTTGTATCTAGCCTCCCTCACGGCGTGAGTACAATCTTGCCCGATTGTCCCGACTTCATCACTGCCATGGCTTCTTCAAACTGCGAGAGCGGGAAACGATGGGTGATAATCGGATCCAAGTCGATTTTTCCTGATTTGAGCAATTTTGTCGTTTCCTCCCAAGTTTCCCAGATGTGTCGTCCAAAAACAGACAAAATAGTCAGTTCTTTGTTGATCATATATTTACCCCAATCGATAGCAATAGGCGTCTTGGGGATCCCAAAGGCCATGAGTACTCCACCAATTCTGACGGCGTCAAACGCTCTCGCAATCGCAGGGGGGAATCCAGACATATCAATCACCACATCACACGTGTTGTCGTACTCTGCAGGTAGTGCCTCAAAAACTTTGTCGCATCCCATCGCCATTCCCAACTTGCGACGATACTCGACTGGGTCGATCCCTATTACCTCGCTGGCATCTTTGGCCTTTGCTACTGCCGAGGCGGCGAGTCCAGTTGGGCCTAACCCAAAAATTACCACTTTCTTGCCTACCACACTTGCCTTTGTCACCGCGTGCACCGCATTTCCAAATGGTTCCTGTACCGACATCCAATCTTGCTTTATCTCAGGATCGTTTTTCCAGCTAGTACGGATTGGCACGGTTGCATACTCGGCAAACCCACCATTCCTACCGATCCCAAACAACTGCATATTCTCGCAAATGTGACGCCTGTTGTTCTGGCACTGGAAACACTTGCCGCAGAAGATATGGGTTTCAGAGGAGACCAAATCTCCCACCTTAACGGTTTCGCTCTCGCCGTTTATCTCAACCACTTCGCCCAGCACTTCATGACCAATCACAATTGGGGGTTTAATATGGGATTCAGCCCATGGCGTCCAATCATAAATTCCTATATCAGTACCGCAAATCGAGGCCGCCTTCACTTTGATCAACAGCTCACCCTCTTCAGGACTCGGTATTGGCACTTGCTTTACAGCTACCCCAGGCTCTGGTTTTTCCTTTACTACGGCCAGCATTGTTCCATTCATACTTTGCTATTGTATACCAATCATTGGTGAGCTTGTCTAACCATTGACAATCTTCCTCCGACTAAGCTAATATAGCACTCGAATCGTTTAACTGCTAAAATTATTATTTTACAAGGAGGAGCTATGCAACTAGATCCAAAAAAATTAACCCCCATGCCTGGCTACGTATTAGTTGAGCCCAGTCAAAAACAAACTCAAACCCCGGGTGGTATTTACTTGCCTGACAACGCCGGTGACAAGCCTCAAGCTGGGACCGTGATTGCCGTGGGAGCCTCTACCCACAAAGATGGTGCCGAGGTTAGCTCACCCGTCAAAGTAGGAGATCAAGTCGTCTACAAAAAATGGGGCGGGAACGACGTCAAAATGGGTACCGTTGAATATCAGTTCCTCCAATTCGAAGATATACTCGCAGTAATTAAATAAAAGGAGAATTTTTATGACCGCTAAACAAATCATTTACGGTGACGACGCTCGCCAAAAATTACTCTCAGGTGTCAATAAATTGGCCGCCGCAGTGGTCACCACTCTCGGTCCACGAGGTCGCAATGTCGCGATCGACAAGAAATGGGGCGCTCCCAATATCATTCACGACGGCGTTTCAGTCGCCAAAGAGATCGAGCTCGAAGATGCCTTTGAAAACATGGGCGCTCAGCTTGTCAAAGAAGCCGCCAGTAAAACCAACGATGCCGCCGGTGATGGCACTACTACCGCCACTCTCCTAGCCCAACAACTGGTCTCGGCCGGGATGAAAAATGTCACAGCCGGTACTAATCCCATGCTCATGAAAAGAGGTATCGACCGAGCTGTCGAGGCCGTGGTTAGCGAGCTCAAAAAAGTCAAAACCGACGTCAAAAAAGACGACTGGGTCAAAGTTGCGACTATTTCTGCTCAAAACGAAGGCGTCGGGCAGAAAATTGCCGAGGCTTTGTCGCTCGTAGGCAAGGACGGGGTAGTTGAGGTCGAAGAGAGCAAGGGTTTCGAAATCGAAATCGAACACAAAGACGGCATGGCCTTTGATAAAGGTTATGTCTCTGCCTACTTCGTCACCGACACCAATCATATGGAATCTGTCATGGAAGATCCCTATATTTTGGTCACTGACCAAAAAGTTTCGAGCATTCAAGAGATGGTGCCTTTCCTCGAGTCATTTGTAAAAGTCAGTAAAAATCTCGTGATCATTGCCGACGATGTCGAGGGCGAAGCTTTGGCTACTCTCGTAGTCAACAAAATGCGCGGTACTTTTAATGTCCTCGCCGTCAAAGCCCCCGGCTTTGGCGATCGCAGAAAGGCTATGCTCGAAGATATTGCGATTCTGACTGGTGCTACTGTTATCTCAAGTGATCTGGGTCGCAAGCTCGACTCAGTCAAAGTCGAAGATCTAGGTCGTGCCGACAAAGTTGTCGCCAGCAAAGACGAAACCAAAATAGTTGGTGGTAAAGGCGACAAAAAGTCGCTCGAAGCTCGCGTCACCCAACTCAGGAGCGAAGCAGATACTACCAAGAGCGACTTTGACAAAGAAAAAATCGTCGAGCGTCTAGCCAAGCTTACTGGTGGTGTTGCTGTTATCAAAGTCGGTGCCGCCTCCGAAGTCGAGATGAAAGAGATCCAAGAGAGGGTCAAAGATGCCGTCGGCGCGACCAAGGCCGCGATCGAAGAGGGTATCGTAGCTGGCGGGGGAGTCGCACTCCTTCGTGCATCCTCTGTCCTCGACAAAATGACTTCAGAGAGCGAAGACGAGGCCGTAGGTATCAAAATCGTCAAATCAGTCCTCGAGCAACCACTGCGCTGGCTCGCCAAAAATAGTGGAGCCGACGATGGCTGGGTAGTCAAAAAAGTCCTCGAGAACAAAAGCTCTAGCTACGGCTGGAATGCCGCCACACTCGAGTTTGGCGACATGATTGTGATGGGCGTCCTCGACCCAGTCAAAGTCACCCGCCACGCACTCCAGAACGCAGCCTCTGTTGCTAGCATGGTACTTACTACCGAATGTTTAGTTACAGATGTCAAAGAAGACAAAAAATCATCTCCTACACCCGATATGTCAGGTATGGGTGGCATGATGTAATCTGGTTTATAAACAAAAGCTTAAAAGCCCCTTGCACAAGGGGCTTTTTTGTGTCACATTAGATTCATGTCCAAACAACGTAATCGTCGTGTTTCTCGCAAGCCTATCTATCTGGTTCTAGTCTTCTCTCTTCTCGTCGCAATCTGCTTCGGACTATATAAAACATACTTCTCCCCGACTCCAATCAACATTATGGCCATCACCCCAGCGCCACTTACATATGGCAATACCACTATATCTGGTGGTTTACATAAAGATTTGGCTGGCAATTTTGTCTTAGTCCTCCCTGACCGCCGCACTGTTTCCCTTGATGTCAAGGGCGTTGATCAACTAGATGGTTTACCTGTTACCATAACTGGTGTGTTAAATCCCAATCCTTTGTCTATGGTCGTTCAAAAAATTATCGTGTCTGAGTAACCTATGAAAAAACTAAAAAAATTAAAACTTAGCAAGTCCAAACTCTCTACATGGAAGCATATTGGGATCTTACTAGGCTTGGTTACGCTATTCCTTCTTCTAGTCAATTCCAAACTAATTCTTAATAACTTTGTTGCCTCTCCAAACATAAATAAGATAACCGAAGTAGACAGTAGCACGGCAGGCACAGACTTGGAGCGCAAAGCCGCAGAAGAACTTAATAAAGCGGCGGACAAAGCCGATAAAGCTAAAACCGAAAAACAAAAAATCAAAACTACAGCTGATTTATTAATAGCTGGCACTGCATACACTAAAGCAGTCGAGCTTGCAAAAAAATCTGAGACTACTAACGCCACCACTGACTATGACAAAGCTAAACAAGCAGCTATTGAAACCCTCACGGATCCTAAAAGAGGGGATTTGGGCAACAACGTGCCTTTCGAACCTCTTATTAAGACTGATGATAATGGAGATCTTACTTTAACCGAGACTGGCATAAAATCATACGTTTCAGATTCACCAAGCACTCCAAAATCCGACGACAAGTCAGGAGACTCTGGTAACAGTAACTGCCCTGGGGTAAACTCAGGCAAATTTGGTTGCCCATACGACTTTTCTTGGAAAGGTGACGAAAAATGTGGGAATAGCGTCGCTGGTTACTACTGCTGGGGGAATGACAAAGACGGATACAAGCTCTATGTGATTAATCTTCCCGACACTCAGCGTGAATATGCAAAAACTCTAGAGTCGGCAAAAAAATCCTTAGATAAGTATGTCGGAAACGGATCAGAGGAAAGTGTAAAGGCTTATCTCAATTCTCTCGGCATCTACGACACTGCCACCGTAAAAAGTTTGAGTCAAGAACTGTTAGCCAAAAACACCCCACCCGGTGGCAATGGGGATAGTGGGACTACTCTCTCTGATGAGGAAAAAGCTGCTAAAAAATCTTGCAACACATCTGGTTACGTTTACGATGAATCCAATAAGAAATGTACTCTAAAACTTCTCAAACCGCTTACCATATCGGAAAAAGAATGTCATACACAACACCCAGGGTATGTTTATGGTTCGGATGGATCATGTAAGCCAAACGCCACCCTTACAACAACACAGCAAGCAGCTCTTCTAGCCGCCTGTAAAGATGGTTTGCAGAAACTGGGAGATAAGACGACTTACGTCACCTGTGATACCAAAGCCACTACCACTCGTGGTATTCAATCCTATAATTTCTGTAGTGGAGGTGGAGAGTACATTAAAGACTATGGGTGTGCGACGAAAGGGGTTGGCGAAAAAGTACACCCTAATGGTATATATACGGGTGGCGAATCCGTCAAACCTGGCGAAGAGAGTAAATGTATATATGACGCAGTAGGTGGTAAATGTAACTACTCAACAGGCAACCCCAATACCAAACCACCACTCATTGACAATGTTACTTACCCTGGTGAAAATTCAGCTGTCGCCCCCGCCGGTACCACTCCAACCTCAGAGATACAAAACCTCAGTGAGGAAGAAAAGGACAAACTTGAGAATCCGGATCAGCCATGGAGTAATTCGAATCCAATAAACATTCCTATGGGCGACCATTGTCCAAAGGGGTCTATTTCCAAAATCCACTATAAAGATGCTACTCATCCAAAGAATACATACGACTGTTTCCCTCCAGAAGCCATCGACACACAGAGTACAGGATTATCCACATGCAACTGTAATCCGGGATATATGTGCGGTGAGGGTAGAAATGGAGGGGAGTGTGTTTATGATCCAGACAGCCCAGTAAACGCCAAACCCAAAGATGGATCCCTCGAATCTGGCGCTAGCTGTGCAGGCAAGGGATCCGACGACTCTTGCATAAGTGGCGACTGTAGATATATCCGCAATCCAACTACTGAGACGAGGGCCTGGACATGTATGGCGAAAAGTACTTTTACTGATAATATTTTAAACCCAACCAATGGAAAGGTTTTAAAAAGAAAAAATACATATATTTGTAGTAAAGATAGTGACTGTGCGAGTAACTACTGTGCAGACAATAGTCTCTTGGACAGTCCATTTTCATTTGGTAGTGATACATGTGAGAACAATCCTTTCCAATCCTCTCCCGCTCAAGAAACCTCTAGCCTGACACCTCTCAACACGACCTCTGACCCTGCCGTTCCACAGGTAGCCCAAACTGGTACTACAGCTCTAGATACCGGCCCACTTGTGTCTAACCCAGTCGTCTCCAATCCCGCCGGCCAACCGGCGGTTAACGTACCCGGGGCTGTTTATACTCCTCCAAATGGACTCAGTAGTAAAGGTTCTGGCAATTGTATCCGCCGTGGCAACACTTACTGTGACGGTTCCAGAATGTATGAGTTATACAGCTGGTACAGGGATAATGATGGCTGGTGGAACGAAGACAGTGATCTTACCCCGGCCGAGTTTACTGCCATGATGTTGGTTGCAGAATCTGGTGGAGATGTGGCACTCCTTCAGGCTATTTCCGAGGCCTCTGCCAATCAATTGTGGGGAAGTGGTCTTGAAGGTAGGGGACCTTATTGTACCTCCCAAGCCGATTGTAAAGCAGGAGTACTCAATTTTACCGGAGCATATATGGAGTCTGCCGGGAAAAGGTACAACAATTTACAGATAAAAGGAACACCAGAAGACGACTTAAAGACCTGGAATCAATATCTATCACAACTAGAAAAGGAAGGAATTACCCTAGAGAGCATCGCAAGTTCAATTGTTTATGATCAAAAGCCCAGAAATATTACCGCAAGTACCCCTACAGAATGGGGTTCAAGTGGCGACCCTGATATTGCCAAAAGAGGCGATTGCCCAGTTGCCTTCGAGGGTGGAGGTGATGTTGTTTATAGTTTTAATCAAAAATATACCTGGGACAATACTGATTGTGAGTAAAATAATCACCTCTTTCGATGATCACTTCATTCATGCAGGCTTCACTGTGTTATCATAAAACATATGGCAACTACCCCACATTTCAAGCGTGTCCTACTCAAGCTCGGGGGAGAATCGCTCCTTGGTGACCGCGAATACGGCATCGATCCCCAGGCGGCCAAAGAGGTCGCACAAGAGATCAAATCTGTTCACGAAACCGGTACTCAAGTCATTGTAGTCATTGGCGCAGGCAACATCTTCCGGGGCATCGCTGGGGCCGCCAACGGCATCGAGCGCTCTACCGCCGACTACATGGGCATGCTGGCGACTGTCATGAATAGTTTAGCCATCCAAGATGCACTCGAGAAGATAGGGGTAGATACCCGCGTCCAGTCAGGTCTCGAAATGCCAGCTGTGGCAGAGCCCTATATCCGCCGCCGGGCTATCCGCCACATGGACAAGGGGAGGGTGCTGATCCTCGCCGCTGGTACTGGTGCTCCCTACTTTACGACCGACACTGGCGCCGCCTTGCGCGGGCTAGAGCTAGGCTGTGATGTGATCATGAAAGCCACCAAGGTCGATGGCATCTATGATCGTGATCCCAACAAATATCCAGATGCCAAGAAATATGCCGAACTCGGCTACATGGACGCGCTCAAGGACAGGTTAGAGGTTATGGATACTTCTGCCTTTGCCCTCTGTATGGACAACAAGCTCCCGATTATGGTCTTTAACTTCTTCGAAAAAGGCAACGCTAAGCGGGCAGTGATGGGAGAGAAGATTGGCACCCTCGTAAAATAGCTTAAATCATAAATCTAGAATCTTAATTCTTGTTCCCGATATATCCCATTGGATTCACCGCTTTGTTCCCGTCATAGACCTCAAAGTGTAGATGTGGCCCAGTCGACCAGCCAGTCATCCCCACTGTGCCGATCTGTTGTCCTCTCTCCACTTTCTCGCCAGGTTTTACGCTTACTTGATCTAGATGGGCATAAAGGGTAGATAGAGTACCCTGGTGAGCAATACGTACAAAATGGCCATATCCAACCAACATTTTCTCGACCTCGATCACTACTCCACCGTCCATGGCCAAAATAGCTGTTCCACGTGGTGCACGCAAATCAATCCCAGCATGCAAGGCATGATATCCCTGAGACATACCCAGAGTTTGGCTGACCGGGAACTGGTACTGGGTAGAAGTAGTGACCACTAGATCCTGAGATTCTCTCTGTCCTTCAGTTGTGAGGTTATAGTCAAACGCATGTGTCGGATAGGTCACAATCGACAGGGCCATAGCCATGCCAGCCATCTGCATCCCAAACACACGCGAAAAAGTCTGTTTATCAAAAATTGCGGCTTTATGCCAGGTTTTTCTCATATTTAGGGTTAAGTTAGCCCTGAAGCGTGTGATCCTACCAAACTTTCCCTAAAAGTCAATACTTATAGGTCAATAATCCAGGCTAGAAAAGGTAAAATCCAGAGTAAATCTGTCATATATATCAAAGTATATCAAACTAAACCGATTTACTGATTTACTGATTTACGGCTATACTGAAAGTATGAAGAATTTCTCCATCAATGGTTTCGGTCGTATCGGACGCTTATCTCTGCGTGTCTGGTGGCAATATCACCGCGACTCACTCCAGCTTGGCGCCATTAATACTTCTGGCTCCATGGATATCGAGGGATGGGCACATCTCCTCAAGTACGACACCACTTATGGTCTTTTCCCAGGCGATATATCCTATGAGAAATACCAATCAGCCAAAGAGGTTACAGATTCTGACCCCTTGCTCGGATACCTTATCCTCAATACTTCGTACCGTATCCCCGTTTTCGCTCAGCGTGATCCAGCCAAGATCCCTTGGGGCAAACACAATATCGAGGTAGTAATAGAATCTACGGGTGCATTTACCAGCGAAAGTGGTGCCAGACTGCACCTTGCCGGTGGAGCCAAGCAGGTCATTATCTCTGCACCAGCTAAAGGAGGGGAGATTCCAACCAGTGTCATTGGCGTCAACGAAGACCAAATCGTGGCCAGTGACCACAAAAACACCATCGCAGTCCTGAACAACGCGTCTTGTACCACCAACTGTGTAGCCCCTGTAGCCTCTGTGATCCAGGAGCGCTTAGGCATTGCCAAGGCCGCCATGACTACCATCCATAGCTATACCGATGACCAAAACCTCCAGGATGCTTCTCACAAAGACTTGAGGCGCGCTAGAGCCGCCGCCCAAAACATCGTCCCCACCTCTACCGGCGCCGCGATCGCCGCCACCGAGGCTATTCCAGAGCTCAAGGGGTTATTTGACGGCATTGCCCTGAGAGTTCCTACCATCACTGGTTCGATCACTGACTTCACTTTTATCGTCAAGCGTCCCACAACTGTTGCAGAAGTCAACAATTTCTTCCGCCAGGCTATCTTGACTGACAAGCTCAGTGGTATTTTGGCTGTCACAGACGAACCCTTGGTTTCATCTGACATTATCGGTCGGCGAGAATCTGCCATTGTCGATCTCGAACTCACCCAAGTCATCGGGGGTGATCTAGTCAAAGTATTCGCATGGTACGACAACGAATGGGGCTATTCCAATCGCCTCATCGAAACTGTGCGAGATATCGCCAACAACTAGCATTAATTGCACAATTTCAACAAGATCAAAGTATGGAGGCGCAAGAGGGAATCGGACCCTCGCATGGGAGTTTTGCAGACTCCAGCGTTACCACTTCGCCATTGCGCCAATCACTACCCGATTATAACAGAGCCCCCTGTCTAGCAGGGGGCTCTAACTAGGTATCTAAAATTTCTATTTTTTAATAGAAATTTTCTTTGGCTTTGCTTCCTCGGCCTTTTTAAAAGTCACTGACACAATTCCGTGAGTTACTTTTGCTTCTGGCTCAGAACCTAGGTCAATGTTCCCCGGTACCGCCACGCGGTACGAGTAAGATCTGGTTGCTTTTTTGTAGTACTTTGTCCCTTCTTTTTGCTCGACTTCCTCGCGAGCAGTCAAGGTCAGCACACCTTTCTCAAAGGTAATCTCAACCTTATCCGGGTCGACTCCTGCCACGTTGGCCTTCACGACCACTTCGTCTTTGGTCTCATAGACATCCAGGTTATCAGATCCAACTGCCGCTACCCCAAAGTCCTCATCTTCCCAGATATTAGGCCAGCGGAGCATCGAACTCATCGGATCCCATCTTATGATAGTCATATATTATCTCCTCTCGCACTCGTCTAACTTATAATATTGCTGAGGTTATCACTCTAGCTTGTCGAGTGCTAATATGCAGTATAAAAAGAGGGGATATTTTTGTCAATACCCGTCCTCAATCCTGATTAAACTCAAGATTTGGGTTGGTAGCCAAAGGTTAAAGGGGGTGTTACCATATAACCGTATGAAAAAACTTTTCCTGATTCTAGGCGCTTCACTGGTGCTAGGCGGTTGCACTCCCAAAGATCTCTTTGTCAAACCACCGGCCGGGCTAGATATTACTTCAACCCCCACCTCAACAGTCTACTTAAATGGCGACAACAAAGGCGAAACTCCCTATTCCGACAAAAATCTCAAACCAGGTGAATATACTCTTCGCCTAGTCCCCAGTGGCAGTGACAATCTCGTGCCCTACGAAACCAAGATTCTCTTGACCTCCAAGGTCTCAACAGTTGTCAATCGCACCTTCGCCTCCTCAGACCTTGATTCATCTGGCTATACTCTCCAGCTCCAAGAGGATCCCTCTGGCGAGACTTATCTCTCAGTCATCTCTGAGCCCGACACGATCAATGTCACGATCGACGACAAGCCAAGTGGCTTTACTCCGCTCTCTAAAATCGCCACTTCACCCGGTGCTCACAATATCTTGGCCACCTCTCCCGGTTATTTAGAACAAAATCTCTCTCTCAACACTGTCAAAGGGTACAACTTGATTGTCAATTTTAAACTCGCGAGCCAAACCATCACCCTTACCCCACCAGCTCCCGCCACCCCCTCTGCTACCCAATCCCTGAGTCCAGATGTCACTCCCACCCCTTCAGTTTCAACACTTTCATCTAGCACTCCCAAGCCATCTAGCGGGACTACGATGCCAAAACCGTATGTGCTAATTGGTGAGACGGGAACTACTTGGCTCAGGGTACGCAAAGAGGCTTCAGGATCATCAGAGGAGTTAGGCAAAGCCAATACTGGCGAGACTTTGCCATATCTAGGAGAAACTACTGATCTAGGTTGGCACAAAGTGCAGTTTGAAAACTCGATTGGTTGGGTTTCAGCCAAATATACTACAGTAGTAAAGTAAATTATTAAGTTATACGAAGTATAAAATCGTAATCACCATCATTCCCCACAGTCCTACGACCAACAATAGTGGTTTATCCGACATAATCACTTTGTGTGGAGACTCACCTTCATTCTTTTCATAAATTAACTGCATATATCTCATCACTCCAAAAATCACGACCGGGACCGTGGCCATTAGCCACTTGTCTACGAGCAAAGTCCTGGGGAGGAGTGCAAACAACTTCAGTACTTTCCCCTCGGCAGTGAAGGGAGGATGTAAAAAAGAAAACAGGGCGTAGGTCAACCACGTAGTATTCGCAAACATCGACGTATAAGCATCTAGCAGTGACGGCGTGTAATGGATCAAAGTACCGCGCAAATTCTTCGCTTCAATCCCCGAACCACTAAGGAGTGTCATTTCACTTCTTCTCTTCCCGACAGCCAGGAATAGCGACGCCGAAACTACAGTGAGCAAAAACCACACATCCATGTGGACATTGATCACAAAAGATCCCGCATAGATTCTCAAGATAAATCCCGCCGCAATTACAAACACATCAAGGATGGGAATTTGTTTTAACCACAGGGAGTAAAGAATATTCATTACAAAATAAACTCCCATACTCACAAAAAAGAAAGTCGAAGTCATCAAGCCTAGCCATAGCGATAGGCCAGAAAGTAGTAAAAACAAAAAGATCGCATACTCTACCGCGAGTTTCCCACTAGCGATTGGTCTATTTTTTTTAAACGGATGGAGCCGATCGCTTTTTATGTCAATCAAGTCATTAAATAAATATATCGCCGAGGACAACAAACAAAACAAGCTAAAAGCCCAAAGAACTTTACCAAAATAGCCTGGCACAAACAAAAACCCGGAGAAAATAATCGGCGCAAAGACGACGACATTTTTCACCCACTGACCTACTCTGATCGATTTGAAGACAAGAACAAGTTTATCCACAGCAGTATCCCTCCTACACTAATTGCGATTAACAAGATTGTATAGACTTTCATTTGGCTATTCAATTGTAAGGCTATCGATCCGAGGAGCGCCGTCACTAACCAGTAAAACATTGCCACTTGTCTCTTGCTCCATCCGAGCTTGAGCAGTTGGTGATGTAGGTGGTTCGTATCTCCCCACACGGGCGACTTCCCCTCCGCTATTCGTCTTCCTATGACATAAACAACATCCATGAGGGGTACTCCAAGCACAATCAGTGCTGTCGCTACTTTTGCTCCCGAGAGAATGGATAAAACCGCCAAAAAATACCCCGCCAGTGCTCCTCCACCCCAGCCTGGCATAATTTTTTGTGGATAAATATTAAAGCTCAGTAGGCCTGCATATGCTCCTGCCAAGGCAAAAGACATATAGGCGCTTGGCCAAGCGGTGGGGTCGCCCACAAACCGCAGAGACAATATCCCCATCACTATCGCCGCGATCGTTGTCACTCCCGGCAGTTGACCATCCAATCCTTTGGCTCCCATATTCACAAAATTCATTGCCCATACGACCCACAAAATCGTAATAGCACTGGTCAACCAGGTAAGATTAAACTGAATCACGCCCATTCCCACTGGATTGCTAATATACGCAATCATCGTTCCGCTTAGCGCTACAATCCCCGCCGCTATCACTCCAATGATCAGTCGTAGATAAGGGGAAATGTCAAAAATGTCATCTACTATCCCAGTTACGGCGATGATTAACCCTCCTACAAATATCCCCGCGATTTGAGTATCAATCTTTCCATACAACAATACGCTAAACAGCATCGCTACAAAGATGGGTATTCCGCCACCTCGTGGTACTGGCGTCGAGTGGATATGTTTGGCATGTTCATTTTTCGTCGATTTATCTAGTAGTCCAAGTCCTCGGTAAACCAAAATCGTTATATAAGTTATCGCCACCGAAGCTATCAAGCTCAGTACAAACGGGACCACTACCAGTGTCGCAATCATAAAGTAATTGATTGGATAATAAACAACAGAGCCATCAGACACATCGAAGCCATCACCGCTGTCGCAACCGCCAGTACCCTAGGTAACAGGGGTGAAAGTTTACTCTCAATTAGTCCAAGCACCAAGTTAAGAACAAAAAAACCCATCGCTGAGAGCGGTAGAAGATAAATCATAATTCTTGGCGCAACCCTCGACTCTCCCCATGGCAGGGAGTAGTAGAGGGGGATAGATCTGGGCAATCTGTTATACAAAACGGCGATTACCGCAATCATCACCATAGTTATGATTAGGCCTATCAGGTAACTAGTTCTTCCGAGCTTGTCAGGTACTAGTGTCTCCGCGGTTTCTTTGATATTAAAGGTCTTGGTGTTCTTACTCATGACTATTTATCTAACAAAATATAAATTTCTGCCCCGTCTGTGGTTTTTGCCAGCACGTACTGTTGTGATATTTTAGATGCCAACTCATTAAACTCACCTGACCCAGGTAGGATCACAATATATTTTGGTTTACTTATTTCTAAGTTTTCCATTACATAATCATACTTATTCAGGTCACGTACATGAAAACTCACAATATACTTGCCACCTGTGGGTAGTCTTCCGGTTAGATTGTAGATTGTTGGGTCTGTTCCCCAGATATATATTTGATCACTATCCGACATTCTTTCATTCAGGTACTTTGCAATCTCATAATTACGCTTGGCATTATCAAAGCGTCCCAAATACTCATTCCACTTAATTTTTTTACTCACGTACTCGTAGTAGTTTTTGTACACACTCACTGTCTCATATGCCCAAAACTTGATTTGTCGCTGAACAAGTATTCCAATCCCCACTATCACTGCAATCCAAATCCAAGTCAAAACATTCTCAGCCACAAAAACAAAGGGTATCAGTAATGCCAGGGGTGCCATCAGTTCTTGTAGATAATGTGGATATGGTCTCGCAGAAAGTAGTGCTCCAAACAACGAGAATCCCAACCATAGCGCCGCAAAAACTAAATTTTTATCCAAATATTTGCGCATCAGGTACAACATCAGTGCATATCCCGCGAGCACACTTCCTCTGACTACCAGCCCACTCCGGAACGGGTTAAATGTATAAGAACTAGTTGACCACGAGGAAACATATCCCAAGTTTACGGTCAGCACTGTCGCCAAGTAATCTGGTCCGGTTCCTTTGAGGTAGTAGTAAACAAACGTAGCCAGTAAAGGGGTCACAAATGCTATGGCGTAGGCCAAAAAAGCTTTAGAAAATATCGCCCTCACACCTTCACTTACAGTTTTCTTTTTATACACAAAGAAATATAAACCGATCGCCACCATGTCGGCGATGACGGGTATTTTAAATAGCCAGCCTATTCCACCCAGTAGCCCAGCCAAAGCAAATTTTTGCCACTCACCCTCCTTTGCTTTCCACAGTAAAACTACCGCAACCGTAACCGGCGCCATCATGAGCAACTCGGCGTTTACTGTCAGTCCTTCGAGCGTCGGGAGGCTGGTCAAGAGCACAAATGCTATCGTGCTCAGATACTGCAGGGTCGGGCGAGTTTTTTGCCAAAAGTACTCAGCTAGTTTGGCAAAAAACAAGGTATGGATCACCATTACGATAGCCAGCAATCCCCGAAACGCAAACATTGTCGGAGCTAATCCCGCCATAATATAGATGAGCGGGGGTTTGTGGTCAAACATGGCTTGATAAAGAGGGACACCTTCACTCCAGGCTCTCCCCATCACAAAGTAAATCTCTTCATCCCCGTAATGATGTGGCATCACAAAGCTCGGCAATCTAAGCACTAGTACGAGGATCACCAAAAAAATCATCCACTCATACTTATTACACCAAGCATGCATGTTCTTCCACCACTTACTCATATAAACATTCTACTCCTTAGGGGCGACTTTTTCAGTCACTTTATACTCAATATATTTACCCAACATTAGCCTGGTATGAGCGTCAATTCCCGGGAGAGCAGTAAAGAAGAAGCCAACAACTGGGAGAGTCACAAACTCCAGTGACTCAAAAATCACTCTAAACAACGAGAACTTACTTGCCCCTTCTTTTCTTGGTCGTAGTTTAAAGTTGAGCACTATCATCACCAGTAAGGCTAGTAAACACAGAGTCAAAATCCCAGAAGTGACTTGAGGTAGTGTTTTGCCGATAATAGTCCGCGAAAACTCTTTGTTGAGGAAAGGGGGTAGGAGCGCCCCGATCGTGATCGCGAACCAGTTCACTGGCCAGAGGAAATGGTCTTCTAATACCCGGATGACTCTTATCGTCTTCTCCCAGAATGGTACATCCTCGGCCATCACCCAGCGTGATACCACGTAAGGAGTGTCAGATACTCCCCATGCCCACCGCTTCACTTGCTCATACTGGTTGGAATAAGTTTTCCAGGTACCCTCAGCCTCCGCCGCATCCGCCATAATCGGGAGGAACAGTGGTTCTACACTTACTTTACCTTGGAGTGCAAAAAAGGCCTTGAAGAACAGTCGCCAATCTTCAGGGATCACATCAGTATCCCAATATCCAATAGAATCAATCATTTTCAAACTCGCAGTATAAGTAGAAAAATTAATTAACCTGTCCTTCCTGGTTACGGTCGATAGCAACATCACCGAAGCAGACGAAGAAAAGACTCTCACAAACAAGGGAACTTTCCAGATATTGTTGTAAAACTGCAAAATGCCTTGCCAGATTGTCGTGTATCGCGTTGGAGAATCCAAAAAATGGTATGTTAAGCAAGCAAAATATTGTGGTGGTAGGAGTGCATCGGCGTCCTCACTAGTGATAGTTACGTAGTCAATATTCATTTTTTCTTCATCGATTAATATTCGCTTAGCTTCTTTCGCCGCCCAAGAAGTATTTGAAGACTTCCCTTTGACCTCACCAGGCAAATCCGGGTGGTAAGTAGCCCATAAATGCCCAAATCGAGTTTTATACTTCGCGATCAGAGTTTTGGCTTTTTGTCTTGCCTCATCTCCCTCTCGATCTTCAAATGCCAGCATGATATGTAAATGGTCAGTTGGATATGTCTGCTCACCCAACTTATCTAGCGTTCTCTCTAGGGTAGAAACGGGCTCTTTATAGGTCGGAATGATAATTATATGATGGATTTTCTTCCAATCAGAAAAGTTAGCCACGTCACCCATCCAGTCATATAGCTGGAACGACTTCATCTTGAAATAGCCAAGGATTGCCGTCGCCGCTGTCGTCATCGATCGATAAAACCAGTACACCGAAAAGGCGATGATGTAGTAGGCGACAACGTTTGGGATTACAAACGATCCCCAGACGGGGAACAAAATCAGAAACCAAGAGACCGTCCCAGGGAGTATCTCCAAGAACCTTTTAGTCCGGAGAGGGTGTCTATGCATCCATTTTCGCAAATTTTTCATTGGAACTATTATAACTTGTATAACGTGTTTGCGTTCTTCGTTGTTATCTCTTCGATTTCTCTATCACTTATTCCTCTAAGTTCCGCAATCTTTTCTGCCAGGATTGCCACATTTGTCGGCTCATTCCTTGCCCCAGCCCACATAAATGGCGAGTCCGTTTCCAGGAGCAGTCGGCCATCTGGCACAAGAGTAACGAGCTTGGCTACCCGCTTACTCCAGGTTATATTGCCACAAAAACTCACGTAAAATCCTCGCGCTAAAACCTCCTTTAACCCCGCCTCATCATGAGAGAAGCAATGGAACTGACCCCGAGGCATGTTGGGTAGCGAGTCGAGTACTTCTAGCGCCTCATTCAGGCTCTCTCTAGTGTGAATAATTACCGGCAACTCGAATTCTAGTGCCAGCAAGCACTGCTCTCTAAACAATTCTTTTTGCTGACTCATGCAGTTTTTTAATTCTTCAGTACTCGCATCAGTCCCAATCTCTCCAGTGGCGACAACGACACCCTTATGCTCGGTCACCATTTTTCTTAAATCTTGAATCATAAATCTTAAATCAATCTTGCCTACCTCCTCCGGGTGTACCCCCACGCTGGCATAAATCACTCCAGGGTACTTCCTGGCCAGCTCCACTGCCTTTCTACTGCTCTCCATGTCTGTCCCGGGGGCAATAATTTTCTCTACCCTGGCCTCTTTCGCGCGCGCCAAAACCTGATCTAGGTCATCTTTATAGCTGTCCCACCACAAATGCGCGTGTGTGTCGATCAACATAGTTTAAATCCTTGTCCTTGTCCGTATTGCACAAATCCTTGCATGTCCAGCTCTGTTTGGTCGATCATGGAGCCAAGGAAGCTCGTACCTTCGAGATCCGCTTCGAGCAGGGTAGTCTTTTTCATTTTACAGGTATCAAAGAGTGCTCTGCTTAGTTTTGCTCCGTTAAAATTAAACTCGCTGACATCACATTTTTCAAACACCGATCCAACCAGCGACGATTTTGCAAAAATACACTTCTTTAGTTTGCCAGTATGGAAGATGGTATTGTCCATCACACATTCACCAAAGTTACACTCGATAAAAATGGTCGAGACAAAATCATTGTTGCTCAGTTTTGATCCCGGGAAAATGCATTTCTCAAACGAAGTAGATTCAAGGATGACACCAGTGAAATCGCATGAATTAAACTCACATTTCACAAACGAACTAAATTTGAGATTGGCTTTAAAGAATTTGCAGTTACTAAAGGTACAATTATCGAATTGTTCTCCCTTTAATTCATCCGCACTAAATGATTGGTCGCGGTAATTCATATTAAGCGAGGCGCGGAAACATTGGTTCGCTCTTAGATATTTTTTCTTGGTTATACTGCATAGCAATTTTTTTCGCGGTCTCTGGCATAAACGGTGTCAGATCAATTGCGATTTGTCCAATGTCATTTACTAGTCTCTGTAATGCAGATTCTAGTTCACCGCCACTTAAAGTCCAAACTCGTTTTTCTGACACGAATTGATCAGCCTTTTTTATTTTGTCCCAAATACTCGCCATCGCAGTATCAAACTTGTATTCACCCAGCGCATCTGTGATCTCAGTGCTCATTCTTAAATCTAAAATCTTAAATCTTAAGTCTGATTTTTCCGCCATCGCCGCCACGCGAGCGACGAGGTTACCTAGCCCGTTCTGCAAATCAGATTTATAGACTTCCTCAAACTTCTCCTTAGTAAAATCACTGTCTTCAAACGGACTCACTTTGGCTAGTAAGTAATAGCGCAATGCATCCACCCCATACTTCTCGCTGTATTCCAGTGGGTCAATTACGTTACCCAGTGACTTGCTCATTTTCTGTCCACCCGACGTAATAAATCCGTGGATCAGGATTTGTCTGGTCAGTGGCAGATCACCCGCAAAAAGCATGGCTTGCCACATAGACGATTGCTGGCGCAGGTTGTCTTTGCCGGCAATTTGCACGGCTTGAGGTTGTTCCTTTGTTCCCCAATACTTCTCAAATTCAGAGGGCCTGCCCGCCGAAGCTTCAGCGGAGGAGGGCCAGCCAATCGTACTTATATAGTTGGTGAGCGCATCAAACCACACATACATCACGTGATCAGGGTCACCGGGAACTTCTACTCCCCATGGCATTTTTTCTTTGAGGCGCGAAATGGAGAAGTCTTGCAGTCCTCCCTCCACAAAGTTGCGAATCTCCTTTTGCCTATGTGCCGGCACCACAAAGTCGCTGTATTTGTCCATATGGGCAAGGAGCGCTTTTTGAACCCTTGGGTCAGAAAATTTGAAGAAATAGTTCTCCTCTTTAATCAATTCAATCTCTTTGTTGGGATGCAGGGGACACTTGCCCTCCACCAAGTCTGAGTCAGTTTTCTCTAGTTCGCACCCTACACAGTATTTGGCCTCATACACTGCTTTTTCAATATATCCATTTTGTTCGCATCGTTTCCACAGTTCTTGAGCCGCCTGCTTGTGGTGTGGATTAGTAGTACGGATGAAATGGTTGTAACTTAGATTAAGCGAAGATTTAAGCGCATCAAATTTAGCGGCATATTCATCAGTATAAGCTTGCGGGTCTTTACCTTCCTCAATTGCTTTTTCATAAATCTTTTTACCGTGCTCATCCGTTCCTGTGTTAAAGAAGATCTCTTCGCCAAGACTTTGGTGGTAGCGAGCAATCGCATCGGCTTGAATAATTTCCAGGGCGAACCCGATGTGGGGTTTGGAATTGACGTAAGGCAGGGTAGTCGTTAAATAAAAGCTTTTAGCCATGTGCTAAGTATAAACGCTACCAGGCAATTATCAAAATATGTGCAATCCTTCCGAAGCTCGGCGAAGGAGGATACCAGGTCATTTCATCAATTTCTCGAGGGCGCGGGAGAGACGGATACTCCATACATCCGCCCATTCCTCAGCCTTTACCCTAGTCAGAGCCTGCTGGATGCCGCGGTTATTCATATTTTCAGCTACCGAGGCAATCGTAGCAGTCGAAACTTTAAGTACATCCTTGATATGGTCATATGATTGTCGCTTATCCAAAAACACCGCAATCGCCAGTCGCTTGGCAATCGCCGATAGCTCGTTCTCACTCATCAGGGCTTTGAGGGTTATTTCGACGTCAATCTCGTTTTTGGCATCAGCAATCACTTGGTACAGGATCTTATACACCTGGCTCTCTATCTTTTGATTCATTGGATTGTTTGATTTTTTCATGGCTACGATAGATATACCAACTTTCAATACATAAAGTCAAGAGCAATACTATTATCAGTCCAGCATGCATCAATCTCGCCACCGTGAGTCCAATACCCAAGACGATCGTAGACGATACCAATAAACTTTTCAGGGGAGATTTGAAGATTAATGCCAAGGTGTACCAAATAACTATCTCTAGAAGAACAAAAAATGAGGAATACGAATTTGGGATAAAAAAATCCTTTAGTAGTAAAGGATCTACATAAACAATCACAACGACTAGACTACCCCAGAGAACTGTCAAGCTCATCAATTTTGGTATCCACTTCATATTATGACTATAATAGCAGTATGGAAGTCACTACTTTAACCCTCATTATTGTTTTTTTCTTACTCGGATTCATGCTCTTGGTGCTCAAATTCTTCAAAGATGATTTGAAATCACTCAAAAGTTCCGTGGATTTGACCAAAGACACTATCAATTCGAGCCTGGCCAGCAACACCAAGGACATTAATGATCGTCTCATTCGTGCGACCGAAGTCATTGGGGATTTGAAGCGTGAGGCCGGCGCCTTCTCCGAGATTAGTCGCTCCATGAAATCCCTGCAGGACTACCTCCAATCACCCAAGCTCCGCGGCAACATTGGCGAGATGGTGCTCAAAGATTTAATTAGTCAAATGTTCCCGGTCAGCTCCTTCGAACTCCAACACGCGTTCAAGTCCGGTAGTATTGTAGACGCGATTATTAAAACGGACGCGGGTCTACTCCCGATCGATTCCAAGTTCCCGATGGAAAATTTCCAAAAAATGATGTCCACCCAAAACAAAACAGAAATCGACTCTCTCCGTCGTACATTCGTTCGTGATATCAAAACCCACGTCACTGCCATCTCCAAAAAATATATTTTGCCGGAAGAAAATACGCTCGACTTTGCGCTCATGTATATTCCTTCCGAGTCTGTTTTCTACGAGGTGGCAAGCGCAGAGGAGCTCATGGAGTTTGCCCGTGAGTCCCGCGTCTATCCTGTCTCACCCAATACTCTTTACGCCGCCCTCCAAACCATTCTCTTGTCATTCGAAGGTAAAAAGATCGAGGCCAAAGCCAAAGAGGTTTTCAAGCTCATGCGCGGGATCCAAAAAGATTTTGGCAAAACTAGCGACTCTATGGTCACCTTGGGTTCCCACCTAACCAATGCCTACAACAAGTTCTCGCAGGTCCAGACCGAGTTTAACCAAATCGGCCAAAAATTGGATTCCACCCGCCAGCTCACCGGCGACACCCCCTCCGACAAATTATTAGAAGATTAAACGGTTCGATGGTTCGAACCATCGAACCATATACTTTATGACCAAAACCACCAAAGAATTTGATTTAGCGTACAAGAAGTTAAACGCCGAGCAACGCTTAGCGGTCGACACGATCGAGGGTCCCGTCATGCTGGTCGCCGGTCCGGGTACCGGCAAGACCCAAACCTTGGCACTCCGTATCGCCAACATTATCCGTAAAACAGACACGCCAGCCAGCTCCATCCTCGCCCTTACCTACACCGAGTCAGGCGCACGTGCGATGAAATCACGCCTCACACAGATGATTGGCTCCGAAGCCTATTACGCCAACATCTCTACTTTCCACGCCTTTTGTCAGGGCGTGATCAAAGACAATCCCGACGTCTTTACAATCAACCCCGCGAGTGAACCTTTATCCGATTTAGAGCGACTCAAACTCGTTCGCGGACTAATAGACAAAACAAATCTCAAGGTTTTGCGTCCAACTGGTGCGCCCTACCATTATGCCTCTGCAATCCTTAGTGCTATCAGTGATTTAAAAAGAGAGGGAGTCGATCCCGATGAGTTCGACGAGCTACTTATCCAAGAAGATCATTTTCTCAAATCCGATGACGTGAGCGAATTAAAGAAAACCGAAATAGCCAAACGTCAGCGCAATCTCGCCAAGAACCAAGAGCTCAACCAGCTATTTCGCAAATACCAAGTAGTATTAAAAGAAGAGGGGAGCTTTGATTTCGAGGACATGATCACGAGTGTGGTGGACGCCTTTAAATCAAACGACGAACTCTTATTTTCCTGCCAAGAAAAATATTTGTATATTTTAGTCGACGAGTATCAGGACACCAACTCTGCCCAAAACGAGCTCATGCTACTCCTTGCCAAATACTGGGGCACTGAGGCCAACGTATTTGTGACCGGTGACCCCGATCAAAGTATTATGCGTTTCCAGGGTGCCTCTATCGAAAATCAACTTTCATTCGTACAAGCGTACCCAGGTGCTACCGTTATCACCCTCAAACAAAATTATCGTAGTACTCAAAATATTTTAGACGTCGCCGACTCACTGATCGTAAACAACAATCTACGGATTAACGATGTGGTGCCAGGTATCGATCCCCACCTCATTTCTCAAATTGGGGCAGGGGACAAAATCGGCACCGCACAGCTCAGTGGCAACACTGCTGAGGCTATTTTTATTGCCGAGAATATCAAGCAGAAAGTAAAGACGGGTGTTGCCCCTAGCGACATCGCCGTGATCTACCACAAAAACTTCGAGGCTACGGTGATTGCCGATACGCTCTCCAAGTACGGCATCGACTACACCGTGCAGGGCGGAGCCAATGTCTTATCAGACCCTACGGTGCGCAACTTTCTCAAAATCCTCAAAGTCATTTATGAAATGCGAGAGAAGTTAGAAGACGAAGATTTGTTTACCATTCTCCACTACGATATTTTTGGCATCAACCCTCTCGATGTCCTAAAAATTGCGAGGGAAGCAGGGTCTGCTCGCCTTACCCTATTTGATGTGCTGGGCAATCCCGACTCGCTCTCCACTCTAGATCTATCCTCACGCGAGCAAATCGACGCGACCTTTACCAAGCTCCAAAACTGGCAGAGCCTAGACGCCAACAAAACCTTTGTGGAATTTTTTGAAGACGTCTTAAATAAATCCGGCTATCTCAACTGGATCTTAGACGAAGGAACAGTCTACAAAGAACAGGTACGTGGTGCCACTCACCGCCTAGCCAAAATGAATACCTTGTTCGACGAGGTTAAGCGTATGAATCGCTCTGACCACAACTTGGATCTCAAAGGCTTCATCGAAAATTTGGAGATTATGGAAGAGAATCATATCCGCATCGAAGAATCGAGCTACGGTGTCAGTCGTGACGCCATTACTTTAACCACCGCCCACAAAAGCAAGGGTTTGGAATGGGAGCATGTTTATATTTATAAGGCCATCGATGGCAACTGGGGCAACAACAAAAAAGCCGAGCTCATCACTCTCCCTGGGTCTTTACTAAAAAATGTGAAGCCCTCCGACAAAGAGAAAAACGAAGACGAGCGTAGGCTCTTCTATGTGGCCATGACCCGTGCCAAATCTAATCTGACGATCACTCGTGCCAACACCTACTCTAGCTACGGCAAAGCGACTATTGCTAGTCCCACCATGTTCCTAGAAGAATTAAATGGCGATCTCCTTACAGCAATTGATGTGACCCAAGTAGAAGAAACCGCCCACAAACACATCGAAACGATTCTCGGCAGTCAGGCCGTGCAAGACACGCTAGAGAGTGAAAAAGCCTACTTACAGGACATCGTGGATGACTTCAAACTGGCCGCCACTTCACTTAACTCCTATCTATACTGTGCCTACAAATTTAAGCTCGATAAATTGTTAAAAGTTCCCCACGCCAAAAAAGCCCACTTAACTTTTGGCACGGCGATCCATAGTGCCTTAGAGCATTTCTATTTGAAATTCAAAGAGGATGGCGTTCCCCCAAATCTCGAATACTTACTCTCCCAGTTCCGCTCTGCCCTCACCGCCTCAGTTATTACCAAGCAAGATTTAACTGTTTATTTGAAAAAAGGTGAAGAGGTCTTAACTGCCTACTTTAAACTGAATGAGGATCACTTCAGTCTCCCACTCGCCACCGAGAAAAATTTGCGAGCCAACTTGGGCGACATTCAGTTGACTGGTAAGCTCGACCGGTTAGAGTGGTCTGACCAAGCAAGTCGCACGGTGAAAGTAGTGGACTACAAAACCGGCCAGCCCAAAACCATGGGGCAAATAGAAGGCACGACCCAGGATAGTGACGGGGAATTACTCCGCCAGCTAGAGTTCTACAAACTCCTCATCGATTCCGATAAGAGTCTCAATTACAAATTCGGGGAGGGTATGCTCGACTTCGTCGAAGAGCCAAATCTCAAAGGCAAATCCGGTGAGCGCAGCTTCCAGGTGAATGATGAGCAAATCGAAAAACTCAAAAAGACTATTCATTTCTCCATGGATTCGATCCGCTCACTAAAGTTCCCCCGCACCACTGACCTTAAAAAATGCGAAAACTGCTATTTCAAAGACCATTGTTATCAAAACGGTCTGCCCGTTAAATAATTTTATCTTTATAGCTATATATACATTTCATTTAATGTGATTTAATTAATTTGTTATATAAATACAAAGCTTGTCCTGAGCTTGTCGAAGGAAGGAATCACTATGCCCGCAAAAAAGAAAGTCAAAAAACCCTTAGTTAGTAAAAAAACTCAGGAAGAATTCAAAGTCGAAGGCAAGAAAGTAGTTAGCAAAGTCAAAGCTTTGATCAAAGAGGGTAATGTCCGCAAAATCACTGTCAAAGACAGCAAGGGCAAAGTAATCCTCTCTCTTCCCGTCACTGCTGGAGTAGTCGGAGCTCTCCTCCTTCCACCCTTGGTTGTTATCGGTGCAATTGCCGCTCTCCTAACCGAGTGCACAATTACCGTCCAACGCGAAAAATAATTATTTAAACTTGCAATCAGAGAGAGAGGTGAATAATCTCATGCTAAAAAAACTATTCAAAAAATTGTTGTCCAAGAAATCAGTAAAGAAAGCTCCAGCCAAGAAAGCTGCTCCTAAAAAAGCTGTCAAAAAGACTGTTAAAAAAGTAGTTAAAAAAGTCGCTAAGAAACCTGTAAAGAAAGTTGTCAAGAAAACCGTCAAAAAAGTTGCTAAAAAACGCAAATAACCGAAGTAGCTCGTGACTAATCTATATCCTGCCTCTAGTCACGAGCTTTTTTGGTTCGTAGCCACCACCATCTCAACTTCTCACCCACTCTGTAAAGTTTGTACAGTAGTGGCATGGCCACGTAATCCCATGTACCTACGTACTCGACATGTCGTGCCCCGTATCCCGATTTAAAGTTATGGAATCCGTACCACGGATCGTGACTATCTGGTTCAGGCCCTAGTGCTCCCCACATATCCAGATATCGCAGTCCCCATTTCTTGGCCAACTTGATCGCCTCCCACATTACTAGATTGTTCGCCATTACCTCTCGATGTTCTCTGGTACTAGCACCGTAGGGGTAGTAGAGCGTGTCGCCAAAGCTAAACAGCACCCAGGTTGTAATTATCTCGCCCTGATATCTCGCAACCAATAGATTTGCGCTCAATTTGAGAATTTGAGAATTTGAGATTGGAGAATTATTTAGCACCTCCCACATCCTTTTGTGGTACTCACGCGAGTGAGCATAAAAACCTTGTCGTTTAGTGGTCTCTTCGGTCAGTTGTAAGTATCGCTCAAATGCGGCCTCACTATTATCAATTTCTACTGTTACTCCTCGTTTCTCTGCCACTTTAATGTTGTACCTAGTTTTCTGTTTAAAGCTCGAGAGCAGTACCTCTTCACTCGGAGTCACATCCAGCACAAAGTTAAATTTGGTAAACAGTGGTCGCCCTGCGACAAATCCCCATTTCCTAAAATCCAACATCTCTCTCCTAGAATCTTGCATTTCTATCTTCGGCTCCACTTTGATAAAAATACAATTATTCTCTTTTGCGACTTTACTGAGGACGCTACTTTGTTTCTCCGTTATCATCCCCGTCTTTGGTGCATATCCTACATTCCAGGGGGTGTGCGGAATCTTGTGGATCGTAATCTGCATCCCACTCTCTCTCACTACCTTTACTCCAGTAGCCTGCCTAAACTCCCCCCACTCGTAAGCCTGTAGTGGGTGATCTACTTGTTTATTCCATTCAGTCTTTGAAATCATATCTTCATTCTACCTGCCCGCGGTCGCTAAAGCGATAGCTTTTGCAGGCGGGTCCGATTGACGGATTTACTGATATACGGCTACACGGATTAACGATTTAAGAGATCCTCAACTGACATATTGCCAGAGAGAAAATCATCTAGGGTATCGTCGCGGAGGGCATCGATTCTGATTCCCGATTTTTTCGTCTTAAACTCAGCTCCATGCTGTGTCCAAAAATCTTTTTCTGACTTTCCGATACCCAGATAATCTGATTTATCGACACTCCCTTTATCTGAGTTTTCCGATTGTCTGACGTACTGAAATAACGTTGGATCAATCTCATCAATAAACCTCGATCTATTCTGAGCACTGGTGTTACCCCACACCACTCTCTGCTTGGCCCACGACAGGTATAGTTTATATTTCGCTCTAGTGATGCCCACGTAAGCCAGTCTTCGCTCCTCCTCCATCTCCTCGACCTCCATCAGCGAACGGGAGTGGGGGAACAGTCCTTCCTCCATTCCTATCAGAAAAACGATGGGGAATTCTAGTCCCTTGGCGGCGTGCAGTGTCATCAAAGTAACAGCGTCGCGCTTGCTGTCACTGCCAAATTTCTCACCTTCCGAGTATTCACTTTGTACGAGCGCAATATTCTCTAAAAATTCGCTTAGGTTATCAAATTCCGTGGCCACGGACTGGAGTTCTTTAATATTTTCAATTCTCGCCAGCTCTTCTTCAATTTCTTCGTCAAACTGTTGGAGATACTGCGAGTTCTCGAGTACTTTTTCCAGTAGTTCCGATGGAGTGGCCGCCTGCACGTCCATTTCATACGGGATATTTTGTACTTGTGCTAGCTTGCGCTTACCTAGTTTCTCCACTCTCTTAAAACTAATCTGGTCCTCGGGGTTCAGCACCACGCGCAGATAGGAGAGGAGATCCTTTATTTCCTTGCGCTCATAAAATTTAGTCCCCCCGATGAGTACGTAGGGTATCCCAGCACGGATAAAACCTTCTTCAATACTGCGCGATTGCGCGTTGGTGCGATACAAGAGCGCCATTTCATTCCATTTTGTAGGGGTTGACCCCTGTGTCGACCCGCTATGCAACCGTTGCAGCTCATCGACGATCCTCCCAGCTTCATCGCTTCCGCTGTACGCTTCGATCAGAGTAATTTTGTCCCCAGCGCCTTCCTCAGTCCAGAGCGAAAGAATTGGGTGGTTCTTGTTGTGGCCAATAACCTGATACGCAGCGTCCAGAATATTCTGGGTTGAGCGATAGTTGCGGGACAGTTTTAGTTCAGTCAAGTTACTATATTCTTTTTTTAGTTTAGCCATATTGCGATAATCAGCCCCTCTCCATCGGTAAATAGATTGAGAGGCATCCCCAACCACGGTCAGTTGCTTGTACTTGCGGGCAAGTAAGGTGGTAAAGAGGTACTGAGCCGTATTAGTATCTTGGTACTCATCAACAAAAATATAACGAAATAAATCTTGATACTTTTCTAAAATTGCTGGATTCTCTTGCAGGAGTCGGACTGTCAGATTGAGTAAGTCGTCAAAATCGACTGCCCCGTAAGCTTTTAGTTGTTTTTGGTATTTTTCATATACTTGCGCCGCCACTTCCTGAAATGGTCCGTGCGCCATCGAGGTATATTGTTCAGGGTTGACCATTTCTTGTTTGGCGCTTGAGATCGTTGACATGAGAGACCGCGGTTTGTAGCGCTTGGGATCAACCGAAAGAGTGCCCATAATTTCCTTAACCAGCGCTTCCTGATCGCCGTCATCGTAAATCACAAAATCGCGCGACAGTCCTGCGGCCTCGCTGTCCCGTCGCAAGATCTTGGCAGACATAGAGTGAAAAGTGCCTACATTCGGCACTCGCTTACCCACTACCTTGAGCAGTCTCTCCTTCATCTCTCCCGCGGCCTTATTAGTGAATGTCACCATCAGGAGTTGATCAGGGCTAATAGTACCGCTATGGATCAAGTAAGCCGCCTTGTATGTTAGAGTTTTAGTTTTGCCGCTCCCTGCTCCAGCCATAATAAGGAGAGGAGATCCCTTATGTTCAACTGCGGCTTTCTGTTCGTTGTTAAGTTCGTCTAGGTATACAAATGCCATGTCATCCATAATACCCCAAAAATACCCGCTTGGGTTATACTACTTCTATGAACTTCCTTGTTATCGCCAACTTCAAGTCCAATTTAACTAAAGAGCAGGTTCAATCTTGGCTTACAGCCGTCAAACCTGTGCCTGGTATGGTCATCGCCCCCTCATTTCTTCATCTTCCTCTCTTCTCGCATTTCTCTTCTAGTCTCTCACTCTGTGCCCAGGATGTCTCTCCCTTCCCCGTAGGCTCATACACTGGCGCCGTCAACGCAACTCAACTCCTGGACTATGGGGTAAAGTATGCCATTGTCGGCCACTCGGAGCGGCGCAGGTATTTCCACGAAACTCCCGCAGATATCGCTAGTAAGATCAAAGAATTGCTCGCAGTCGGAATCACTCCACTAGTCTGCCTAGAGCGCAATCAAATCGCACCCCAATTTGCTCTCCTCGACGACGATCTAATCGACAACTCTCTCTTCTGCTTCGAACCATCTGCGGATATCGGTGGCACCACGATCGCACCCATTAGTTTAATCAAAGAAGTGGTTGCCGAGATTCGCTCATTTGCTCCTAGTTCCAAGGTTATCTATGGTGGATCTGTCACACCAGACAATGTCTCACAGCTTCTCCCTCTGGGATTAAATGGCGTATTGGTTGCGACTGCCTCTCTTGATCCAGCTAGTTTTTTATCTATTATTCGCGAGTGTTCCCATGTTGGCTAAAAAAATACTTCTTGCGATATTTTTGTCGGCTTGTGTCTTGACTGTCTCGTGGTATGTTCGCAACCAGACTGTCAAAAACATCGTGAGCGGCGTTATTTCAGATCCTTCCTCTGTCCTCAATTCATACGAGGGTAACACCAACATTTTACTTTTAGGCATTGGTGGCGCCGGCCACGAAGGCTCTGATTTGACCGATAGCATGCTAGTACTCTCGCTCAATCTCAAAAATAATACTGGCACTACGATCTCTATCCCAAGAGACATCTGGGTTCCCTCTCTAAAAGCCAAAATCAATACTGCTTATCACTACGGCAACGAGCGACGTGATGGGGGAGGACGGGACCTGGCCAAATCGGCCGTGTCAGAGGTTTTGGGGGTACCCATCCACTATCTTCTCCTTGTCGATTTTAGTGGGTTCGTCAAAGCCATCGACTCTGTCGGTGGGATCGACTTAACCATCGACAACACTTTCGATGATTACAAATATCCGATTCCCGGCAAGGAAACAGTCGAACCAGAGAGTGATAGATATGAACATATTCATTTTGAAGCTGGCAGGACTCATCTAGATGGTGCTACTGCTCTCAAATTTGCTCGATCGCGTTATGCGCAGGGGGAGGAGGGTACCGACTTTGCTCGTGGTCAGAGACAACAAAAAATAATCCTCGCTTTTCGAGACAAGCTTTTTTCTGCTGGCACTCTCTTTAATACCGAAATTATCGAGCGGTTAAAATCCAACTTGTCCTCCTCCATCGATACAGATATTACGAGCGTCGAACAGGGGAGCTTTATCAAACTCGCCTTATCCCTAGGCAACCAAGACAATATTTCTAGTATTGTTCTCACCGATCATCTCAAGAACCCCAAATCTACTCGTGAATATGGTGGGCAATGGGTTTTGATCCCGACAACCACGCAAGAGGATCTTCATGCTTATGTTAAAGCAAATTTGGCAAAATAAAATATACTTCTTAACACTAGTTTGGGTGACTGCCATCCTCGTCCGTCTCTACGGACTCACAATTCCCGCGCAATATTACGATATCGGTACCTACGAGTCTTGGTCTCGTTCATTTTGGCTCCAATCACCCAGCTTATTTTTTAGTACCGTCTGGTCAGATTATCTCCCACTCCCCATCCTGACATTCGCCCCTATCTCACTTGTAGCCGATTTTTTCCACTTGCCTTTTGGGATAGTATTCAAATTACTTCATATTGTCCTCGAACTCATCTTGATCTTCTTCATCGCTAAATCTACTCCCAAATCCTCTCTCTTCTCTCTTAGTATTTACCTCCTTTTACTCTCCCCAGCGCTAATCGGCGACAACGCTTTTTGGGGCCAAGTTGATACGATCCCTGCACTTCTTGCCTTACTCTCGCTTACAAAAATTATCAATCCCCAGACCTCACTCCTCTCTTCTAGCATCTTATTTGGACTGGCAGTTGCCTACAAGCCAATCATGGTGTTGGTGGCACCTGTCCTGTGGCTGGTCACCATCGTTCAAAAACGACCATGGTGGCAACTACCTACTTTTTCCATGATCACCTTTTTTCTCACTGGGGTTCCTACAGGTGGGCTGGGCTTTGTTTCTCATATTTTTGACCGCATCACTTCACAAACCGGTACCTATCCATTTTTGACTGTCAACGCTTTCAATTTTTGGTCGCTCCATCCCAACTTGAGTTGGATTCCAGATTCTACTAGCGTATTCAATTTGTCTGGCCAGGCGTTGGGCACCATCCTCTTTGTCTCACTCACTCTCTTCACTTTTAATGCTTGGCGCAAACAAGATTTTTCTCCCCAGTATGCCTGGCGAGTTGCCGCGACTATTATGGTTATCTTTTTTACCTTTACTACCCGCATGCATGAGCGGCACCTTCTTTTTGGATTGCCCTTTCTCACGCTGGCCGCCATGACCGACTACTACCTCCTCATTCCCCTTACTCTCTTAACTACCACCTTCACGCTCAATTTGTATGGTGCTTACTATTGGGTCAATCACGCTCAGATATGGCCATTTTCACTCTCGACCATCTCTCTTATTTCTTGGGTTACAGTCCTTGCGGCTTTGTTGTTAGTCTTCGTTTGGTCATGGCCTAGTTTATTAAAATCTATTTTTGTTAAAGTAAAATCCAATCAGTTGCTGGTTGGAATCTTGATCTTTGCATCACTCCTTCGCTTCGTCAATCTCTCTCATCCTCCAGCCTACATTTTCGACGAAGTCTACCATGCTTTTACCTCCCGTGAGTATTTAAATAACCACGTCGAGGCCTGGGAGTGGTGGACTACGCCCCCAGAAGGGGTGGCTTACGAATGGACTCACCCTCCTCTCGCCAAGTACGGCATGGTCGCTGGTATGTTGCTGTTTGGTGAAAACAGCCTCGGTTGGCGGTTTGGCTCGGCCACCTTTGGCGTAGTTAGTTTGCTAGGACTATATCTCTTTCTCACTGCGCTCACCAGCAACAAACACTTGGCTTTGCTTGCAACATTTTTAGTTAGCATCGAAGGTCTCCATCTCGTTCAATCTCGCATCGCCATGAATGATACTTATATGTTGTGTTTTTATATTTGGTCCATGTACTTGGCGGTCAAATCTCGCTGGAAAGGAGCCGCCATTCTTTATGGTCTTGCGCTTGCCTCCAAGTGGAGCGCGCTCTATGGCATCGTTCCCCTCGCCCTACTCTATCTCCATCAAAATCCGCTTAGACACTGGCATCTAAAGTCTGGGGTCTTACATTTTTTATTCGCTGTCCGTTTATCATTAATAGTTTTAACCGTTTATACGCTAACTTTTACTCCTTTTATTTTGGCCGGTCATACCTGGGCGCAGTGGTGGGAGCTCCACCGCCAAATGTGGTATTACCACACGCACCTGGTCGCCACCCATGCTTACCAGTCCACCCCCATCAAATGGATCTTCGATTTGCGGCCAGTATGGTACTACGTCAATTATCAGGACAACTTTCTCTCCAATATCTACGCAATTGGCAATCCGATCATTCTCTGGTTAGGGTTGTTCGCCGCCGTTATCAATCTCAAGTATCTATTTCTCTATCCATACTCCATTCTTTATTCACTTTATTTCGTCCTCTTTATTCCCTGGGTTATTTCGCCTCGCATCATGTTTTTTTACCACTACCTTCCCTCCGCCTACTTTTTGACTACTATCTTGGCGAGCTGGTTGGTACGTTTAAATCCTCTTTATCGCCGTCTAGTTCTTGTCCTCTCTGTTTTAGGGTTACTCCTGATTAGTCCTATGATATATGGCTTGCCTACCTCAAACATTTACTGGGACAATTTATTCAAGCTCTTCCCGACTTGGCGATAGATAATTACGGCTTCTCAAAACATCAATATTCCAAATATACCAGCGATCAACAGCAACAAACCAATTCCAATAGTTCCCGCCGTCACTTCAAACACGCCAGTTACTGGTGTTCCTTCACTAGTGTCTGGCATAGCAGCTCTAGGAGAGGGCGAGGGGGTAGGGGTCACTGTTGTCCCACCTCCTAGTCCAGAGGACACACTGGGACTCGGGCTCGGGCTTGCGGCAGTAGTTGTCGTGGTACTAGTAGTTTGTGTTGTTGTTTTGTTGGCATCTAAGCAGGTAGTCTGAGACGCATAACAGACTCCCGTAGTTCTCCCTGGCTCCCAGTCTTGCAGATTGGCCGTACAGGTTTTATTTGTCTGGCCATCACAATCGACATCCTTCGAGTCATAGCTCCGGTTTGTCGCTACACAAAGTTTAGTCACGGTGTTGTAATAATATCTGGGAGAACAAATTGCTTTAGAAGCCAGACATAGCTCTTCAGTTTTAAAACAAGAGCCCCCAGTTTTACCGGGCAGTGCTTCCTGCAGATTCACCACACATGTTTTACCCGTTCCGCCATCACAATCCATTTCTGCCGAGTTATAATTTCTTGTTGTCGCAACACATCCCTTTGAATCTAAACTATAGTAGTATCGCTTAGCGCAGGTTGCATCACCCGTGGTAGTCGTTGTGGTAGTAGTAGTTGTCGTGGTTGCGCACCAAGTCTTACCATCGGGTGGCTGTAGTCCCTTGCAGGTCGGCGGGTTTACTATCAAACAATTTGGTTTTGTCTCACAACTACTCGAAGTAGATGGTGCCGCTGATGCCTGGGTATTGGTCGCCCCTGTTGTATCGGCGGCACAGTAAGGCGGAATCTGATTACCTGCCGCATTATAATTAAAAACTTGGTGAGTTCCGGGTGCGCAAGTAGTTGGAACTACTTCATTAATCCCTACTTTCTCTCTGCTATAGAAAAAGTATCCAACCACCACTCCAATTACAATCAAAATAGGTAGAGCAATCAGCAACGCTTTTTTCATAGCACCAGTAGTCCCAGTCCACCAATGATCAGTAGTAGTAGTCCGAGGGTGAGGGGTAGTGCTGTCACCTCAAACACACCAGCAACTGGTAGTGCAGTAGGTGCCGGAGAGGATACAACGCTCACTCTTCCAGTCGCATCAATTGAGACACTGCAACTATCTCTTTGTCCGTTGGTCGAGGTCACCTCAGCTGTGTTGGCGACCGAGGTAGTCCCAGCCACTGTCACACTAGCTCTAAACGATCTCTGAGCTTCACTATTTGGTGAGAGTGTTCCAATCGTACAGGTCACAGTCCTTGTATTTGAGTCATAGCCACAGCCACTATCTCCATCGACATAAGTTAGGTTGGTCGATAGTCTGTCGGTAATTGTTGTGTCAGGTACGCTGTTGCCTCCATTGTTTCTGGTCACGATGTTGTACACAATGATTTGGCCATTCTGGACTGTGTTGGTATCTGTGATCTCACGCTCCATGTAATAGAATCCAGCTCGGTTGCGGCTATCATTCTCATACATTTTCTTGGCGACACAGTCCAAGCTAGCCGATGATGGGCTAGAGGGCGATGGGGAAGGATAAACTGGGGCGGAGGTACTTGGGATTGGCGAAGGACTAACCGATGGGTTAGCACAAGCGACTGTAAATGTTTTCGAGCACGAGTTGGTGGTTGTAGATCCGCCTCCATTAGCGTTGGCACATGCAATCTGAGAAGGATAGCAGATTCCAGTTGTGTTGCCTGCTTCCCAGTCTTGTAGATTAGCCGCGCATGTCTTGCCAGTACCTCCATCACAATCTACGTCTTGAGAGTTGTAGCTACGATTAGTGGCCGTGCAGGTCTGAGTCTTCGTGTTGTAGTAGTAGCGAGGAGTACAGGTGGTGGTTGTCCCACTATTGGCCGCTTGGCACTGAGCAATAGTTTTGTAACAAGATCCGGCAGTTTTCCCTGGCATCCATTCCTGTAGATTCACCACACATGTCTTGCCAGTGCCTCCATCACAATCGATCTCGGCCGCGTTGTAGTTTCTGGTGGTAGCGGCACAGGACTTTGATTCTAGATTGTAGTAGTACCTAGGAGCACAATCAGCCGTCACTACATTGATATTTGGTTTACGTACCATATACACGACACCCACAATCAGTACCACCAATGCAAACAGTGAGAAGCCGATGATTAAACCTTTTTTCATAGTGGTTGTCATTGTATTACTACGTCCTTCCAAACAGGGTCACATTGCTTGCTACCATTGATCGTGGCACACGCACGGCAATGCACAATATATTCTCCGCAAGTTGCGATAGTCAGCTCGGCCGTGTTTGTAGTTTTGTTACTCAAGCTTTTCCACCCGCCGGCATTGAGTTTGTAAACAAACTCATACGACAAGGTACCTGCATTGCTTGGGGTAATTGAACCACTACAAGTGAATGTTAGTTTAGATCCAACTACTGGGGTTGTACTTGGAGTTTGGGTCAGACCTGTGCACGCCATTGTGGCGGTGGTAGTTGTCGACGGTGAGGGGGATGGGGAGGTATCTGGTTCACAGCACGGTGGTCTCAAAACTCCATCCTCACACTGTCCATTGCTTCTTGTCCCTGGCGGGCAAGTTAGCGTTTCTCCCGGCGGCTTACCTCCTTCTTTTGGTTCACAATAAGTTCCCTGAGCTCCTCCTTCTACACATACATAGTTAACAGGGCAAATAGTATGTATACATGCCTCTTGTCCTCCAGTTTTCTGACAACTGTAAGTTTTCTTGGTTGTACTATATATACAAACTTTCCCACTACTTTCACAGTTTTCAGTACACCCATCTGCAACCTGTGCCTCTGCTATCTGAGCAGGTTTTTTTTCGGTCGGACTCCCTAGATAGCCCCACACTCCAGCGCCCAGCGCCAATACTAGTATTAGTACTCCCCCAACTACTACTCCCAGTTTACTTTTTGGTTTCATCGCTTGGCTATCCACTACTGTCGGTGACGGAGGCATGGGTGGGTTGGGTAGGGGTGGTGTAACTGGCTCTGTTAAGGGGATTGGCTGTGTGACTGGCTCACTCGGCTGTACGAACTGTAGGGGCGTCTCGTCACTCATCTCTATGTTGTTAGTTTCAACTTTTACTTCAGGAGCCTTTACTTCAGGAACTTTTACATCAGCCACTACTACTTCAGGAGACTTTTCTACGGGTGCTGGTTCGCTAGGTTGCAGAGGCTCGAGCGTAGGTAAACTCGGCTTTGGTGCGGTAGTGTCGCTCAAGGCGGCATCAACTAAAGCTTGGGGGTTGGATAAATTTGGATCTATGGTTGAGTCGGGCATATTCTTACTCTCAATTAGCACCATACGCAGTGCCTGCTTCCATAGTCTCAAATATATTCAGAAACGTCAATCTATAGCACCAGTAGTCCCAGTCCACCAATGATCAGTAGTAGTAGTCCGAGGGTGAGGGGTAGTGCTGTCACCTCAAACACACCAGCAACTGGTAGTGCAGTAGGTGCCGGAGAGGATACAACGCTCACTCTTCCAGTCGCATCAATTGAGACACTGCAACTATCTCTTTGTCCGTTGGTCGAGGTCACCTCAGCTGTGTTGGCGACCGAGGTAGTCCCAGCCACTGTCACACTAGCTCTAAACGATCTCTGAGCTTCACTATTTGGTGAGAGTGTTCCAATCGTACAGGTCACAGTCCTTGTATTTGAGTCATAGCCACAGCCACTATCTCCATCGACATAAGTTAGGTTGGTCGATAGTCTGTCGGTAATTGTTGTGTCAGGTACGCTGTTGCCTCCATTGTTTCTGGTCACGATGTTGTACACAATGATTTGGCCATTCTGGACTGTGTTGGTATCTGTGATCTCACGCTCCATGTAATAGAATCCAGCTCGGTTGCGGCTATCATTCTCATACATTTTCTTGGCGACACAGTCCAAGCTAGCCGATGATGGGCTAGAGGGCGATGGGGAAGGATAAACTGGGGCGGAGGTACTTGGGATTGGCGAAGGACTAACCGATGGGTTAGCACAAGCGACTGTAAATGTTTTCGAGCACGAGTTGGTGGTTGTAGATCCGCCTCCATTAGCGTTGGCACATGCAATCTGAGAAGGATAGCAGATTCCAGTTGTGTTGCCTGCTTCCCAGTCTTGTAGATTAGCCGCGCATGTCTTGCCAGTACCTCCATCACAATCTACGTCTTGAGAGTTGTAGCTACGATTAGTGGCCGTGCAGGTCTGAGTCTTCGTGTTGTAGTAGTAGCGAGGAGTACAGGTGGTGGTTGTCCCACTATTGGCCGCTTGGCACTGAGCAATAGTTTTGTAACAAGATCCGGCAGTTTTCCCTGGCATCCATTCCTGTAGATTCACCACACATGTCTTGCCAGTGCCTCCATCACAATCGATCTCGGCCGCGTTGTAGTTTCTGGTGGTAGCGGCACAGGACTTTGATTCTAGATTGTAGTAGTACCTAGGAGCACAATCAGCCGTCACTACATTGATATTTGGTTTACGTACCATATACACGACACCCACAATCAGTACCACCAATGCAAACAGTGAGAAGCCGATGATTAAACCTTTTTTCATAGTGGTTGGACTCCTGCATATTGCCAGAATGGATCACACTTGATTAAACCACCAAATGTGGCGCAGGCTCTACACTCTACTTTATATGTTCCGCAAGCGCTGATGGTCAACTCGGCCGTCGCCGTGGTTTTGTTGGTTAGATTGACCCAGGCTCCGTTGTTAATGGCGTAGCGGAAATTGTAGGAAAGGGTAGAGGCGTTGCTTGGTGTCACAGAACCTGCACAAGTGAATGTAAGTTTAGATCCTACTACTGGTTGTGTCGCGGGTGTTTGTGTCAGTCCAGTACATGCCATGGTTGGTGAGGGAGATGGAGAAGGGGAAGGTCTCACGCTTGGTGACACGCTTGGAGAAGGATTAGGACTCCGCCTTTCATTTGGCTCATCCACCTTACCACCGCAGTCCACAGAATTAGCCTCCAAAAGGCAGTGTTTTTCTCCATTTATACCAGTGCTTTTGCATTCCTTTCTGCCTGGTGCCTCACAAACAATTGTTCCCCCTGCACACGAGGTGTCGTAACAGCACACAGGAGCTCCATAGTCTGTACCTTTACAAGCCAAGCTAGGGTTTGGTACACAGCCCTCAGCAGAAGGGGTATATCCATTTGCACAATTCGCCGGCTGACATATTCCACCTACACAATGACCCTGTCCTTGAGCACAAATGGATGGTGACTCGCTGTTTTCAATACCGGAACAAGATCCGCCAATCACACTGTCATAATTATTATCTGCATTCGTCAGGTATGTTTTCATATCTGATATCGTACAGCCTGTTTCTGCCTTGTCTTTCTTGCACTTAGCGATAATTGCTGGAATGTTTACTTCTAAATTATTCAAATGTCCAATCAGTATCCCATCCTTAAATACAGTTCCACCTTTGCCTTGTGCCTCTTCAGACGGAGTTTGTGTAACTGTAATTCCTCCATCCAACTCCTCAGTTAACTTGGCTATTTGTGGTGTCTTTGTCCCACTGTACTGCGAGTATCCCCATACTCCCACTCCGACCATCATCACCAGTGCCACGACTCCTGCCACGACCAGGCTAATCTTGCTTTTTGGTGGCTCTACCTTTTGGCTAATCGGTGATGGAGGTACACTCATGACGGGAGGCGTGTTCATGACAGGTGGTGCACTCGTGACGGGCGGTACCTCACTAGGCTGGGGGATTGGTTGTTGTACAAGCGTATCTGCCATAAATATAACTTTCCTACAGTGCCAAAAGCACTGCTCCTACTACCATAATGACCAGTCCTAGTGCTCCAGTCAATAGCGTATTCTCTATTACTCCTGTCACAGGGGTACCTTCATCCGTATTTGGCATCGTCACCCGCGGGGTTGCGGAGCTACTGCTCACAGGACTGCTCGAAGCCTGAGTCGTTGTGGTTTTTACCGAAGCAGAAGGGGAGGAGACAAACGCCGGATCTAGTCCGGTTGTACTTGTGCTCACACTAAATTCTCGCTCTACTTTTTGGGTGGTGCCACCACTTGGCAAGTAACTCACAGTGATTGTCTGTTTCCCGACTTTTAAATCAATCACCGGCGCCCAAGTCCAGGTTCCATCAGTCCCTACCTGGGTAGTATCACTAATAGCTTTTTGACCTTTTAGTGCAATCGACAAAGTAGTACCAGCAGGGCCCGTCCCGCGGAACTCGGGTCGGAGTGTCTTGAGTACTTCACCAGGTTCTTTCGGGTTCAAGATCGTCACTGTCGTTGTCGAAATCGCATTGATATTGGCAGTATCTGCAACAAGCGGCTCAACATTAAAAATTGCTGGTTTCTCGGCGACTACTTCCACCTGTGCGACCTCATCTACTTTTTGTGGTTGGTTCAAAAACTCAGCATTCTGCCCTAGGGTAATTGGCGGCACGGGTGCAGAGTTGGCGAGAGATGCCGACACAATCGATTGTTGTTTGCCAGATTCAACTGTAATACTCGCGATACTTGCAGATGGATCATAGGTAATATAGGAGCGGTTATCGCTGGATCGCAAAGTCGACAAAGTGAAGGCGTAGTTACCTCCATCTCTCACAATCGCCGAGGCTGGTGCGGCACCTGGGAACGAAATATAAACAAGCGCACCTTCGGCTGGTTGTTTTGAGGGGAGCACTACGTTACCGTAAAAATTCTGCGAGCCCGGAGTCGCGCCAATTACAGGACCAGTGGCCACTGTGTACGGGCTTCCACTGTTGTCAAACCTCGTTGGCTTGTCTCCAGTCAAGATTCGAAATGCGTATTGTGTACTCGGTTGCAATCCCTCGACGGTGACATGGTGAGTCACAAACTGGCCCGCCACGCTCGTGTCTCTATCATCTTTGGCACGGGTAGTCAGCTTTTCGCCTACTTGTCCATACTCAACCTCACCTGTTGTAAGACTAGATGTTATCCACGACACACTAAATTTGTTATCAGCCACATTGGTAATCCTTACTTTGGTCGGGACTATCTCACTCGCCACTTTAGCTGTTTTTGTACTAGAGTAATAAACGAAAATTCCCACCACAATCACCACCAAAAAAAACAACCCCAAAATAGTTGGAAATCTCTTTGTTAACAAGCTCATATGCCTTTATCTTCCTCTATAGTAGCACTCTCGCTCGCCGTAAGCTCTATTAATCTGGGCTCAATTTTCAATCGATTTGTGATCGCTGTAATTGTCTCTTGATCGATTGTTGTATTGATAGGTTCCAAAATCGATTTATCAATCTCTACGGCTAAGGGTTTAGTAGCGGCCTGGTAAACCACAATTCCAACCCACATGATTGCGGTAATCAAGGTCACCACTCCGATCTGATACAGCGTTTTACTGACTAAGATAGTATCTCGAACGGCCATTATTTACCTCCCTTTTTCTGGATCAATGCTTTGTCTAGCTGTGTTGCATCTGCCAGGTAAAAAGCCAGTCCACTTACATTCATCGTTACGCTGGCAGTGGAGTTTTTCGCGCCTGCCTGTTTGGCGATGGTGACATTATCAACCAAGACGATCCGCTCCATTTTCATCATCATATTCAAAAAATCAGTCACTTCGCTATATCCGCCGCTTACTCTCAGGCTAAAGCTCAGCTCAACCACTTTTTGATTCTTGTTTGGGGTAAAAGGGGAGAGGATTCGCGAGTAAAGGAGTGTTGGCCCTAGCGACTCGCTCTCGACTATTACTCCTACCTGATAAGCCAGCTCGTCTATCGCTAGGGTGATGGGCGAATACATAGCTCCATTATTGGGAATACTGTTGTTGATATTTGGGATTACTGGTCGCAAAGTTTCTAATTGGTTAGAGGCTTTTTGTAAAAAATTAACTTTAGTCTCTAGTTGTTGTAGTACTTTTTTCGATTCACTAATAGTTTTTTTCAGGTTGACGATCGACAAGATTGTTGGGCGCAGTGCAAAGACGACAAAAACACTCATCAAAAACACCGACAACACCAAAGTTAGCGATACTTGCACTGCCGGCATCCGATAATAACGACGTAAATCCTGTGAGTATCTCCGAGTATTGATGTTCATTTTTTAGTCCCCGGTGCAGTTTTGTCTGCAATTAGATCGAGAGACACCTCAAACTGTATTTGCGCGCCTTTAGCCGAGCTACTTTCTAGTTTGGTTAGTCTAATCCCCTCAAATGACGGGCTCCGCTGAGCCGCAGTCAAAAACTTGCCAAATCCAGGTAGTGTTGCGGCAAATGCATTTAGCGATAGTGCTTCAGGGGTAATGCTAATTCGGTCGTACCAGATCTCGCTCGGAGTTATTTGTCCCAAGACCGAGAGGGTTTGGCTCATTTTGTCCTGTGCCGCCAAGGCCGTTTTTGCTCGCAATACTTGCTTTTGTGCCAAGACATAATCTCTTTCTACTTGCTCATACGATTTTACAATTGCCACGTTTTTGGCGATCGATTTGCGCAAGTCCGTCAGGTTACGATCCAGGGTAAAGCGATACAAAAAAGCTCCCATCACCACAAGCTGTGTGACAATCACCGCCCACTTGCCAAAAACCAACGACCATTCCAGGATTACTCCCAGAGTACTACTCTCAAATGCATCCCGAGGCAACAAGTTTATCGATCGTTTATGACCAAAAAAGGCAGGCAGTTTCATGCCTCCAGTATAGCTAATTTATGAGAATTTTGCTTGGTTTATTTCTTGCCCAATTTGGAGATACGTGACTTGAGACGAGCGGCATGACCCTTGGCCACCAAATGGTGTTTCACTGCTCTATCCATCGCAGAATATAGGGCCTTTAGAGTCTCGACTCCTGGGTTAGCTCTTGCTTCTTTGATTGTAGTTTTCAAACGACCTTTGGCACTCATGTTTCCCAGGGTGCGCTTTTTATCTACGCGGGCTTTTTTGATTGCTGACTTTGTTATTGGCATAATGCTGTGGAGTATACCAGGTCTCGCGTTCCTGCGCAACGACTTCTTGCCCCTAGCGTAGCCTTGGCGAAGTGGGGTAAACTAACATCTATGTTCAAACGCTTAGTCCAAAACGGCAAAAATCTCTTTGAAAAAGAAAGTTCCTCTATCCTCTCTGCCGCCACTATTATCATGGGAGCCACACTGGTTTCGGCCCTTTTGGGACTAGTTCGCACCAGGTTACTTATTCAGTATTTTTACGCCGACAAAGCTGTGGTAGATGTATTCTGGGCCGCTTTTCGGATTCCAGACATGATTTTTCAAATCATTATTGTTGGCGCTTTATCCTCTGCTTTTATTCCAGTCTTTAGTCGCTACCTCGGCAAAAAAGACGAAAGCAATCTCATTGCCTCCTCCATGATCAACTCCGTCATGATTGTGATGATTAGCTTGACCATCCTGGTTATTATTTTTGCCTATCCCTTGAGTCGTTTGATTGCTGGTGGATTTTCGCAGGATCAGCTGAGACTCATGGTTGGCCTCACGCGGATTATGGCCTTTGCCCAGCTTTTCTTTGGTTTTTCATCGTTTTTAACTGGCGTGATCCAAACTCATAAACGGTTCTTGATTCCAGCTCTCTCTCCAGTCCTCTACAACGTCGGGATTATTATCGGCATCTTGGCTTTTGGCAAAACTCTCGGTATTTATGGCGCCGCAGTTGGTGTTGTGATTGGAGCTTGTCTCCACCTCTTAGCCCAGCTCCCTCTCGCTCGCAAACTTGGTTTTAAGTATCGATTCGTCTGGGACAAGAGTCACGGCGCAGTCAAAGAAATGAGTCTGCTCATGCTCCCTCGTGTTTTGACTCTCTCGCTCGTCCAGATCGAGGCAACGGCCATTGTTACTTTTTCTAGTTGGCTCTCTGTGGGAACAGTAACAATTATCTCGATCGCCCAGCAACTCGCCAACTTGCCCGTTCGCTTGATCGGCATCCCCATTGGCCAGGCTTCACTCCCGTTCTTTACCAAAGAAACCTCCAAAAACGATCTCCACTCTCTGGCTACCATGGTCAACAACACGATTCTTGAGATGCTCTATCTAGCCCTTCCCTCTAGTGTAATTGTGCTAATTCTGCGCATCCCCCTTGTCCGCTTGGCCTACGGAGCCGATTCGTTCCCTTGGGCAGAAACAGTTTTAACCGGCAAACTAGTTGCGATTTTGGCTGTCTCGATTGCCGCCAGGTCGCTGACTCACATCTTGGTTCGAGTTTTTTACTCCCTGCACAACACAAGTACTCCCTTTATCACCAACTTACTCTCGACCACCATCAACATTGGACTCAGCTACTATTTCTTGTTTGTCTTAAAATCCGGCGTCATCGGCATGGCTTTTGCTATTACTGTCGCTTCCCTCATCGAGACAGTCGTTTTAACCAGTTTGCTCTATAGTCTGGCCAACTTTGCCGGCACCCATCTCTTGTACCCCACTATCAAAATGCTCGGGATTACTTTGATCACTTCACTAGCGCTTTGGGTACCACTGCGTGTCTTTGACAACTTGATCTTCGACACCACTCGCACGATTCCTCTCATTCTCCTGACTGTAACTGTTGGATTGATTGGTATGGGTGTCTATATTGCCTTGTCATACCTCTTCAACATCAAAGAGCTCGGCATTTTTGTGCGCCTAGCCGAAAAGATCGGCGGCTGGCACAAAGCCCTCTCCGAGTCCGACGAAACCCTCGAAACCTCCGAACCTACCGTCTAACCTCTGGTATAATCACAGGGTCTGACCTGCTAAGGAAATCCTGGCGGAACGCCAAGATGTTTAGTCGACTCATATTACAAATAAGGAGACCGGGTCAGACCCTACAGGATATATGAGTATTCAACAAATTAGAAATTTTAGCATTATCGCCCACATCGACCACGGCAAAACTACTTTGACCGACCGTCTATTAGAGGCTACCGGCACAGTCGCCAAGGGTGGCACGGTCCGCCTCATGGATAGCAACCCCATCGAGGTCGAGCGTGGGATCACCATCAAGCTCGCCCCTGTCCGCATGCTCTACACCCCCCTAGCATCTAACATCTCTCTCCTATCTTCTCAATCAAGTTCAGAATTTATTCTGAACTTGATTGACACTCCCGGACACGTCGACTTTAGCTACGAAGTGAGTCGTGCCCTCCACGCCTGCGAAGGTGCGGTCCTCGTGGTGGACGCTACCAAGGGTATCCAGGCGCAGACCATTGCCAATTTTGACAAAGCCAAAGAAGCTGGGCTCACTGTTATTCCTTTCATCAACAAAATCGATATGGCCGCCGCCGAGCCCGAGCGAGTGGCGACTGAGCTAGTTGAAACGCTTGGGTTTAAAACCGAAGATATTTTGTTTGGCTCCGCCAAATCCGGCATCGGCGTGACCGAGCTCCTCGATGCCATCGTCGCCCGTGTCCCCGCTCCCTCAGTTCCGATCCTTGCAGATACCTCGGCGAGTGATCGGAACTTTGAACCTCTTCGAGCCCTCGTCTTCAACTCTACTTTTGACACCCACAAAGGTGTGATTGCTTTTGTCAAAGTCATTTCCGGTGAGATCAACAAGAAGAATCGGGACAACCTCATGCTTTTGGCTACCAAAGAAAAGCTCTCTCCTCTAGAAATCGGTTTCTTCTCTCCCGACATGCGTGCCTCTGATCATGTCGAAGTAGGGGAGGTGGGCTATATCGCGACCGGTCACAAAGATATCCGTGCCGTCACGATCGGCGATACTCTCACAACCGTGGGTTCCGATGTCACTGCAGTTGAGGGATATCAGCGACCCCAAGCCATGGTCTTTATGGACCTCTACCCAATCGATGCTGGAGATTATCGCAACTTGGTGGATGCCCTGGGCAAGCTGGCCTTAAACGACGCTTCTCTCACCTACCACGCCGCCTCTAGTCCCGCCCTCGGCCACGGTTTTCGCGTCGGATTCCTGGGTATTTTGCACGCAGAGATTGTCACCGAGCGTTTGAGTCGCGAGTTTGAGGTGTCTGTGGTTAATACCGCGCCCTCTGTCCCATACCGTATGCATATGCGTAGGGGCGAAGCCCTGTCTTCGCCCGAAGATTTCGTAGAGATTTCCTCTCCCGCCGACTGGCCCAGTCCCGACCAGATCCAGAATATCGAGGAACCTATGGTTACTTTAACCATCTATACCCCAGAACAATATGTGGGTGGGATTATGGAGCTCACCCAGGGGAAAAGGGCCGAGTTTGTCGATATGCAGTACGTGGCCGGCCGGGTCCGCCTCAACTATCTCATGCCACTATCCGAGCTAATCACCAATTTCTATGACCGGCTCAAATCCGTCTCCTCAGGGTATGCTTCCGTACAATACGACCACGCAGGATACTCCGAGGTTGATGCCGCCAAAGTAGATATTTTGTTAAACGGTGAGCCTGCCGAGGCCTTGTCTTTTGTCTCACCTCGCCACTCCGCCGAATCGCGTGCGCGCGTGCTCGTAGACAAGCTAGCCGAGGTCATCCCCAGGTCTCTAATCGAAGTAGCTATCCAGGCCGCCATCGGCGGCAAGATTATCGCTAGATCGACGGTTAAAGCCTTCCGCAAAGACGTAACCGCCAAGCTCCACGGTGGCGACATGACTCGCAACCGCAAACTCCTCGACAAGCAAAAGAAGGGGAAAAAGAAAATGAAACAACTTGGCTCCGTCTCCGTCCCCCAGGAAGCCTTCACCGAAATCCTCAAGATCTAATTTGGGGTACTTGACACTAGCTAGCACTCTCGTTATCATAGTGCTAACTATGAAACCTTTAAGCCCGCGCCAAATCCAAATCATCAAGGCCGTCGTCGAGGAGTATACCTCAACCGGTGAGCCAATCGGCTCCGATACCCTGGACAAGAAATTTAACCTGGGAGTAAGCCCCGCTACCATCCGCAACGAGATGGTCCGGCTCGAAGATTTAGGGTATCTTAAACAGCCACACACCAGCGCCGGCCGCATCCCCACCCCAATCGCCCTCAAGCTCTATGTCTCCGAGCTCATGCACGAAGAAGATCTCTCTGTCACCGAAGAGGTGGCCGTCAAGGAGCGTATCTGGGATCACCGCTCCGAACTAGATCAGCTTTTGCGTGAAGCCACTCGGGTTCTCTCCGAAAAAACCGGCAATATCGCCTTTGCCACTTCTAGCGACGGCAGTGTTTACTCCGCCGGTTACTCCAATCTTTTATCGCTCCCCGAGTTTTTTGACATCGATGTCACCCGCCAAGTCCTACAAATGGTCGAATCCTACAAACAGCTCGAGGGTATTTTTGCCCGTATCGAAGACGTCCAGCCTTTTCATATCGTACTCGGCGACGAGTTCGGCAACGAGTACCTCTATCCTTGCGCCATGGCCTACCTAGACTACTCCGCCGGCGGCCAAACCGGTCATATTGGCGTGATCGGTCCTGCTCGTCTCAACTATCCCTACGTCATGCCCATGCTCCGCCACATGTCTAGTCTTATCGACGAAATATCCGCTAGCTGGAACTAAATTATGAAAAAGAATCAACCCAAAACTGACCCAACCCTAGCTCCTCAATCCTCCCCTCTAGAATCTCGCATCTCTCTCCTAGAATCTAGTCTCGCCCGTGCCCTCGCCGACTACGCCAACCTCGAGCGTCGCTTTGCCGACCAGAGCTCTGCTGTCGTCAAATTTGCCAAAGCGGATCTCCTCACCAAACTCCTAGACATCCGCGATCACCTCGCTATGGCGAGCACTCAGCTCAAAGACCAAAGCCTTACCATGATTCTGGGCTCCTTTGACAAACTCTTGGTTGAAGAGGGGGTAACCCAAGTCAAAACTGATGGTCTCTACGATCCTGCCTCTATGGAATGTCAGGAAATGGGCGAGGGAGAGAAAGACAAAGTCGTCAAAGTTATCCGTCCCGGCTACCGCCTGCACGACCGAGTGTTGCGCACCGCTCGAGTTGTTGTTGGTAATGGCGATCCCGTAGGGGCGGATGATCATCCTCCCGCATCAAATTAAATATTTATTTTACAAGGAGACAAAATATGTCAACCACAAACAGTAAAACCATCGGTATCGACCTCGGTACCACCAATAGTTGTATCGCCGTTATGGAAGGCGGTAAAGCCAAAGTGATCCCTACCCACGAGGGTAGTAACACTTTCCCCTCTATCGTCGAGCCAGTCAAAAACTTGGTCGGAGCCGTGGCCAAAAACCAAATGATTCTCAATAGCAAAAATACTATCTACAGTGTGAAACGTCTCATGGGTCGCAAAATGGGCGACGCTATGGTCAAAGACACCATGAAAAAAGTCGCCTACGAAATCGTCGGCGGCAAAGACGACATGGCGAGTGTCAAGGTCGATGGCAAAGTCTATAGCCCACAAGAAATCTCCGCCAAGATTCTGCAAAAAGCCAAGGCCGATGCCGAAGCCTATTTGGGTACCAAAGTAGACTCCGCGGTCATCACTGTTCCCGCCTACTTCGACGACTCTCAGCGCCAGGCCACCATGCAAGCCGGCAAAATTGCTGGACTAGACGTCAAACGCATCGTCAACGAGCCAACAGCCGCCGCTCTCGCCTACGGCCTGGACAAAAAGAAATCCGGCAAGATCGCCGTCTATGACCTCGGTGGTGGAACTTTCGATATCTCAGTCCTCGAGATTGGCGACGGAGTTTTTGAAGTCAAAGCGACCAATGGCGACACCTTCCTCGGTGGTGATGATTTTGATAGCAAGCTCATCGAGCACATCGTCTCTGAGTTCAAAAAAGAGAACAGCGTCGATTTGTCATCCGACAAACAAGCTCTCCAGCGCGTGCGCGACAGTGCCGAAAAAGCCAAAATCGAGCTCTCTACTTCTATGGAAGCCGAGATCAACCAGCCCTTCATTACTCAGGGTCCAAACGGTCCTCTCCACTTGACCATGAAGATCACGCGCGCCAAGCTCGAAGAGCTCACGGCTGACCTGATCAAGCGCTCCATGGAACCAGTCAAAAAATGTTTGGCCGACGCCAAAGTCAAAGCCAGTGAGATCGACGAAATAGTCCTCGTAGGTGGCCAAACTCGCATGCCAGCCGTACAAAAAGCCGTGGCCGACTTCTTTGGCAAAGAGCCCCACAAAGGCGTCAATCCCGACGAAGTCGTTGCCGTAGGTGCCGCCATTCAGGCTGGTATCTTAGGTGGCGAAGTCCACGACGTGCTCTTGCTCGACGTGACCCCGCTCACTCTCGGTATCGAGACTATGGGTGCAGTCCGCACTCCTTTGATCGATCGCAACACCACGGTGCCAACCAGCAAATCACAGGTCTTTAGTACTGCCGCTGACAACCAGCCCCAGGTCGAGATCAATATTTTGCAGGGTGAGCGCCCCATGGCTGCCGACAACAAAACGCTCGGCCGCTTTATCCTGGACGGCATCGCTCCCGCTCCCCGCGGCGTCCCACAAATCGAAGTCACCTTTGACATCGATGCTTCTGGCATCTTGCACGTGAGCGCCAAGGACAAAGGCACGGGCAAGGAACAGAAGATTAGCATCCAGAACGCCACCAACTTGACCGACGAAGAGGTTGAGCGCATGAAGCAAGAGGCCGAGAAATACGCCGACGAAGACAAGAAAAAGAAAGAGCTCGTCGACAAAAAGAACGAAGCCGAAACCTTGATCTTCACCGCCGAAAAATCCGTCAAAGATGCCGGTGACAAAATCACCGAAGACGAGAAGAAGGAGATCGAGGAAGCTATCAAGGCTCTCAAAGAAGAGAAGGACAAATCCGATGCGACGGCCGAGTCGATCGATGAGGTCTACAAGAAAGCTTCCGAGTCGCTCTCCAAATACGGCGAGCGTCTCTACAAAGCCGCATCTGGCGATAGCCAGAAAGGTCCTGAGTCTACCGAAGGACCGCAGCCCGAACCATCTGAGCCTGCCGAAGGACCCACCGACTCTTCCGAAAAAGCCGAGGAAGGCGAGGTCGTCGACGACGGACCCAAAAAGAAAAAGAAATAAGTTTATTTAAAACTTAAAAGCCCCGGTCACCCCGGGGCTTTTAGTATAATAATAATTATGCTTAACGCAAAAGAAATACTAAAAGATATAAATTTAAACAACCTGGTAACAACAGAAATAGTTACATGGTCATCACTTATTATTTCTGGCGCATTTTCTCTTCTTGCTCTTGCATATTTTTTCATCGGAAATAACCTGAGTGAATGGATGTGGATTTTATCTATCTTATTAGACTATAACGTTGGATTAATACAGTTATCTATATCAATGCTAATTTTACTTTTGATTGGAATAGTCAATGATCTGGTGTTTAGTGCGGTAATAGGAACAACAGATAGATCTCTACTACTTTTACTCTTTATAACTAAAAAATGGAGCTGGGCAAATAAGAAGATTAAGTCGATTCGTCTTTATTTCAGTTTACCGAGTCCTCTTGACCAAGAAAGTCATTTGATCAGCGAAGAATATAAAAACACACTAGTAAAAAAACTAAATGAATATTTCTCAATCAGCGGGAATTCTTATGAATTATTTAGACTTAGTAAGCAAATGTGTAAAGAAAATGATGGGACTCTAAGTACGAAATATAATAAGAGGTTTAATTTATTAAAAGGATTAATTGTTGCGTTAGTTATTTTAGTAGTAAAAACTTTTCTCTTAAGCCAGTATACTTTATCAAGTTTGCTTATAATTATTGCTATCCATGTCTATTTAGAAATCGGAGATACAACGAAACAATCATTAATTGATAACTTAGAAAAAGCATATTTGCTAGTTTTAAATAAGAAAAAATTACAACAAAATGCACAACCACGTTGATTCCGACTACATTTGTCCCATCTAATACGAAATGATTTGACCTATAGATTACAATAACTAGATGAGTATCGAAGGGTTCAACGGTCCGAAAAGAAAAGGTGTATCTCTTTTCAAAGGACTAAGACGAGCGATAGACAGATTAGCCAGCAGAGAGGAATCAAATGAACGAGAAGTATTTAGTTCAGACGGTAGTAGAAAATGGGTGTTCTACAAGTGGGAGTGGGGAGAAGGAGTTAAGTCTGGTCAGTTGAATGCAGCATTAGTAGTTCGAATTGGAGATAGCTGGGTTGGATTAATGAGAGGAATGATGCGTTGGGAAGAAAACGATGAACCACGGTATGGTCTAGAAGTTTCTGGAGTATCTTCGACAGGTCAGGATAAAATGTACTATTACGATCATAGCACCGGTGGATATAAAAGATTTAGTGGTATGACAGCCAATCCAATGGGCATCTCCAGTAGCGAAGCTATGGTAGCCATGCTGGAGGAAGGAATTCTCCAAGAAGCCGCTCTACCTGAATATGTAGACTTCGAAGCAACTATTAAGCTCTTTTTAGATCAGGCTAGGCGATTAGACTTTTCGACTCCGGCCTTGATAGAAAAACCCTTATTAAGGTAGGATTGGTCGATATAATAGTAATCTATGCACAACCACGCCTCAGCCGACTACATTTGCCCCATCTGCCTAGGAGTCAGCGGGGTAGAGAGTGAGGATACTCTCTTGAGTCTCACCGACATCGTCTATATCGACGAGTTTGTAACCGCTTTTATCAATTCCTTTTGGATCAAAAACAATCCCGGCCACGTGATAGTGGTCCCAAACGATCACTACGAAAATCTCTATGATCTTCCCAGTGATCTAGGTATCCACATTTTCAACATTTCTAAAAAAGTCGCCATCGCCATGAAAGAAGCATATGGATGTGACGGCATCACGACCCTACAAAACAACGAGCCCGCCGGCGGCCAGCACGCCTTCCATTACCACCTCCACATTTTTCCTCGCTATGAAAATGATGCTTTGCACGAGAATATGTCGAACAAACAACTCGCCGATCCAGCTAAGCGTAAAGAATACGCCGACAAGCTCCGCTCCAAACTCCAATAGTTCGATGGTTCGAACCATCGAACCGGATACCAACTGCTACAATACCCTCATGAACTTTGCCATCGAACTAGTAAGAGTAGGGGAGCTAACGCCCGACCAGCAAACAGGGCTCGAGGCACTCAACCATGAGTGTTTTGGTGACGTCCCAGCTCAAGAAATAGCTGAGAATTTTATCGCCGAGCCATTAGCCTATTTATTCGCCATGATCGGGACAGAAATGATCAGCCGGGTGGCACTTTTTAAACGTGAAGTGGTATTTGCCGGTCAAAACATAATGGTCGGTGGTATCGGTGGGGTATGCGTGACTACAGCTCATCGCCACCACGGCGTGGCCAGTAGTATGCTCAAACGGGCCCTACTAATACTTCGCGAAGAAAAATGTGACGTAGCTTGTCTCAATGTCGATCTCGAAAAGAAAATTTATCCTATCTACCAAAAACTCGGCTTTACTCTAATCCAGCGCGACATCTCCTTTGAAAATGTGCGCGGTGAAATCATCTGCGAGCCCGGCACCATGTTCATTCCGCTATGTTCACAAGAAAAATACGATTTAATTATGAACAATTCAGAAACGTTCCACTACGGTCGCGGATACTGGTAGTGCCCACGGCTAGCTCGTGAGCACACTCAGTTAAATTAGCAGCTACACGTATCTTGTCCTCCACAACATGTTCCGTCTGTCATTTCTCTTCACCTCCTTTCTCTAACTCAGCTATTTGGCCAAGTACATTACAGCAATAAGTCCCGCAAGTCTCTCCCTCGCACTGTGCCACATTTTTGCGCAGTTTTTGTAATTGCGTCTTAAGGTGGGTGAGTTGGGTAATTTTGGCGCTCAATACTTCTGTATATTCCGCAATCTCTTTGTCTATGTACTCACCACTATGACTGCAGTCGCCATTTTCACACCCACGCATCAGTTTTTTGATCTGCGGGATGGGCAGTCCCAGGTCCCGGACGTTTTTGATAATGGTCAGTTCTTCTATCCTTGACACTGGGTACACTCGGTACCCATTTTCCTGCCGCTGGGGCTGTTCTATTAGCCCAATGCTTTCATAAAACCGGATCGTCTTCGTCGGTACCCCAGTCTCCTTTGCCAGTTCTCCTATCGTCAGTTGTACATTCATTCCTCCAATATAAACATTCCAGTTACTGTAATGTCAAGAAGATAATCTTTGCTACAATAATTACATGTATAAATCACGCATTTTTCTCATCCATGGCTGGAGCGGATCCCCTCAGGGTGATTGGCTCCCCTGGGCAGTCAAGTCACTGGAAGAAAAGGGATACGAAGTAACTGCTCCCCAAATGCCAGACACCGATGTCCCAGTTATTAGACCGTGGGTAGACTACTTATCTAATATCGTCGGATCAATGCGTGAGAGCGACATCTTTATTGGCCATAGTATTGGTTGTCAAACCATTTTGCGTTACCTCGAAAAAGCTGTAGGAAAAGCTGGCAAAATAATTCTTGTGGCCCCGTGGTTTACCCTCACCAATCTGGAAAACGACGAAATGTGGCACATCGCAGATCCATGGCTAAAAACCCCGATGGATTTTTCTCAAATTAAAACCAAGGCCAAAGACTTTATTACAATTTTTTCTGACAATGACCCTTGGGTTCCTTATATTCAAAACAAGCAGATGTTCAGAGACAAGCTCAACCCTGAGATTATTACTCTCCACAATAAAGGTCACATTACTTCCGAAGAAGGTAGCCTAGAACTCCCCGAATTACTCCAACTATTCGACCGTGTCCGTCCATAGCTCAAAGTGCGAAGGAGGAATAATTAGAGTTTTAGATTCTGTTGACTCTGCCACCCCAATTTCGCTACAATAAACTCCCGGGGGCTAAATGAACCTGGGGATTGCACACAAAAAGTTTTTGACGAGGAAGAACCTGAGAGGGTTCTTTTTTTATGCCCGCTGAGTCGGGATTTTTTAGAGATTTACCACCCCGTAAAGCCATTGTTCGCACCGGTTACTGTGAACCGGAGGAAGGGGATATGCACAACAGCCTTGTCGTCAATATCGACGAAATTTGCGTTGACTGCGCCTTCTTGATCTGTCACATGTTTACTGCCATTCAAGATGAATCAGGTGAAATTGTCGGTCGACAATTCAAATCACACCCTCCTGAATATTGAATTCGCTATAATAATCACAATGACAAACGTCTACGACGAGAAAGCCCTATTAACTCAAGCCCAAAAAGACTCTTCACTTTCAGTGACCATCGTCGACCACCCGCTGGTACGCGACTTACTGCGTGTCATGCGCGATGGTAAGACTAGTCTGGTGGGATTCCGCCGCTGTGTCCACGCCCTCGCCTACCACCTCATCTTTGCCGCAACTGCCGACCTACACGAATCCACGGTGAAGGTCTCGACTCCGCTCGCCGATCTGCAAGCATCCAAAATCAAGGACCGCATAGTCTTGATCCCCGTCCTTCGTTCAGGTATTGGGATGCACGAACCAGCTCAAAATATTTTTCCCTCTGCACCCACCATTTTTGCCGGCATGGCGAGGGACGAGGCCACCGCCATCCCTCACTGGTACTACGATCTCAAACAGCTCGAGCACTTAAATCACGGTACGGGAGTAGTGTTTCTCATCCTTGATCCGATGCTCGCAACCGGAGGCTCGGCAGTCGAAACCATTCGGCGGATCAAGGACATCTATCCCCAGGGACAAATCAAAATGATCTCCATGATTGCCGCCCCAGAAGGGATCAAAGTACTCAACCGTGAGCACCCCGATGTCGCAATCACTGTGGCCGCGGTAGACGATCGTTTAAACGAACACAAATACATCGTTCCCGGATTGGGCGATGCCGGCGACCGCCAGTTTGGCACCATTTAGCACTCGGCCTTGTTTACTGCTTGACTACCCATTATAATCACTGCATATGGCTACCAAACGCGACTACTACGATATTTTAGGTGTTACCAAATCCTCGTCTTCCTCCGATCTCAAATCGGCCTATCGCAAGCTGGCCCTCAAATGGCATCCCGACAAAAACAAAGAGCCTGGAGCCGAAGCCAAATTTAAAGAAATCAACGAAGCGTACGAAATTTTAAGCAACCCAGACAAAAAAGCCAAGTATGACCAGTTTGGTCATGCCGCTTTCGACCCATCTGCTGGCTTTGGTGGTGGGCAGGGTGGTCAGTCGTACCGCCAAGGACCCTTCACCTACACTTACTCTACTGGGGGTGGATTTGAGGATATGTTTGGTGGCCAGCAAGGCTTTAACGATCCTTTCAACATTTTTGAGTCCTTCTTTGGCGGGCAAAATCCCTTTGGCTCCCAATTTCAGCAAAAACCCCATTACTCTCTGAGCATCGACTTTATGGAAGCCGTGAATGGTGCCGAAAAAACTTTTGTCCATCAGGGTAAGCAATATACCGTCAAAATCCCTGCCGGTGCAGATGACGGTACTCGCATGCGCTACTCCGAGTTTGACGTTTCTTTAAACGTCAAACCTCACAAAATCTTCCGGCGCGATGGCGATGATGTTTTCATCTATCACGAGATTTCGCTCCCTCTCGCGATATTGGGCGGCGAAACTACCATTCCCACACTCGATGGCGATTTGCTCATCAAAATTCGCCCAGGCACCCAGCCATCGACCACTGTCCGATTGTCCGGCAAAGGTATGAAGCATCTTCGTGGGTCTGGCCGTGGGGACTTTTATATCAAACTAAAAGTCATGCTCCCAGATAAGTTGAGTAAAAGGGGACGAGACCTTGTACAACAGCTAGAAAATGAACTATAGTAGAGTCCATGTTAGGTGATAACCTCAATCAACCCGTTGCTGAAACCCCGCCTATTCCCGTGGTGCCACCCAAGCCCAAATCGTCTATCCTCCCCCTCATTTTTGGCTTTTTGCTAGTGATCATCTTGGCGGCTGTCGTCGGGGTCGTGTATTACAAAAACCAACTCTCCTCCTCGCCCTCTCCTAGCCCGAGCCCAATTGCTTCTACTCTCCCCACTACCACTGATCCCTCATCCACTCCTTCAGCGAGTCCCAAATCGTCTCTCAAGCCTAGTAGTAGCCCCAAAAATACGACCACTTCCACCCCTCGTCCCACTCCAGTTGCCGTTGTTTTACCGAGTCTAGATCTCCGCTTTGGCAATCCCAGTGGCAACTTCAAACAGACAATCGACGAAGGCAATGGGGACGGGCGCGTGATTTACCGTGAATTCACCAGTATCCAGGCAGGTCAGTTTGACGAAGTCAAGTCTAGTTGGTCCCCAAAGGTTACTTTGTGCTTCCACATTGTCGCAAACGAGTCAGTCTCAGGCAAGGACATCAAATTTACTTTTTCCCTCGATGATAAACAAGAGCTAGAAGACAACTTAGGAACTTACGACAAACTCGAGGCAGGCAAGACTTACGACTGGTGTCACGACTCAACTACTGGTATCGGCAAACACACCGCCAAACTCCAGCTCAACTCCGACAAATCTCTCAAAGAAAATAACTCCAACAACAATCTTGCCCGCATCGATTGGGAAAACTTGGCGGACAAAATCGCCCCTAACTTTACTTTGGTCGGACCCTTTGATTGGGGCACAAATGGTACTTGCTTGCTCACCCAATATGTCGAAGATAATGTTACTGCAATCGCCAACCTCAAAGTAGAACAGCAAGTTGATGCCGAGTCATGGGCCTCCCAAACAGGCGGACAATACTGCTTCAAGGGTTCTGCTGGCTCATCCCATACCTACGCAGTCAAAATCACCGATGCTCGCGGCAATATTAACGAGCAGAAAAAAACCTTTGTTCTATATTAATATGTCAAAAAATATTACACTCATCACTTTTGCTGTTTTGACTCTCTCGCTCACCTTGTCCCTGCAAGTTCCCCACGCTTCTGCGACCTGGCTCATCGATCGCTCAGGCAGTCTCCTCCTGCTAGATCCACTTGTGCTCGGGGACAATGACGAGCAAGAAGATGAAGCAAAAACCGACGAGAGCTCGCGCGAGTCTGACAAAAAAGCTGTTGAGCAACGCCAAGAAATCGAAAAAAAACTTGCCGAACAAGATCGCGAAAAAGCCAAGCAGAGACTCGAATCGGCCATCAAGGTCAACGAAATTAAAACTACAAAAAATAAACTCGAAAGAGAATCAGAGATCGAAGTCGATGGCGACAAGCTCAAGATCAAGCAAAAAACCCGCGATGCCACAGGGAGAGAAACCGAAACTCAACTAGAGATGGGTGACAAAGAGGAGCTGCAGTTAGAGTCTCGCTCTGGTGAGGCAAAAGACAAGATAATTATGAGTCCAGGCGCAGACGACTCACTGCAAATCGAGCGTCAAGACACCCGTGTCCACACCAAGCTCAAGGTTCGAGTAAACACTAGCAACGAACTTGTCGTCACCCGTCCAGATGGTACCGAGCGCACGCTGACTGTTTTGCCTGACCAGGCGATGGTCAAGCTACGCGAGCAAAACATCCTCCCCCTGGACGATCGACTAGATACATCTACGGGCTCCGCCAACTTGCCAGATCTTGAGGAAGAAAACGGAGAATCCGTTTACAAAATTAACGCCCAAAAAGAAAAACGTGTTCTTGGGCTGTTTAAAGTTTCACTAAAAACTCGCGCCATCCTTTCGGCCGAGACAGGGGATCTCCTCCGCACAGAGTATACTGGTTTTGATCGATTACTCAATTTATTTTCGTTTTAACAGGAGGTTAATATATGCGCAAATCACTCTTACTCGGACTCACTCTCATCCTCCTCATGCCTAGTCATGCTCTAGCCGAGTCCGACGAAAATGTGACTCGTCGTCGTCCCGATCGCCCAGCTCAGGTAGAAATCCAGGAGATCCGTCAGGATCGTAGGGAAGAAAGACAGGAAAACAGACAAGAAGTTAGGAGTAATGTCGCCGAGAATCACGCCAATCGCCTAGAAAAGCGCTTTGGATTTTACTTTGATCGCCTAAACGCGATAATTGCTCGCTTTAACACTCGCCTCAACTCTCTCAATTCTTCCGATCCAGCTGTTGTCAAGATTAAAACCAAACTTACCTTAGCCAAAACCAAGCTCCTCGAAGCCAAGACAAAAGGGGACGAGGCAATAGACGCTTTCCGCTCCATCGACCCAGCCAAATTCGCACAGCAAAAAGCCGCCGCTCTTGCGGCTCGCGATTTAGCCAACTCAGCTCGCAAGCTCTATATGGAGGTCCACACCCTTCTCAAAGAAGCGGTTAAAGAACTAAAAATGGTTTCAAAACCAGCTCTTCCCGCCGCCAGTGCCGCCGTTCAAAATACCAACAACTAAGGAGACTATATGCTCAAAAAAATGATCCTCGTTACACTCTCGGCTCTTTTACTCGGTGGTTGTACTCTCGGCGACGTATTTAGAGGCGACCGCGCCGCCAAAGACGAGATGACAGCACCACAGGCATCCCCCGATGCTCCAGATCCAGCCCTCACCACCATGCCCGCAACCTCAGAATCAACCGACACGGATAGTCTCGAGCTAGACATCAACAGCACGACCATTATCGAAGAAGACTTCTCCGATTTGAATTAGGGGTGGGGCCGTGCCCCAAGCGTAGCCAAAGGCGAAGTAGAGTGCTATACTAAGCAGGTTGTAGTGTAAAGTATTGACAAGGTGGGCTAGCCCACCTTTTTAGTATGTCCACTTCAATAATTGATTATTGTTATTTGTTTATTACTCCAAAGGAGTTGTATGTCCCAAACCAAATCAGAATTTGCCTTAGCTCTAAACCAAATTTGTGCCGAACGCGGGATTGATCCCAAAGTTGTCATCGAGTCCATCAAGCAGGCCTTGCTTGCGGCTCTCAAGCGAGACCTCGGCTTGTCCGACGAAGAGGCTCTAGTTGGCTACGTGGTCAACATCAACGAAGAAACCGGTGCCATCGAAGTGCTCAAAGATGGCAAAGACGCCACTCCTGCTGGCTTTGGTCGCATTGCCGCTCAGGTTGCCAAGCAGGTCATTATGCAAAGGGTACGCGAAGCCGAAAAAGATGCGATCTTAGGGGAATACGAAGCCAAGATAGGCACCATGGTTACGGGCATGATTCTCCGCTTTGATGGTCCAAATGTCGTTGTCGACATTGGTCGTGGCCAGGCTATGATGCCACCAAGCGAAGCCATCCCGAACGAATTTTATCGTCTCAATCAGCGCATTGCCGTTTACATCAAAGAAATTCGCGAAACCTACAAGGGTAGGGCTATTATTGTCAGTCGCTCTGCTCCTGAGTTAGTCAAAGAGCTTTTTGCCCGCGAAGTTCCCGAAGTAGGCTCTAACGCTGTCGAGATTGTCGCGATTGCACGTGAAGCTGGTCATCGTACCAAGCTCGCCGTCAAAAGCACTCAAGACGGTGTCGATCCAGTTGGGTCATGCGTAGGCCAAAAAGGTATTCGTGTCCAGGCAGTCATCAACGAACTCAATGGTGAAAAAGTCGATATTATCGAGTATTCCAAGGATCTCAAAGCTTACATCGCAAGCGCGCTAGCCCCAGCCGAGGGTTTGAATGTCGTAATCGACGACAAGCTCCGCAAGGCTACGATCACTATCCCAGATGATCAGCTCTCACTTGCCATCGGCAAGGGTGGCCAAAACGCTCGCTTAGCGGCCAAATTGACTGGCTACAAGATCGACATCAAGGGAGCCGAAGCCAGTAAAATCGCTCTCTCCACATCTGGAGATGAGCAGTTCGAGATCGACGCGCTCGGCCTCTCTAGCAAGCTCAGAAACACTCTCATCGACATGGGTATCACCACGGTTAAAGAGCTCGAAGCCAAGATCGACGAAGTCAAAGTTGTCTTTGCTGAGCTCGACGTCAGAGGCCCAGAGGAAACCGAAAAAGCTATTCTCCGCTTCCACAAAAAGCAAAATATGGCCAAAGAAGAGTTGGAGAAAATGGCTCGCTACCAAGCCGAGCGCGATGCCGAGTTAAAGTAACAACTTGATTTAAGATTTAAGAATCTAGATTCATGAATCATAAATCATAAATCACCTGGAAAGGTTTGTTTATGAAAAAAGCGAATCAAGATACTACTCAAACAAAGTTAACTAGACAACCAATCGTAGCCATTCTCGGCCATGTAGACCACGGTAAAACCACTCTCCTCGACTATATCCGCCAGGCTCACATTGCCGACCGCGAGGCTGGAGGTATTACCCAATCTATCGGTGCCTACCAAGCAGAGTTCCACGGCAAAAAACTTACCTTTATCGATACTCCTGGTCACGCCGCTTTCTCCAAAATGCGCTCTCGTGGTGCGAGTATTGCAGATGTTGTGGTCCTCGTGGTGGCTGGAGACGATAGTGTCAAACCTCAAACTATCGAATCCATCAAGCACATCAAATCTGCTGGAGTACCCTACGTAGTTGCGATCAACAAAATCGACTTGCCAGGGGCCAACGTCGAGGTAGTCAAAGCCGAGCTCACCCAGCACGAAGTATTTGTCGAGGGTTACGGCGGCAATACTCCCTTTGTCTTGATTTCTGGCAAAACTGGCGCTGGAGTCGACAATCTCCTCGAGACAATTCTCCTGCTAGCAGAGCTTGAGGAGCTCCCGTACCAACCAGAGCTCGATCTCTCCGCCCCCATTATCGAAGCCAAACTCGATCCCAAAAAGGGAGCACTGGTCTCTGCCATCGTCAAGGTAGGTACTCTCACGGTCGGGGATGTAGTGAGGAGCGAAACAGCGGGTGGCAAAGTACGTGCTTTTTTCAATGACCAAGGTCAGAGTATCAAATCAGCTACTCCTGGCATGCCCGTGCAGATCCTGGGCTATGTGACTCTCCCTCAGGTAGGGGAGGTCATCGTGCATGGTACTTTTGAGAATAACATCTCTGGCAATACACTCGAAAATATTCCTGCTCCGGTGATCGACCCTAGTCTTAAAAGACTCAATATCATTGTCAAAGCTGACACAGCTGGCTCGCTTGAAGCTATCAAGGGTAGCTTTACTCCCGATGTTTACCTCGTGAGCTCGGGTACTGGTGATATCACTGAGAGCGATGTTCTCCTCGCCTCTACCACTAGCTCCATCATTTTAGGGTTTAACGTTCGCGTCAACTCTTCTGTTACCAAGCTGGCCGAAACCGAAAATGTCGTCATCAAAAACCACAAAATTATCTACGAAATACTCGAGTATGTCGAGAAAAAAGTCCTCAAACTCATGGAGCCTAGTATCGACGAAGATCAGCTGGGTACAGCCACCATTCTCAAAGTATTTGATATCAACGGTGACCACATTGCGGGATCCTCGATCACCTCAGGTAGATTCGAGGTAGGGGATACCATCCATTTGGTCAGAGGTGATGTAGTCAAAAATGCCAAAGTTCGCAGTATCAGGATAGGTAAAGAAGAGGTTAAACTAGTCGAGGCCGGCAAGGAGTGTGGGATCTTTTTCTCCCCCAACCTTGACGTCCAGCCAAAAGACGCTATAATAGCCTATAAGAAAAAGTTAGACGACATATGAACGACCAACTACAAGCACTAAAAACTAAACTAGGGACTGCACAATCAGTCCTTTTAACTATCCCAGAGAATCCCTCACAGGATATCGTGGCCGCCTCTCTGGCCATGTATCTCTCGATCAAACAAAGCGGCAAAGCCGTCTCGATCGTCGCCTCCACTGCACCGGTTGTCCGCGACTCTCACCTGGTAGGTCTCGACAAGATCACAACTGACGTCGGCGGTGCCAACCTAGTCATCACTCTCGATGTACCAGAAAACCATGTCGACAAAGTCACGAGCAACACCGAGGGTGGCCACCTCAACTTGATTATCAACCCAGCCAAAGGTGTTTCTCCCCTGACTCAAGACAATGTCAAATTTGGCTACTCCGGTGCCGCCGCCGATCTCGTGATTGTAATTGGTGCCGCCGATCTCAAAGACATTGGTGCCCTCGCCGAAAAGGAAAATGAACTCTTTGCCAAAGAACGCATTGCCAATATCAGCAACCAAGTAGGTTCGTTTGGTGAGATCAACATTACCGACCCGAGCTCTAGTTGTTCCGAGCTCGTGACCGCACTCCTCAAAGAGCTTGCTCTCCCCATGGATATCGATATCGCCAACAACTTGATGCGCGGTATTGAGGACGCCACCTCAGGACTATCTAGTCCCAATATGACTGCCGACACTTTTGAAGCTTTAGCTATTCTCTATCGCACCGGTGCTCGCCGCACCCCGCCCTCTGCCCCCAGCAAAACTGCCACGATTGTCGCCGACATGCCCATCATCGATCACGGTCCTACCCCCAAAGAGGACCTGTCCTCCGAAACTTCAGTGAAGGAGGATTGGACCAAGCCCAAAATCTTCTCCGGCAGCAAAGCCAGCAACTAACGATTCCTGTACAATTAACTAACTATGTTCAATAACAAATTCTGGTTAGGTGCGAGTATAGGTTTGCTTTTTATCACGCTCGTATCCTGGGAAATATATAGTCGCTTCGATCCGACTATGATAGCCAGACCAGACCTGTCGGTTCAATCGGAGACCACCACCCAAGATTTTATTCCAGATTCTACCGCAATCATCACGGCGGATCCATCAATGGTCCCATTGAGACAACCACCTAGCCCTCCGCCTCCCACCAAACCTAGTTCTACTCCTAAACCAACTCCCAAACCTCTCCCTGATTATTACGTCCAGTCACACAGCCAGATCCTTGTTCCCGAAAATATCAGCAATGTAACCGAATATAGCGTCACACAGGTTTATCCCAAGATGAGACTAGAGGTTGATTATGGTGTGAACAACGCCAAATCAGGAGACACTGTGGAAATGAAAATCTACGAAGATGGTAATGTCCAGCAAACACAGAGTCGTCAGGTGTCCGGCGTGAATAATGCTGTTTTTGCTGATGTCTACTACGCAAAATCCAGAGATATTGGTACTCACTCAGTAAGATTTGTGTACAACGAAAACAAATCAGTTACAGAGAGCAACTATAGCAACAATGAATACACATTTACCTTTAAAATCACAGGGGAGACTACTCCACCAACCTTTACCATCGATGGTCCTTACCAGATCAATGGCCAGACCTGTATGCGCTGGATCAACTTGAGTGATAATGTTTCCGTCTACACCGACGTCTGGGCCAAATGGAAAATTGACGGAAGTGATTGGTCCACTCGTACCTCCGAAAATCCCTACGGTTGTACCTCTGGAATTGCAGGGTCTAGCCATACATATTATGTGCACGCAGAGGATGCCCAGGGCAATGTCCGTGAGGATTCGAGGTCTTTTATCCTGCAATAAACTCTTCCCTTGCCAGATTTAGGCTTATCCTTTATAATCACCTCCATGCTGAAAACCGACAACAAAACCTCTATTATTAAAAAATTTGCAACTACGAAAGGAGACACTGGTTCTCCCGAGGTACAGATTGCCCTCTTGACTGAGCGCATCAAGGAGCTCACCGAGCACTTGAAGCTTCACAAAAAGGACAATCACTCTCGCCGTGGACTCCTCAAAATGGTGTCCAAACGACGTCGTCTGCTCAACTACCTCCGCGGGAGCGTAGTCGAGCGTTATCAGACGGTGATCAAGAGTCTAGGCCTCTCGAAGTAACCAGTTAAAAATCTCATGAGAAAAATTACAAAAGTGTCCGTGAACGTCGGTGGTAGGGATTTGGTCATGGAGTACGGCAAGTTCTCCGAGCAAGCCAATGCCGCCATCCTCATTACTTACGGTGAAACAGTCGTCCACGTCACAACCGTGATGGGCAAAAACGACACCACCCTCAATTATTTCCCCCTTTCCGTTGATTTCGCCGAAAAGCTCTACGCTGGTGGCAAAATCAAAGGATCTCGCTGGGTCAAACGCGATGGTAGGCCATCTGATGAAGCTGTGCTTAAAGGCCGCATCATCGACCGCTCTATCCGTCCGCTCTTCCCCAAAGCCGTCAAACGTGACGTCCAAGTGATCGCCACCGTCCTCTCTGCCGATGGCGAGAATGACGCCGACATGCCAGGACTTGTAGCCGCCTCAGCTTCTCTTACTGTCTCTGACATCCCCTGGGAAGGTCCCATTGCTGGCGTCCGCGTGGGCATGATCGACGGTCAGTATGTGGCCAACCCGACCTACGAACAACGCAAAAACTCCAAGCTCGACTTGGTTGTTACTGGTTCCGCTGAAGCCATCGTCATGGTCGA
>CAZCUC010000003.1:0-76916 GCA_964502225.1 uncultured Pseudomonadales bacterium | reverse complement strand
CAAAATTGTCCTAGTTCTCGGCCTACCCGGCCTGCGCAATTTTTTCTTTTGGAACGATCGACAATCTCTCACTATATAGGTAGATGACTGGTGATATAGTTTGACCCGCCTGCAACAGCTGTGCTATAGGCACTGCGGGCAGGTCTCGTGTAGAATGGCCAGATGAGTATCAGAGTAACAGATCTTAGTTTTAGCTACGGAGAGAAACCCTTGTTGGTCGAGGCCAATTTTCGCATTGAAGATGGACAAAAAGTAGGACTGGTGGGAGAGAATGGGACAGGCAAATCGACCCTGCTTAAACTGTTTCGTGGGGAGGAGTACCCTGATGAAGGTGCCTTGGATATTACTGGTACCATGGAGCTGGTCCCGCAAGAGGTCAAGCGCGATCCAATCTTAGACCAAGCAGAGAGTGTGATGGCTTATATCAATCCAGACGGCGAGATCCCTGAGCACAAAATCCGCAAACTGCTTGCGGGACTCGGGGTAGGGGAGGTTGATTTAAACTCTAAACCACAGGGTTATAGTGGGGGAGTCAAGACCAAGTTTGCACTAACTCGAGCACTACTTAAAGAACCCGATACCCTCCTGCTGGATGAGCCCACGAACTTTATGGATATAGAGGGTAAGAAATGGGTGATGGGATTGCTTGCCCAGTACCCCAAAACTTTGATCCTGATTTCGCATGATCTCTCGCTCATGGATAAAGCGATCGACCGGGTGATTTATGTGAACAAGCATACCCACAAAATAGAGGAGTACAAGGGCAACTACACCAAGTATTTGCAACTACAAAAACAAGCGGCCGATGTTTTTAAGAAACAAGTGGTCGGCCAGCAAAGGCAGATCGCCAAGCTGGAGCACGCGATCAAAGTGATTGGCGTGGATGCTCGCATAGTGATGCAGAGGAGAATTGCGCGGCTCAAAGAAGTATTGCCAGAACTCCCGCCGGAGGTGCGCAGTATCAAGATCCAACTGCCAGAGCCCGCGCGAAGCGGCGATATCCTCGTGACGGCTAGGTCGATTTCTAAATCGTACGATACCCTGCAAGTGATCAAGAATCTGAACTTTTCTATCCGTCGGGGTGAAAAAATCGCCATGCTTGGGCCCAACGGAGTGGGAAAATCGACTTTGATCAAGCTCTTGATTGGGCAGATCAAACCCGATAGTGGAGTGGTCGAGTGGAATGCAATGAACCGACTAGGCTATTACTCCCAAGAGTTTGAGGATTTTGATATGGACAAGTCGGTTTTGCAGTTGTTTATGGACAAGTGTGAACGGATGGAGTCGTTTTGTCGACCGTTTCTGGGTAAATTTAACTTTCCCTCCAGCAAAGTCCATCAAAAAGTAGGGACATTGTCGGGAGGGGAGAAGACGCGTCTCTCGATCGCCATGTTGTGCTCGACGGATGCAAATTTTTTAATCCTAGATGAGCCTACGACCTATCTGGATGTGATGTCCCAGCGGGTGATCCTGGATGCCCTCAAATCGTACAAGGGAACCATGATCATTGTGTCTCATACGGAAGAGTTTATTAAAGAGCTCAAGCCGGATAAAGTGTTCCTGATGCCAGAGGCCAAGATGGACTTTTGGATCAGTGAGTACGAGGACAAAGTGGGGGAGATATAGTTTACAAGGTCTCTCCCTGTAAACTACCGGCTGGGAGGAGTGGGGGACTCTGAGGACGAGCATCATGAGGTACAATACAAGATATGAGTTTATCTGTCGGAATAGTGGGGTTGCCAAATGTAGGGAAGAGCACGTTATTTAATGCGCTTCTGTCCAAACAGCAGGCTTTTGCGGCCAACTATCCATTCGCTACCATCGAACCTAATGTAGGCATTGTCCCGGTCCCTGATGATAGGCTCGCGAAACTGGCGCCAATTGTCTCTACTACCAAGTTGGTGCCGGCCACGGTGACATTCCTCGATATCGCTGGCCTGGTAAAGGGTGCCAGCCAGGGAGAGGGACTGGGGAACAAATTCCTCTCGCATATCCGCGAAGCTAGTGTGATCTTGCACGTAGTCCGCGCGTTCTCGGACTCCAACGTGATCCAGACGGGGAGTGGGGATAGTGTTGAAGACTATCTGACCATCGAAACTGAACTGCAACTAGCCGATCTCTCGACCCTAGAAAAACAAAAAGAGCCCCATGGTAAGGTAGAAAAAACTGATTCTGTCCGCTGGTCAGCTGTGCTCAAATTACGTAGTGCCCTAGAATCTGGAGTGTCCGCGCGGAGTGTAGACCTACTGGACGAAGAGGCTGAAGCGGCCAAAGAGCTATTTCTACTGACTGCCAAACCCCAAATGTTCTGCTTAAATACCGATGAGGCAGGGATGTCAAAATCGGGTACGATTATCGCCGAGTTTGTGGAGCGACTGCGAGTGAAGAAAATTGAGATTCAAGTAAGTGATTGTGTAGCCATCTGCGCCAAGCTGGAAGAGGAGCTGGCTGGGTTTGAGGGTGCAGAACGACTGGAATACCTCAAGTCCGCTGGTATTGAGAGGACAGGACTAGAGAGTCTGATTGCGGCGGCGTACAAGAGGCTGGGACTGCAATCTTTCCTCACTGCAGGAGAGCTAGAGGTGAGGGCGTGGACTATTCCTGTGGGGTGCCTGGCGCCAGATGCGGCCGGGGTGATCCATACTGACTTTGTCAAACACTTTATCTCGGCCAAAGTCTGCCACTATAGTGACTTTATTGAGCTAAACGGATGGAAGGGTGCGGCGGAGAAGGGGAAGATGAGGACAGAGGGTAAGACGTATGTGATGCAGGAGGGTGATGTCGTAGAATTCATGATAGGGAAATAGTTTTGACGATTGCACGTCTGACCAGCTCTTGCTATAATCCCCCCTATGAATACATATGAACTAACTATAGTGATGCCTGAAGGCGACGAAGTCGCACGTATTGTGAAACTAGTGACCGATTTTGCCAAAAAAACTAAAGGTGAAGTCAATAAGCAGGAGAGCTGGGGTTCTAAACACCTGGCTTATCCAATCAAAAAACTGGCTACGGCCCAGTATGAACACTTCGTAATTACCCTCGAGCCAGCACAGCAGATCTTACTGGATAAAATGCTTAAAATGGATGAGAGTATACTCAGATATATGTTTGTCAGAGTTTAAGAATAGGAGGGAATATGTCATCTAGGTCGCTAAATAAAGTAATGCTCATAGGAAATCTGACGCGCGATGTCGAAGTCCGCTATACACCGTCTGGTACAGCTGTAGCTACTTTTGGTCTGGCTACTAACCGCAGTTGGAGCTCGGGTGATGGCTCTGATCGCCAAGAAGAAACCCAATTCCACCGAATTGTAGCCTGGAGCAAGTTGGCCGAGATTTGTGGTCAGCTCTTGTTTAAGGGTCGCAAAATCTTTATTGAGGGTCGCCTACAGACTCGCAAATTTACCGGTCAAGATGGCCAGCAACGCGAGATTACCGAGATTGTGGCCGAGAATATGATGATCCTGGATACTCGCAACCGCGACGGGGCACCTATGGGTGGAGCTAACGAAGATGATTTTGTGGGGGTGAGTGAAGAGGCGACTAATGTCCCACAAAGTGAAACTGCACCTGAGGCAGAGATAGAAAAACCCAAGAAAGCTGTCAAAAAAGTAGCGGAGAAGGCTCCGGAGCCGGTTGACGACAGCGTGAACGTCGAGGATATACCATTTTAAAATCCTAAATACTAAGCTGTAAATACTAAAATAAGGAGAGATATGCAACGCAAACCAAGACCAGAAAAACCAATTATGAGCAAAGGTGATGCTCCTATCGTGTTTAACTACAAAGATGTAGCTACACTGAGCAGATTCGTGACTGAGCAAGGCAGGATCCTACCTAGAGAGCGCACAGGACTAGACTCCAAAGGCCAAAGGGCACTACGCATCGCGGTAAAACGCGCACGCATGCTCGCACTACTCCCATTTGCGGCGTAATTTGAATAGTAAATCAGTCTAGCCGTATTCCCGTAAATCAGTTTATCGTGTAGGATATTCGATATGGCTAAATTAAGTTTGAGGCATGTTCGCAACTTTTTCTTCCTGTTATCGTTTGGAGTGTTGGTTTTTGCTGGTGGGTATGAGACAGCCAAGATAAGACTAGGTAAAAGTGAGAGCCCAATTGTGCGCAAATTTAGTGGCAACTCTGGTGAGGGCGCAGTGACAGCGGCTGACTTTAGCAAGTTTTGGGAAGTATGGAAGCGGCTGGAGAACAGCTATGTCGATCCATCGAAACTAGATTACGCCAAGATGACCTGGGGATCGATGCAGGGATTGGCCCAATCACTGGATGATCCATATACCCAGTACTTGCCACCAAAGGAAAACAAACAAGCAAACGAAGATTTGAGTGGAGCTTTTTTTGGTGTGGGGATCGAGCTAGGGTATAAAGACGGAACTCTGGCCGTTGTATCGCCGATTACTGGTTCACCCGCAGATAAAGCCTCGGTTAAGCCAGGAGATTTGATTTTGCATATTAAAGACGAAAAGAAAAACGTGGATCTCGACACCAGGGGGATGACCTTGCCTACTGCTGTTACCCATATCCGCGGTGAGCGCGGTACACCAGTTATTTTGACTATGTATCGTGATGGTGCGCCAAAATCGTACGATGTGACCATCGTGAGAGATGAGATCGTCGTGCCATCGGTTGAGCTCAAATTTATCGAGAAAAATGGCAAAAAAATCGCCCATCTGGAGTTGCACAAATTTGGTGGCCGTACTGACAAAGAATGGCTCCAAAAAGTAGCAGAGATTGTGAGTGCCAAGCCGGCAGGCGTAGTACTGGATCTGCGCAATAACCCAGGAGGATATCTAGATGGGGCCGTGTTTGTGACGAGTGAGTTTTTGGCATCTGGAGTAGTCGTAAAACAAGAGGGGAGAAAAAATAGTGAAACATACAATGTGGATCGAAAAGGGAACTTGACTAGTATCCCGCTGGTAGTGCTCGTAAACAAAGGCTCGGCTTCGGCATCGGAGATCACGGCTGGGGCACTGCAAGATAACAAACGAGCAGAGATCGTGGGAGAACAATCGTTTGGCAAGGGGACGGTCCAAGAGGTGCAGGAGCTAGCTGACGGATCCTCGCTCCATGTGACTGTGGCAAAGTGGGTATTGCCATCGGGGAGATGGATAGGGAAAGAGGGGATTACTCCAGACGTAAAAATCGAGGATGATATTGAAACCAAAGATCTGGATGAACAGTTGGATAGAGCGATAGAGACGTTGTTGAAGTAAATCTTTGAAAAACTGCTGGACGCAAATTTTGATCTTCGGTACATGCGGCTATCGCGCCTGTAATGTCGACAAAATTTCATCCACCAATTTTTGCCATAATGTGACAAGGTTGAATTTTAACAATTGATTTTGTATATTGTGGGATATGAAGAGTCAGGGGATGTATCAACTGGGAATGGGGATATTGATTGGGATGTTTGTCATGATTGTATTTATCGGTGGTGCAGTCAGTCAGGAGTTATGGGGAATGCCAGTGATTGATAGTCTCCTACGGCGAGTCGGTAACAGCCGTGTCGTCGAACAAAGAATCTTGACTGAGGAAAGCGCCGTGACCGAAGTAGCCGAGCGCGTCTCTCCCGCAGTGGTGACTGTGACTTACAAACGAGAAAAGCCAGTACTGCAAGAATACTTTTTGGATCCGTTTGGGATGTTTAGAGGGTCGAGACCTAGCGGAGAGGTAGATATTGAGCAAGTCGATATTGGGAGTGGATTTGTTGTGGATAAGACTGGGCTCGTGGTAACCAATAAACATGTGGTGAGTATGGGGCAAGCAAGCGACTACAAGGTAGTCCTAAAGGACGAAAGTGAACACCAGGTAGAGAAAATTTGGCGTGATCCAGTGAATGATTTAGCGATCCTCAAGGTCTCGAGTGGCGAGTTTAGTGCCATTGAGATGGGCGACTCGGATAAATTAAAAGTCGGCAACTTTGTGGTGGCGATAGGGACGGCGCTAGGTGAGTTCCGCCACACGGTGACCACTGGCGTGATCTCTGGTCTAGGGCGAGGGATCACAGCCGGAAATGGATTTAGTGGGGCAGAAAAACTGGATAATGTGATCCAAACTGATGCGGCGATCAACCCGGGCAACTCTGGGGGTCCACTACTAAACACGGCTGGTCAAGTAATTGGGGTCAATGTGGCTGTTTCGCAGGCGGCCAACAATATTGGTTTTGCGATCCCGATCAATGTAGTCAAAGACAGCTTGAAAAACTTTAACGAGACCGGCCAGTTTGAGCGGCCATTCTTTGGGGTGCGCTACCAGCTGATAAGTAAGGAGCAGGGGATCCTAAACAATGTGCCGGCGGGGGCGTATGTGGTAGAAGTGGTGGATGATTCTACGGCCGCTCTGGCCGGGATAGTAAAGGGAGACATTATCACCAAGTTTGAGGGCAAGAGCGTGTCTGAGGTAGAGGGAGGGCTAAGTGAGCTGTTGAGCAAGAAGAAGATTGGGGATAAGGTGGAGGTTGAGGTTTACCGGGATAAAGAAATGAAGAAATTGCAGGTCGAGCTAAAGGGGGAGTGATTTAAAAAGAATCTCTGTGCTTATTAAACTGGCTCTTTGTTGATTTCTTGGTTGAGGGAGAAGAGGAGATCGGTGAGGTCGCCCTCTAAAATAGCCTCAAGATTGTGCCAGGAGAGGCCGACCCGGTGGTCGGTAACGCGATTCTGGGGGTAGTTGTAGGTACGGATCTTTTCGGCCCTGGATCCGCGGCCGACGGCGGAGCGGCGGGAAGCCTCGAGTTTGGCGATGCGCTCCTCCTCTTGGATCTCCCAAAGTTTACTGCGCAAGAAATCGAGACAAATTTCGCGGTTGCGCTGTTGGTAGCGCTCCTGGGTAGAAACGGTGGTGATGCCAGTAGGACGGTGGATGAGCCGGACAGCGGTGCTGACTTTATTCACATTTTGGCCACCATGGCCACCGGCACGGAAGAACTGCCATTCGAGGTCTTCATCCCGAACCGTAATTTTTTGGGGATCGATTTTGGGGAGGACGGCTACGCTGGCCGTGGAGGTATGGATGCGACCCTGGGACTCGGTCGAGGGGACTCTCTGTACCCGGTGGACGCCACTTTCCCACTTGAACAGGCCGTAGGCGCCCTGAGGGAGCTTGGGGTCGCTGGGACGCCCGGAAAAGAGCCAGGTCCCTTCGTCCATCAGCTCATACTTTATCCCGACAATTTCGGCAAAGCGTTTGTACATCCGCTCGAGATCGGCGGCCCAGATTTTGGCTTCGTCTCCGCCTGCGCCAGGGCGAAACTCGATGATAGCTGGTCTTTTATCTTGCTCGGTGTCCGCGGAGGTTTCGAGATTAGCCAGTTCAGATTTAAGATTTGCGATCTTGGATTTAAGATCATAAATTTCGGCTTTGGCTAGGTTGGCAAGTTCGTCGCTACCGGTTGAGAATTCTTCGGCTTCTTTTATTTGCTGTTCTAGTGTAATGATCCCTTTGGCTAGCTCGGCTTTGGGGGTGAGGTCTGCGAGCTCTTCGCCGATTTCTGCCAGATTGGTAGCATGGGCTGGATCACCTGACATTTGGACTAGGGAGTCGTATTTGGCTATTAGCGCAACAAGATCGGTGGCCATAGATTGAGTATACGGTATGGAGATAAGCTATGCTTGAGCACGAATATCGGTCAAGGTCTGGGGGCCGGACTGAGAACCTTTGCGATCTTTTTTGGCGCGTTTGCCAGAAGCGGCACGTTGTTTGGCCTGGAATTTCTCGACGCGGCCGAGTTGGTCGACGAAGCGCATCTCACCAGTGAAGAAAGGGTGACATTTGGCGCAGATATCGACAGTGATTGCATCCTTGGTGGAGCCAGTCTGGAAAGAGGCACCACAGGAGCAAGTGACCGTGATCTGATTGTATGTGGGGTGGATGGCTGATTTCATAGGAGGATATTGTACCAGAAGAATTTAGAATTCTCAATTTATTATTATAATCGAGATTTTGATCTTGTTTCGGCGCGGATGACGCCGTAGGCGATGATGAGGACGGCAATGAGTGTGAGCCAGGATGGTCGCTCTCCTAGGAGGAAATAGGCGGCAGGGATGGCGACGACACCATTGAGGTAGGTAAAGAGATTGGCTTCGGAGACCTCGATCCGACTGGCGGCGTAGAGATAGCAAATATTGGCCACGACGGAGCCGAGCGTAGCCATGTAGAGGACGGGAAACATAATTCTCCAATCCCAAATTCTCAAATTCTCAAATAATGGTACAAATTCTCCTTGCGAGGCGAGTAAACCCCCATAAACTAGGGCGGTAGCTAAATAGGTGATGGCCCCAAAGTAGAGCGGAGGATGGGTTTTGTAGATCTTTTTGGCCAGGACGGCATAGACTGCCCAGACTACGTTGTAAAGCAAAATCAAAATATTGCCGTAACTAGAGGAGGGAGTATCGGTGTGGGTACCCAAGATGAGTGGCTCGGCGACGAGGATGAGTGAGCCCAGCATGGAGAGGGCGAGGCCTTGCCACTCCCGTTTTTCTTGTCGCTCATGGAGAAAAATTACTCCACCGAGTACGACAAAAATGGGACCTGTCGCACCAATGAGAGAAGCATCGAGGGCGGCCGTTCGCTCTAACCCTTCGTAGAGGATGAGCAGTGGGAGGACGCTCCCGACTAGCTCCATGACCAGATATAGGGAGAGTTTTTTCATGGTCGGCCGGACTTTGTGATACCACCAGATAAACATAGGGAGACTGAGGATACCTGCGACCAAGAAGCGGAGATAGAGATACTGGGTGGGGCTAATGATACTCAGGGCAGGTTTGATGATGGGGAAGGCGGCACCCCAGACGAGAGCATTGTAGAGTAAAGCTAGATAGGCACCACGACGATTTTTGGACATTGGATCCATTATCACACAAATATAAAAATCCTAAACAAATTCTAAGCACTCAAATTGGAAATTGCTTCGGAAAGGGGAATGGTTTGTTGTTCGCGAGTGGCGAGATTCTTGAGTGTGACTGTGTTGTTTGCGGCTTCTTCTTCACCGATTATGACCGCGTAGGGGATGGTTTTTTTGTCGGCGTATTTGAACTGTTTGTCGAGCTTGTCGCTGGGACTAGGGTAGAGCTCGGTATTGATCCCGGCATCGCGGAGACGAGAGGCGACCTTCAAGGCCTGGCCTTGCAGGGTGGGGGCAAAGATGGTGACGAGAGCCTGGGTTTTGGTGGCTTGGGTAGGGATTAGTCCTAGCTGATCGGCGGCCTCGACAGTACGGTCAAAACCATAGGCCATGCCGGTTGCGGGCATTTTGAGCCCAGTTAAACGCTCCACCATGCCATCGTATCGCTCGCCGCCACCGATTGAGCCCACAGTGTAGTCCTCAATCACGAGTTCCCAGATGGGTCCCTGGGAGTAGGAGAAAGAGCGGGCGAGCGTGGGTTCGAAACGATAGTATTCTTGACCAAAACCAGAGTTTTCTAGATAAGTGGTGATAGTTTTGATGGTCTCGTCGGGCTGGATATTGGCTACAGCATCAAAATATTTGTTGGCATCGGCCTCAGTGATACCTTTGCTGATCATATCGGCAATCACGCCGTCACGGCCGATTTTTTTGAGCTTGTCGATCGCCACGATGGCGTCGTAGGGGATGTCTTTCATGAGATCGCGATTATTAAAAATGATGACCGGTTTTTTAAAGCCGATTTTGAGGAGCGTGTCGAGGTTGACGGCGATGACCTCGGCGTCGGCGGAGGGGGAGCTAACCCCAAAAATATCGAGATCAAATTGGGTAAATTCACGGTACCGTCCACGCTGGGTGTTCTCCGCTCGGAAAACAGATTGGGTTTGGTATCTGCGGAAGGGGAAAGTGAGATTGTTTTGATTGGCCGCGACATAGCGACAGGTAGGGACGGTTTGGTCGTAGCGGAGCATGACTTCTCGACCACCATTGTCGGTAAACTTGTAGAACAACTTTTCGTCTTCGCCAATCTCTCCTTTAAACACGGAATACGATTCGAGGGTAGGGGTCTCGATGGGTTCGTAGCCCCAGGCCTGGGCCGTTTTGACCATGATGTCCTTGACCCATTGCCTCTTGTATACTTCGGCGGGCAAAAAATCTCTGAAACCTTTAAGTGTCTGCAGGTTTTGTTTTTGCATATGTTTGATTATACCTGTTTTTTGATAAGTTTAACTACGTTTAAATAGGTTTTCTCGAGATTATTTATTTCCACGTATTCATCTACTGCGTGAGCACACTCTAGCGTGCTAGCACCGATGGCACAACAAGTGACGCCGTCCCAGCACTGCCAGAGCATCTGGGTGTCGACGTAGCCACGAAAGGGTTCGTAGTTGCCTGGCAAATCGAGTTGAGCCTGTAGAATTGCTGGGTCGGTAAACCAAGCTCCTAAGTTGTGACGCGTGGTCCAAGATTCAATTTGAATACCCAACTTTTTGGCGAGAGTGGTGATTAATTCTTCGACTTGCATAGCGTCTAAACTGGGGACGGCTGGACGGATATCTAAGACTAACTCAGCGATATCGGCGATATTATTGCCTTCCTGCCCAACTTTGCCATTACCCAGATCGAGTCCGCCGTTTAAGTAGGCGAGATTGCAAGTTGAGGGACCTTGGACAGGATCCGAAAAGTCAGACTCTAATTTTAGAATTAATTGATTGACCAGCTCGGTGCCCAGAAGAATTGCGTTTTTACCTAGGCTGGGTCTACCGGCGTGGCTGGATTTACCTCTAACTTTAAATCGAACTTCTATGAGTCCACGACAGGCATAGCCAATTTTGTCGGCGTAGCCATCGAGTGAGACCACGAGCTGGGGTTTGATTTTGTCTTTATACTCTTTGACAAACTTGAGCATGCCAGCAAAGTCATATTCTTCGTCGATATAGCAGAGCACCATGAGTCCCTTGGTGTTTTTGACCTCGGACACGGCGGTGAGCATGGCCGCTAGGGAGCCTTTCATGTCGGTAGTGCCACGACCATAGAGACGGTTATCTTTGATAGTGGGAAGGAAAGGGTTACTCGTCCAGTTGACTCCTGCCTCGACAGTGTCGATGTGACCGTTGATGAGGAGGGTGGTAGGGGAGTCGTCGGTAGCGATCACGTTGAAGCGACCATTTTTGACTGGTTGCTTGATCACAGAAAGGTCTGTGTTTGCTTGCAGCCAGTCGTAGATGAATTCTCCGACTGCTATTTCATTACAACCCGCGCCAACCCAGGAGGGGATGGCGACGAGTTGTTTAGTAAGATCTAGTGTTTTAGACATTATTACCTTGAGTAATTTGTTGTCCAAACGAGTATATCTTCACAAACATCGTCACTAAAATCGAATATTGTATTATTGCCATCGCATACTTTTCTCTCTACCAATGTACAGCCGTATGGATCACAACGTTCTGGGGCTGTAGTTGGATTTGCAATGAGATCTAATTTTGCCTGAGCCAGATTATTTTCTGACCTATCAAGCAGAGATCCAATGCCTCCAAGAAGTAATGCTCCTGCCATCAACGCGTAATACAGAGTAACTTCTTTTTGTGATGTATTGTCACTATATTTTTCTTTCATATATTTCCTTTAATTAATACAAAAAACCCGCTGGTGAGCGGGGTATGGGAAGAAACTAATTATTTCTTTTTTTTATCCTAAGAGGACCCCCGCCACGGTTGTATGGGAGGTATGGTGTAGAGCAATTGAGATCTTAACTTGTTTCATGTTCTCATGTTACCATGGTGATATGAGGAATGTCAATACCTAAATATTCGGGCGCATCATGATTCGCCCCTACGGATACAAATTACATGGCAAGGGAAGGTAGGTTCATGAGATTGTCGATTCTATCTAGACGCTCAGTATGACTTGTGACAACCGATTGTGTGACTAGAAGCTCTTCATTTGTAGTTGTTGTATTTTTGAGTAGCTTATCAAAGTTGTCCATGACATCTGAACGAAATTGCGCGAACCCATCTTGAGTGACAAAGTGAAGCTTCATCATTCCAATGAGTAGTTCTATATCTGCATGGTTGAGCGTCGGTTTCTGTTTTATCATGGTTATAGTTAAGCACTTTTGTTGATTGTGCGCAAACGCGCGAGAGCTGTTTTGTAGCCACCCTGGCCGTGATTGAGCCACAGGGCGACGCGAGTGACTGTAGTCGTGGAAACCCCGACTTGCTTGGCTATCTCTAGATAAGGGAGCTTTTGCTCTAGCAGTAGGACTATTTGCCACCTTTGGGAGATATCTTTGAGCTCTTTGACTGTCATGAGATCGCGCAAGAAAAGCGCGAGTTCCGCTGGTGTTTTGAGCGTGGAGAGAGCACTCAAGAGTTTTTGCATGTGTTGATCGGGATAAGAAGCGGCCATGGACTTATTATAGCTCACTGAGCAAGGGCGGCGGTCTGGACGCGCATGAGGGTAGTTGCGGTTTGTTTGCTTTCGCTCTCGACTAGGGAAGTGAAGATGAGAGTGTCGCCGACCTCTAGATCGCTTGCTTCGATACTGGCCACAGTTGATTTGTAGATGGTTTTGGCGGTAGTTGTGAGGATTAGTTCAGTGTCATTTACTTTGAGGGTGAGGCTAGATTTGGCGATTTTGGTGAGGGTGCCGAGGCCGGTATTTTTGGTTGGTGGTTTGATGGGATCGACGCTGACAATTAAACGTTTACCTAGCAGAATGTCGGTATCTTGGGGGTAGCCGATCGCGATAATATAGTCGTCGATGCGGATGTTGTCGACTTTGATCGTGGCGTTGCCGGGGGTCCGAAGAATATTGGTTTGGGCATCGAGTTTGATATCCTTTTTGCCATCCTTGTCTTCGATGATGAGGGTATCTTTGATGACATCTTTGACTATACCTATATATGCTCTAGCGGTACTGACAGAGGGGGACTGGGCTGGAGTCAAAGAATCTTGTAAACGCTTTTTCAGGTTCTCGGTGATTTCTCCCAGATCAGATTCGTTGACGGTGGGGGTGGCAGAAGGAGAGGAGGTGACTGCTTTGGCGCTAGAGTGGAAGATAAACGAGCTGAGAGAGCAAGTTAGCGCGATAAGGGGGATAATTATGGTTTTTTTCTGCATATTATTTTTGAAGATTAAACTCTATCACAACTGTGCGGTAGTGTACACTGCGTTTAAAGTTTTCTCGATTTTGTTGCCGTTGCTTTGGTAAATAGTGAGCTTGATCGTGTTGGCACCTTTGACGAGGGCTACCTCCTGACTAAAGCTACCCAAGTCGCTCGGGACTATGAGGTATTCGCCTTTTTCTGCCAAGATGGCGATGTAGGTAGAGGGGAGTGTTTTGCCGCTGAGCGTCATGGTGGGTTGGTCGGTGACTAGATTGTCGGGAGTTGTGAGCTCGACGAATAGTTCGGTAGATTTGGTCTCTGGACTAGGTTTGGGTCCGAGCTGGAAACTGTCTTTGGTTGGGAGCTTGATGTTTTTGAGGGCGTGGCGCGCGCGCAGTACGCCGCCCGTGACGACGAGAGCGAGGATAAGACCTATAACAACTGCTACAGTGACTTCTTTTTTTACTTTCATCTTGGCCACAGTTTAACTCATCAAACCCAAGACGTAAATAGTGCAAAGTGGGCGAAAGTTGTGCTACGATATGTTCCTATGGATATAAGCTATCTCGGCAAAGGCAATTTTAAAATTAGAGCAAAAACTGGGTCAGTGCTGACCGAGGATAACCGGCTGAGTATCACGCACAAGAGTGGCGGGGATGACTTTGTAATCAACCAGAGCGGCGAGTACGAAGTAGAGGGGATCTCAGTATTTGGGTACAAGGCAGAGGAAAATATTGTGTATGTCGTGCAGTTTGAGGATATGCGCGTTGCTTATCTAGGCAATTTGAGTAAAGCATTGGCAGAAAAAACTATCAGCGAGCTAGAGAATATCGATGTGGTAATCCTGGGCGTAGATACGCTAGCCAGCAAAGAGCTGATCGAAGTGATTGCGAAACTAGAGCCATATTTTGTCCTGCCATACGGCGAGCAGACAGCCAAGTTTGTCAGTGCTTACGAGCACGGGAGTCGGGTGGTAAAGAGTTTGAACTTGAGCAGGGCAGGGCTAAGTGAAGATTTGACCGAAGTGATTACGTTTGAGTGATTAGTAGGTAGTAGATAGTACATGGTACGTAGTGAAGATTGTTTAGTATTTTTGTAGAATAAGGATATGGCAGTACAAAAAGTTCCTCCCCATAGTGATGATGCAGAGCGCAGTGTCCTGGGGTCGATTTTGATCGATAAAGATGCGATTGTGCAGGTGTCCGAGTTTTTGCAGCCGGAACATTTTTACCAAAACAAGCACGGCGATATTTACCGGGCCATGATTATCCTGTTTGAAGGTAGGGAACCGATTGATCTAGTCACTTTGCCACAAAAACTGAAAACCATGAAGTTGCTCGAGGCCGTGGGGGGAGTGAGCTATATCTCTACGCTGGTCGAGGGGGTGCCAAGCTCGGCCAATATTAAACATTACGGGGAGATCATCCAGGGCTACTACACCAGGCGTAAATTGATCTCTGATTCTTCTAGTATGATCGAGATGTCGTTTGATGAGGGGTCGGATATCTCGGCGATCCTAGATAGTGCAGAGCAAAAAGTATTTTCCCTCTCTCAAGCGAGTATGAAGCAAGGGTTTACCCCGATCAGAAACGTGCTCTCGGAGAGCTTTGACCGGCTGGATGAATTGTCGAAAAAATCGGGATCACTGCGGGGAGTGCCATCTGGATTTACAGATCTGGACAATACCCTCGCTGGGATGCAGGACTCGAACTTGATTATCCTGGCCGCTAGACCTGGGATGGGGAAGACTGCGTTTTCTTTGAATATCGCTCAGTATGCCAGTGTCGTGGCGAAGGTCCCGGTTGGGTACTTTTCCCTGGAAATGAGTAAAGAAGAGCTCGTGGATCGTATGTTGGTTTCCCAGGCAGATATCGATGCGTGGCGACTAAAAACAGGGAAATTGACGGCGCAAGATTTTGAAAAGCTGTCGGAAGCGATGGGGGTCCTGGCAGAGGCACCACTCTATATCGATGATACCCCGGGAATTTCGGTTCTGGAGATGAGAACAAAGGCTAGACGGCTAAAGTCAGAGCACAACTTGGGACTCTTGTTTGTGGATTACTTGCAACTGGTGAAAGGGCGCAACCTAGAGAACCGGGTCCAAGAAGTGGCTGAGATCTCTCAGGGTTTGAAAAACTTGGCGCGTGAATTAAAAATCCCGGTGGTGGCGATGTCACAACTGTCTAGATCTATCGAACACCGCGGGGCAGGGAGCGCACCGCAGTTGTCTGATCTACGCGAGTCGGGCAGTATAGAGCAGGACGCTGACGTCGTGATGTTCCTCTACCGCGAAGATGCCGAGGATCTCTCGAGTGTAAAACTAAATATTGCCAAACACCGCAACGGGGCACTCCGGACGATTGATTTGAGGTTCAAGGGCGACCGGGTCCGGTTCTACGGGGTGGATAAGGCACATTGATGATAAGGAATCTAACGATAAATTTTGAAGGCGATAGGGTAGCATGGACGGGATGTAATAATAGTTGTGGGATCAAAGGCAATCCAAACCTAGAAATGTGGACGCCAGTCGATTTTCATTGCATTCTCCAGGTTGTAGCTCAAGGTAGTTTGTACTTTTGTGCACATCCTCAGGCCCATAGATTTACTGATGGTAGTCTAAAGTTGTGTATGGTGAGAGCAGGAAAAATGACTGATGAAAACGTGGAGTTTGTTGTAAGTGGTAAGACAAGAATATCAGAATAGCATGTTTGTGCCTAGGGAGAGACTCGAACTCTCAAGGTCATTACAACCACGAGTTTTTGAGACTCGCGCGTATACCATTCCGCCACCTAGGCATGTGCCATTATTATATATCACTTGTGCGTGGCTGAGCGAGACTGCGCTCAGATTGTCCCAAGTGTAGTCGGTGTGTATGGATTTGGTGTCGAAATTAGACGACAATATATTTTTAATGTGTAGATGTGGTGAGTGTGCCAAATGCTTAGCTAGGGCCGGTCAGATGACGATGGATTTACCTAATCCTGTTTCAGATGTGGTTCAAAAGGTTGAGCTAGATCAAGCGCAGATGGAAGCAGCTCGTCGACTGCTTCAAGATTTTGATCAATTTCTTTTAATACATAAGATGTTAAAGGGTCGTGGGGCGGGTGGGATATCACCTGACACTATCGAGTTATATGAGACGGCTTTAGCTATACAGGCTAAGCGTTTTAGAGAAGGTCCAAAAGGGTGGTACGTAGTTACCTGAAAATCCAAAGCAGAGTGAGGAGGAGGAATTGGGGGGCGAGACCATCGATCATGCGGGGGATAGAGTGGTGGAAACTGTGGTGGAATCTATTGATGGGTTTCAGAAATGCCGGTTCCCAGCGGAGGAAGTTGCGTGGCGACTCGAGGAAATCGGGGAGGAGACCAAGCAAAGAACCCCATACTTGGGGTTCTTTGAGGAGATAGATGATAGAGGATAGATCATAGGAGGAAGGAGGGAAAAACACTAAAACTAAAATAGCGGCAAGGGCGAGATCGATTAGGCCGTGTTTGACCGCTAGCTCCCTGGGTTTGCTCCCGTTGCCGAGCCCAGTCCCAGCATCCCAGTGTGGGACGGCGTCTTCTAGGTAATGCGAGAGGAGGATGAGGGGGATAGCTAGGTACGGATTGCCGATCTTGACTGCAATAAAGGCACCTGTCACGGCATGACTAATAGAAAGCATATGAATTAGTGTAGAGTGAATAGTGTATAGTGTAAAGTCTAAATATGCTACCAATATTAATCAGCTTGGGACCAATCAAGATTTATTCGTACGGTGTGTTTTTGGCGATAGGTTTATTTATCGGATTGTATTTTTGGTGGAAAATGGGCAGAGATGAGCACTGGGATGAAATTGCTTTGTTTGATGGGTTCTTTTTATCGGTACTCACTTACTTTGTCGTGGGCAGAATGGGGTATGTCGCTCTACACTGGGGAGAGGTAGGCACACTTTACCGGAGTTTGGCGCTACTGGCATACCCAGGAATAAATGTAGTGTCTGGGATCGTGGGGAGCGCAATGCTGATGATTTTGTTTGCGCGCAACCATGATTGGCAGGTCTGGAAAATGGCGGATGCATATGTAGTGACCCTGGCTCTGGTTTTGGTTTTTGGGGGGATTGGCACAATCCTCAATGGCACTAACCCCGATTGGAGAGTAAATGTTTGGGGAGGGGTTTTTGCTTTGATTACATTTGCGGTAGTCTCGAGAGTGCGGAAAGATTTCCGGTTTTATAGTTGGTACAAGGGAGGGGCAAGTATGGCCCAAGAAGGGTTGGCTAGTCTCATTTTCCTCAATCTGGTGGGTGTTTACTATTTGGGTTTGCGCGAGTTTGTACCTGGTATACTGCTCAATGCGGTCAGTGGCTACACCATTTACCGGCGCATAGGTAGACGTGAGAGTACGATCTGGGGTAAGCTAAGTAATATTATAAGGAGAAAATAGCTATGCAATATCCACGTAATGTCCTGCAATCGGTCTGGGAATATCTGAAAAAATTGGAAGGGGATTTGTTGCGCCGGAAAAAGTCGCTGGCGAAAGAGGATCCATTTGCCGATGCTAGTCGCCTGAATGATAATGCGAGCGACGACACCGAGGCGGCAGAACAATTTGGTCATGCGCAATCGGCCGCTCTAGGGCAGGAGACCAGCGTGGCGCTCATACGTGTGAGAGAAGCGATGAAGAGAGTAGATGATGGGAGCTATGGTAAATGTGTCCAGTGCGGAGAGATGATCGATACTGATCGCCTGGGGATCGACCCCACTGCCGAGCTCTGTGTAAGTTGTGCCAAGAAAGCAAAGTAACTGAATGCTAAATAATGGGATCTCGTTTGGATTGTTTAATAATATTCCAGTCTGGATAGTCGTAGTCGTGTGGATCTGCCTATTGGTTTATGCGGGAAAAATGCGGGAATTGTGGGAGCGCATAGGGGTAGGGATGGTGCTCATAGGCGGGGCAGGGAATCTGGTGAGTAGGGTTTGGTATGGAGGAGTTGTGGATAATTGGAATTTCTTGGGGATTTTGCATAATAATCTTTGGGACTGGATAATCGGAGTAGGGGTTGTAATATATCTAGGTCAGCTTGTCGGACGTAAATTTTAGTCTCAGGTACAGGCGACGTAGTGCCTGTAATTTCGATAAAATTTCATCCGCCAACCTGACTTTCATGGTATGAGCAGTAACCAGCCTGGTACAATACTGGTATGGAAATACCAATCATTTTTGAAGATAGTGAAATTGTCGTGATCGATAAGCCGTCGGGGATCGTGTGTAATAGGGCGGAAACGATCACTGAGCCCACACTGCAGGACTGGTGGGACGGAAGATACCAGATAGTAAATCTTAAATTACAAACTCTAAATCCTAAACAAATTCAAAATTCAAAATCAGAAATTACAGACGATGAGAAGTATTTTGTTGAGCGCAGTGGACTAGTGCATAGGCTGGATAGAGAGACGAGTGGGGTGATGGTCATGGCCAAGACTACAGATGCGTTTGTGAGCCTGCTAAAACAATTTAAGCAACACAGTGTGCAAAAAGTATATATGGCCCTGACCCATGGGTACTGGGATGCCAAAGAAGGCCAGATAGACCTGCCAATTGCTAGGCGGAGGGATGATAGGAAAAAGTTTGGGGTGCGGGAGGATGGGAGAGAAAGTGTGACGCGATACGAAGTCCGCACTGAATATAATAATTGGGAGTTCCCCAAGGAACTAAAAGTCGATGATAGGGGATATGTGGGATTTACGCTCGTGGAGTTCAAGCCCCGTACTGGGCGTACCCACCAGATCCGTGTGCATGCGAAACAAATGGGACACCCGATTGTAGGTGACTTTGATTATGCAGGGCGCAAACGGAGCCGGGAGGATCGCAAGTGGGCACACCGGGTGCTCCTACAGGCGCAGAAGATAGAGTTTGAGCATCCGCGCAATGGGAAACGGATCCATTTTGAGTCGAATAATGCTGAGTTGAATGAAGTGCTGAAGTATCTGAAGTCTGTCTAGATTGACTAGGTGTGGGATAATTATCCCAATGTCCAAAAATATTTAAGAGGAGATACATTATGGCACCATATGCACAAGTGACTGGCGCACATTCACCTAGGATCACGATTGGTCTGCTTGAAGGTGAAGATAAAGAATGTCTCCAGGCAGCATGGGGAAGCGGAATAATTACTGCTTCCGATCAAGTGCAACTGGTTGCCGAAGGATCGACCAAATATACATTAGAATCTGCAGAGCAAGTCATCGAAAAACAAATTGGCATGCCAGCCGAGATGGCTCACGCTTTAGTTGAAGCTGCGTCTAGACTTGATGATAGTGTTCGAGTTGAGGCAGAGACCGTGTTTGAACAAAAAGGTCGAGTTGGTGGCCCGCGACATTACGAAAATTTCCGTATTTAGGAAGGCTAGATAATCAGCATGGCGTCGCCGAATGAGAAGAAGCGGTATTTGTGGGCGATGGCCTCGGTGTATGCTCGACCCAGGAGGGAATCTGCAAACGAGGTGAATGAGATAGGAGTTTGGGGGGATGTGCAGAAAGCTGAGACGAGCATGAGGAGCGTGGAGCCGGGCAAATGAAAGTTGGTCATGAGAGCATCGGTCAGCTGGAATTGGTAGGGAGGGTAGATAAAGATATCAGTTGAAAAAGAACCGGGGCGCAAAAGTTCCGAACTCTCGCTAGCGCAAGGTTCGGAACTATGGGGCAGGGACACGTTTGATTCGAGGGCACGCATAGTGGTTGTCCCGACCGAGAGTAGTTTTTGACCCGATTGTCTCAGTGCTTGGATGTGGCTCGCGGTAGTAGGAGAGATAGTGTAGGACTCGCTGTGCATGTGGTGAGCTTGAATATCGTTTTCTTTGACTGGGAGGAAAGTGCCGAGGCCGACGTTTAGCGTAAGTTCATTCCAGCTATGACCTAGTTTGATCTGTTTGAGTAATTCGGGCGTAAAGTGGAGACCGGCGGTCGGGGCGGCGGCGGAGAAACCATATTTGGCATAGATCGTTTGGTAATCTTTGGAGTTGCCCAGGAGTTTTTTGATATAGGGGGGAGTGGGCATAGTGCCGATTTGAGAGAGGGTGGTGCGAAGGGTGGACTCCTCTTGGTTGAATTTGATTGTACGCTCGATGTCGTGGACAGAAGTGATAATCCCAGTTAGACCGTTTGGAAACAGGATAACATCATCGACTTTGAGACCGGGGCGGGCGATACATTTATACCTACTAGAACCAAGCGGCTCGGTGAGCAAGATCTCGACTTTCCCTCCCGTGGATTTGTGACCCATGATGCGCGCGGGAAAAACCTTGGTGTTATTGGCGACGATAAAATAGCTCTTGGGGAGCAAGGCCGGCAGGTCGTAGATATGGTGGTGAGAGATTTGGCCGCTAGCGCGATTAATTAGCATGAGCCGAGCTGAGTCGCGTGGGTGCGCTGGCTCCTGGGCAATCAACTCTAGAGGGAGGTCGTAGTGAAAGTCAGAAAGTTGCATGGATCATATGTTAGCATAGAGCAATGGAAAAGAATGTATCGTGGGTACTGGCGATAGTGGGGGTGATGATTGTGATAGGACTAGGGATTAGGGAGTGGGGGAGGAACCAGCTGGTAGGACACGCAAATTATCGCTTTAACTTGGCTGTGATCAAACCTAGTCAGGGAGTGAGTTTTGTATCGTTTGACCCAGTCGAGAAACAAATAATCACCATTCCTTTCCCGACCGAGTTGGCTATTACGACCAGGAGTAACGGCGAGTATGGGATCTCATCGCTGTACAAATTGGGATCGTACAATGGCAATGGAGGCGGGATGTTTGCTAGGCAAAAAATCCAAGGATTTATGCGTGTGCCGGTACCAGGATATGTGGTGAGTGAGCGCCCACTTTCTAGAGAGCTATTTATGAGTATCTTTAGAAAAGGAGAATCCAATCTCTCCCGTTTTGATGCTGGACTATTGTTTGCCAGGTCTCTGCGCTACCGCGGCCGGGTGATAGATGAAAAAGAACTGTTTAGGGCCGGAGTAATTGAAGACAATAAATATAAAGCTAAACGTCTGCAGGAGTATATCGGGAGTAGATTGTTTGACTGGGGTATAGGAGGGGAGTCGGTGAGCGTAGCGATCGTCAATGCAAGTGGCGAGAACGGCTTGGGGAGTGATCTCGCGGAGTTTTTGAGTAACTTGGGACTAGACGTAGTGATGGTCAGATCGGTAGAGAGTGATCGCCAACTAGAGGAGAGTAGCTGGCAAGTGAGTAGTGGCCTAGAGGCAGAGAAGCTAGACTATATTTTCCAAAATCTGTTCCAGTTGGATACGCCAAAAATAGAGGCTATCCCAGCAGAGTATCGGGCGAATGTACTGGTGATGGTGGGCAAAGACGCGAAAGAATTATTTTGATTTGCGCGAAGGAGTGACGTAACTACTGCGGGAAAAAGTCGGACCGGCAGTGGGCTTTTTGGGACGCTTGAGTTCGCGGATAAAAATGGTCGCGGTATTGTCGCTTGCCGCTTTGAGACAAACGGAGTAATTGTAACCAGCGCTCAAGAGGTCGCGAATTTTGAGGGAGAGATCGTCTGGGAGACAGCCAATGCAGATTTTGTCGTCTGTTGTGATTGCCACTAGGTGAGTACGGGGGAGGAGATTGAGATGTTGCTTGCAGACGAGCGAGAGGAGGGTGTCGCGACTGGCGACTTTGATCAGGATTGTGCTCTTGGTGATGCCGGGGAGTTCGATAAAATCTTCTTGGACGAGAGTGATTTCGCTTAAGTTATTTTTTTGGTGGGGGAGGAGTTTGAGATTTTTGGTGGCAATTGCGTCGTATTTGTCTAGTTTGAGAACCTGGGTGTAGGCATCTTCGGCGGCATCTTTTTGACCTAGCTCGGTGTAGGCACGGCCGAGGCGGTTGAGAGCGGGAATATTTTGTGGTAAGTCAGAGAGAATCTCGAGGTTGAGCTCGACAGCGAGCTCCCAGTTGCCAGATAAGGCTGCGCGAATGGCTTTGTCGTGTAGGTCATGCATTGATCGGCTCATTATCGGGAGAATGAGGACGTTTGTCAATACATACAAACTGACAGACGCAAATTTTGATCTCCGGTACAGGCTGTTTACACGCCTGTAATGTCGTCAAAATTTCATCTGTCAGTTTTCGATTTAGAAGGGTAAAATTTTTCCGCCTGCTTCCCGATCAGGTGGTAGAATAGGGTTATGTCAGGACATAGTAAGTGGAGTACGATCAAGCACAAAAAAGCGGCGAACGACAAGGTCAAGGGGAGCGTGTTTACCAAGATGGCAAAGGATATAACTATTGCCGTAAAAAAAGGCGGGGGAGTGGGTGATCCCGATATGAACTTTTCGCTCCGCCTCGCGGTGGATAAAGCTCGCGCAGTGAATATGCCTAAAGAGAATATTGACCGGGCAATTGATAAAGGTCTGGGCAAAGCGGGTGAGGAGCTCTCCGAACTAATAATTGAGGCATTTGGTCCAGATGGAGTGATGGTCATTTTAGAAGTCGTAAGTGATAGCCGCAATCGCACTGTGGCAGAGATTAGGACTCTGATGGAAAAACACGGTGGGCGGATGGGTGAGCAAGGGAGCGTGATGCATATGTTTGACAAGTGCGGGATAGTCCATACCCCAGACTCGATCGACGAGGACCTCCAACTAGAGCTGATTGATCTAGGGATGAGCGATGTGGTTGTGGATGAGAGCGGATCGACAATCTATACTTTGCCAGAGACGGTGCACAGTGTAATCAAGTATCTCCAAAGTAAAGGTAAAACAGTAGGGGGCACAATCGGGTATCGACCTAAAGTAGTGGTTGTGGTTGAAGACTCGGCAAAAGTAGAGAACTTTTTGGAAATAATGGCAGATTACGACGACGTACAGGAGGTTTATGCAAATCTGGGATAAGAGTGGGATGACCAAGCGGCGCAAATTCCTCTTGGTATCGATCCTACTGTCGTTTGGATTATTACTAGTCCAAAAACTACCAGTAGAGTCACGATACAGTGCGATCGCTTTTTTTGGTGTGGCGGCATATCTACTGACTGCCTGGTCGCTACTTAAAGATTTGCGTGGAGTGAACTGGGTAGTCAACTTGATTTTGCCTACCTTGTACCCGGTCTCGGTAGGGTTGTTTTACTTTTTACTGCCACAGGCAATAATCACGAGAGCGATTGTGCTGATCTTGTTTGGGATCTCGATGTATGGCTTGTTGTTGACGGTAAATATTTTTGCGGTTGCGTCGATTAGGACCATCCAGTTGCTGAGAGCGGCGAGGGCAGTAGGTTTTATCCTCTCTATTTTGACTAGCGCCTTCTTGTATCACGTGATTTTTTCTCTGCACGTGGCTGGGTGGCTAGTGGCACTGCTCGTCTTTGTGGTATCGCTACCTATCTTCTGGCAGGGCGTGTGGTCGTATGTGGTATCTAACACAATAAAGAGAGAGTTTTATTATGCGCTCGTTGGTGCGGTCGTGGTGAGCGAACTAGCCCTCGTGTTGTCGTTTTGGCTAATTAGCGTCCCGCTGGCTAGCGTGGTTTTGGCGATGGGAATGTACGTGATACTCGGGCTGTTCCAACACGATTTAGAAGGGAGATTGTTTGCCCGGACAATCCAGGAATATCTAGGATTTGCGGCTATAGTATTTACGGTAGTGATTGGTGCTGTATTTTTTGGCTGGACTAGGTGAGGGGAGGGGGGAGTCCTATAGTATTTCTAGTTATCCTATAATAATTATAGGCTTTTCACGACATGTCCTATAATTTTTCACGATTGTGGATAAAAAGTATCCGATCCTTGCGACTGATTCGTGTAAGTTTTGTGAACAGGTTTGATATAGTTTGTACCCTGTATGCTCTGGGGGTGTAGCAACTTGGTCTGGGGTCTGCCAAGATCACCAGGTCACACATCTGGGGAGGGAGTGGTCTCTCCAGATATACATCTGGAGGGTGAGAGAGTGGGAGGTAGACGCGACGTGTTAACTATACACAGCTTTATTGAGCGATGGATATATGGAGAGCAGAGGATGTACATCCAACTACAGTGAAATACGAATTTGGCGCTGAGCCTAGATTCGCCCTTTTATTAGACGCATAGGTGCCCAAGAGTGGGTTTCTCCTATGTCGCACAATATATCTTTTATGACATACATCTCGAATTCGGTAGGGGGAGCCGAGATTATAGATTTTAGAAGTTTGATGTTTGTAATTGCCTATTTTGCGATGTTGCGTCGATTTCTTTTTCCCAAACTCCCCCATTGTACTTAGATACCCTAAATGACCTACTTCCGAACGATACCCGTAGAAAATTGGCTTTTATGGCTATGCAATGGTTCGGGATGATCTATAAATGAGCCGTAGAATCGATTGTACAGGCTCTGTATCTGGTGGGAACTCAGTTTCTATCTTGTTTTGCTATACTAGTCCCATGAAACTCGTTATTATTCCTGGATTCCTAGGTTATGCCGACGAGCCACATCATATTGATTTAATGAACCGAGCACGGCTTGCTGGGATTGAGGCAGTCACTGTGGAATCTGAGGAGCTGTCGAGTCGCAACTTTGAAAAGTATCGTTTGTCGTCCCACATAAACACAATTAACAGAGCTTTAGATGAATTCAGCAACGAAGAAATAGCTTTGGTTGGAGTGTCATTGGGTGGTGTGGCGGCTACCATAGCTAGTTCAGAACGTAAGAACATTGTTAGGCTGGCGTGTGTCGTAAGTCCATACCGATTTGCCACCGGTGACGATATACAGTCTAGGTTAGATGAGTGGAAATCTAGAGGCGTTTATTCTTTTGCTAGCTCGAGATATGGTGAGGTAGATATACCTTATGAGTTTGTGAAGGATGCTCAGCTCTTTGACGCTCGGGCTGTGATATCGGGTATTAAGTGTCCAAAAATGTTCTTGGCTGGGTCTCTGGACGATCGTGTTCCCTTTGACTTGACTCAGGGATTATTTAACAGAGCATGTGATCCTAAGATTTATCGATTGATAAATGGTATGCGCCACGACTATAAAAATCAACCAGTATTCACAAAATTGGTGAATGATTATATCTTGGAATTTATCGGTGGTTGACAACGCTTATCCAATGTCGCACAATGTGAGTAGGCCCTATGGTTTAACTCCCCTGCCCTAAGGAGTCAAACACTTCAAAACTATAGGATTGCTTAATTTACCACTATAGGGTGGATAGTCACACGACTATCGTGTGCGGTGGGTATGTATGTGTAAAATGGTAGGATATATCCATCCCAATTTTAATTCGAGATATTTGGCAGTCGAAACTATATGAGTGCTAAGGGTAGTACTCCAACACTCCAGGCCTGCATTGAAGAGTACCTCGAGTACCTCACAATCGAGCGACAGGTGTCTCCTTTTACGATTCGCAATTATCGATTTTACCTATTAAAGTTTTCCACTTGGTTGGGTAAGTATTATCCAGACAAAGAATTGAGCGACGTGACCTCTAAGATGTTGAAGACCTACCGTGTCTTTTTGGCGCAACATAAAAATGATAAAGGTGAATATCTCTCGCCTGTCACCCAGGGATATTATGTAATCGCACTAAGATCGATGCTCCGGTATCTGCTGAGGCAGGATTATGAAGTAGTCTCTCCGGAGCGACTAGAACTACCCAAAGGCAAGGAGCATTCGCTCAAGTTCTTGGATTATTCACATGTGGAAGCGATGATAGAAAAGGCGGATATATCCAATATCCAAGGATTGCGAGATAGAGTGATTATGGAAACTCTTTTCTCGACTGGATTGCGGGTATCGGAGCTGGTGTCACTGAACAAGACTACGATTAATTTAGAATCTCGTGAGTTCGGGGTGATGGGTAAAGGTAGAAAAATCCGGGTAGTTTTCCTGTCCGACCGGGCGGCACAGTGGATAGATAAATATTTGCGTGAGCGAGATGATCACTACCACCCCGTCTTTATCCGCCATAGCGGAGCCAAGCCCGAGATCGACGATCCCAAAGCTGGAGAGAAACTGAGACTGAATGTGAGGACTGTCCAGCGCATCATCGCTAAATATGGACGCCTGGCGCACCTGCCGTACTCGATTACACCCCACGTGATGAGGCATAGCTTTGCTACTGATCTCATCAGTCACGGCGCAGGGCTACGTGAGGTCCAGGAAATGCTAGGACACAAGAATATCGCGACCACACAGATCTATACCCACGTGACCAACCCGCAACTAAAAAGTGTGCATGAAAAGTATCACTCGGTGGGAGAGGCAGAGTAAAGAGCTCCGCGGGTGACCCCGAGCTTTTGGATGAGTCCTGTCTGCTGGAGCTTGAGTAAATCGTAGCGAAGAGTGCTCCCTGGTGTGCCCACAAAATTCCTTTGTAAAAAGTCGAGACTGCAGGGGGAGTGGTCGCGGATTGTGAGGAGAATCTCTAATCGCCTAGGTAATAATTTGGATTCGGCATCGAGACTACTGAGTTTGGCTAGGAGAGAAAATTTGCGAGAATCGGTCATTTATTCAATCTTAGCAGATGTTGGTAGATATTGGCTAATATTAGAAGATATTGTAAGAAATTGTAAGATACTCAAAGATAATTTCACGTATAATCGGGGTATGACACAGATTGCAGTGGGACACCAGCTATGGAATTATCAGGAAATAGGCAGTGGTAAACGCACACCGATTTTGGTTTTGCACGGCTGGGGGCGGAGTGGGAACGAGTGGATCAGGATGGCACAAGATCTAAGCAAGTGGAGCGGACGCAAGGTTTTTGTCTTAGACCTCCCAGGGTTTGGCGGATCGAGCTTGCCCAAGGTAGCGAATATTTTTGAGTATAGTGAACTCGTCAAAGACTTTTGCCAGTACCTGGAAATCGAAAAAGTTATTCTCCTCGGACATTCCCTCGGCGGGCGCGTGGGGATTGTGCTTGGATCGAACTACCCCGCTTTGATAGAGAGACTCGTACTTATTGATCCGGCTGGAGTCAAGCCAAAATCGATTAAACGACTGACACTCCAGTTTGTTTCAAAATTGTTTGCATGGGTCCCTGCCTCGGTGCGTGCCAAGCTTGCTCTGTCTTTGATGGATGAGGATTATCGTAACACCCCTGCCCTGCGGGAGCTGTACCGGGCGATAGTTAAAACAGATTTGCGTAAATATTTGCCAAAAATAGAGGTTGAAACGACGATTGTGTGGGGAGAAAATGATCCGATCTTGCCTCTACCTTTAACAAAAATTTACGCTAAATTGGTGAGACATTCGCGAGTTAGAGTCGTCTGGGGGGCGGGACATGACCCGCACTCGAGCCACTATGAACAGACGTTACGGATTTTGCAGGAGGCAGTCGAATGAGTAGATTAGCCAATTTGGCATTACTCCAGCTCGAGCAGTACGACACTGAGAGGTATTTGGCCGCTAGTCGTGACATCGATGAGTCGGTGGTCAAACGTGCACGCTGGACCGGAAGACTAAAACTAACTAGATTGTTATCGTATCCCCTCGGGATAGTGGGTGCCAATACACTGATAGCCAGCGCTGTCAAAACTGCGGAGGTTGTTACTTGGTACCGAACTAGAGCGCGCATTGCCCAGCTGAAACAGCGCGGGCTCAGAGTGGTGGCGATCGCTGGGTCGTATGGCAAAACGTCCGTCAAGAACTATGCTTACGATCTGATCCGGACCAAGTATCGAACGGTCGCAACACCAGAGAGCTTTAATACCATTTTTGGGATTGCTAAGTGTTTAGAGTATGAAGTCGATGAAAGGACTGAGATATTTATTGTAGAGGTGGGCGCCTATCATATGGGTGACATTACCCATCTACTCACGATGGTAAGCCCTGATATTGGGATCCTCACCGGGATGGCGAGACAGCATCTAGAGCGCTTTGGTAGCTGGGAGAATATCCAAATAGCTAAGAGCGAGATCGCGGTTTATATGGACAAAGTGCAGGGAAAACTAGTGGCAAATGGGAGAGATGAAGCGGTCGTCAAAAATGTGGAAAAGTTGGGGGTAAAGGCGACATGGTACCCCAATTCGCCTCTGGCTAAGCGTGGGGCAAGTAGAAATGAAGCCAATTTAGATGGTGCCAAAAAAATCGCTAGATTGTTTGGGATCACTAACTTTGATATGCAAGTTAGGCAGGTGAAAAACAGATTTGAGATGACGAGTGAGCGCTACGGAATGAAAGTGATTGATGATAGCTTTAGTAGTAACGACCGCGGGTTTGTGGATGCCCTCACCTATCTAGGACAGCAGAAAAAGTATGTCAGAATACTGGTGACACCGGGACTGGTGGAGCTGGGGAGAGAGAGCAACAAGATCCACGAAGAACTGGGCAAAGAGATAATTGGTAATGCAGACTATGTGATCTTGGTAGGACACAACGAGCGAACCCTAAGCTTGGAGCGAGGGATCGGGGGAAAAGTAAAGGTGATCTATATCGCGAAAACGTTGGACTTTATGCGAGCTGTCAGGGATTTGAAACTGAAGAAAGAACCTCTCGTGCTACTGGAAAATGATGTGACGGAAAATTATTAATTCAGTTTACTACCCAATTTTCCTTGACTTAGGTTGGTAAGAATTGGCGAGGCAAAGTCGGTCACATTCTTCTTAATATCCTCATGTTTGAAAACTGCTAATTCTATCAAGTGAGTAAGCAATTTTGGATATGTATAACCTGATTTTTTCCAGAGATAAAAACTAAGAAGACCAGGAATAGTGTTGATCTCGATGCAATACACATCGTTTCCTTTTACTAGGAAGTCAAGCCGAACGAGCCCTGAGCAGTCTAATAAGTTGAAAATAAGTTTACCTATTTGCTCTATTTTATTTACTAGTTTTTTGTCTAATTTGGCCGGAATTACTTTATTCGTACTGGCCATACCTTCACTTTTACTACTTGCCAAACTTTCCTTGTCGCTAGGTAGATACTTAACTTTAAAATCCAAGAACTCGGAACCTTCGTGGAAGACTTCTTCGCAGACCGAACATTCGAGATCGTGGCCGGCGTTGCCCATAATGGAGATATTGATCTCTCGTGCCCCAGTAATCCCCTCTTCAACGACTATTCTAGTATCCATGGCGGCGGCGAGATCGATGGCGCGGATAAGTTCGACTTTGGTTTTAGCACAGGTCGTACCAATGGATGATCCTCCCCGGCTGGGTTTGACGAAAATGGGATACTTGAGATGAGTTTCGATTTCTTTGACAAAGGTGGCTTCTTTAGTATACCAATCATTTCGATAAAACCAGATGTAGGGAGCTTGCTTGATATTGGCGCCGTCAAAGGCCGCCTTCATCGCCACTTTGTCCATGCCAATGGCCGCGCCGGTTAGACCGGTCCCAACAAGCGGGATACCGTAAAACTCGGCCAGTCCCTGGATCCAACCACCCTCCCCTACCCCACCGTGGAAACAGGGAAAGATGACGTCAAATGGTTTGCCGGTTTTTTTGAAAAATGATTGCGTGGTGGGGGTGAGTGTGATGGTTGCTGGAGAGCTGGGGAGCGCGACGCGCTCGGCCATTTGCTCCAGGAGTGGCATATTTTGATAGGTATCGATGGATTTGAGTTTGTCACCACTAAAGAGTTCGCCAGTTTTACTGACGTAGATCGGGATAATCTCGTATTCTTTGGGCATATTGGCCATGGCTTGGACGGCCGTGATGATCGAGACTTCGTGCTCGGGACTCTTGCCGCCAAAGATGACGGCTACTTTTAGTTTGGACATAAGTCTATTGTACCAAAGTCACTTCCATGGGTTGTTGACTTGAGCTGGAGAAGACTTAGATTCAGAGCAATAACCCATGTTATGAGTGACCTGGGCTATAGCTTCACGTCGAATTGCTTCAGCGTTATCTGTAACTTGCTGAATTGCACTTTGACGACTAAGAATTCTTGCTTCTTCCTTGGAGGTTGCTAATAGAAACTGGATGATGGTTGGAGGATCAGGATAATGTTCAAGATTGTCTACGGCTTCGCGAAGTGCGTCTATCATCATTGGTTTGGCGGAAGTCGGAGCCATAAACATAGCTTCTAAAAATTTCTCTATAGGAGAGGGAATTGTGTCTAGGTTGTACTGCTTAAGTAGTGCATGCTTTGCTTGATCCAAAGGGTTGCGCCCTAACCTGGTATTGGCATCTAGCTCTCTGACAATTTGTGCATCGATTTCTGCAAAAAAACTACTTCTTTGAAGTACTGATTGAAAACGTAACTGTAATTGTTCATTAGTTAACGAGCGTACTTTAGAGACATATTCACTCACATCTCATTACTTTACTATATATAGAACAGTTTATCAAGATATGATTTTAGAAGTGTTACTCTATCCCGAGGTCGGTGGGTGAGAATGCGTACGGGAGCAAGGTCTTTAGCGAAGTGATACGACGAATTTTCCCGTCGACATCGACGGTTAGAACGAGACAGTTGTCAGCATGCTCCATCATAATTTGGCGACATCTACCGCAGGGCGCGGTGTCGCCCGCGTGGGAACAGGCTAGAGCGACGAGAAATTTGCGCCCACTACGACCTACTTCCCCATCTACCACGGCTCCAGTTATGGCTGATTCTTCGGCGTGGTCGGTCTCGCTGTAACTGGCACGCTCTACGTTGTTGCCTAGATAGGTTTTGCCGGATTTGGTGAGGATGGCGACCCCGACCTGATAATGGGAGTATGGGACGTAGGCATGTTTACTCTGCTCAGTTGCGGCCTGGGCTAATTTTTCTAAACTCCCCTGCCCTATCCGCTCTATTTCTGCCTTGATCCAGTTGAGTTCTGTTTGTGAATCTTTTGTGCTAACTATCCAGGATAAGTCGCTGAGTGTCATAGAACAATTCTAGCAGAGAAAGAATAGGTTCGATGGTTCGAACCATCGAACCGGATTTCTCAGATTGGTCTTTCCGACTTTCTTCGTTTATCTTCTATTCTTATTCTCCATTCATGCCAGTTGCCACCCTTTGGTGGCAAGAGTTTATCTAGATAGTAATCAAATTTGGAAAGGACTTCACCTATTTGTTTGTTGGTTATGATTTGTTTAAAATACTTTGTGATTCTTGGTCGTTGCTATGAATTATTTCAGCCACTTTTGCTACCGTGCCCTTACTGACTTTGAGGTAATCCATGACGGATCTATATGTATAGCCACGCTTGAGCAGAAGTGCTATACCTACTCGCTTGGCTAGCATAGTTAGCTCGCTGGATGATAGGAATTTATTGACAAACAGCAAACCACTTTTTGTCTGGTTGGTTGTGGATAATACTTGAATGAGGATGCTGACAAGATGGTTATACATTTCCTCAGGGAGTTTGCGATAAGAAACTGGTGGCATAAAATGATAGTATCACAACCGAGAAGTTGCCACGAATTGGGATGGTTCGATGGTTCGAACCATCGAACCGTTAGGTTAAGATAGATCTGATTTAGCGAGTGAGAGGATTTGTGCAATGTAGTCGTTTTTGGAGGCGGTGTAAAACTGGCGGTGACCACTGGCAGATTTGAGCCACTGGTGCTTTTGCTTCTGATAATTTTCAGCTTCGTCGGGATGTGAGCGTAGATAATCGCGGAATGCGAGCATTTTTTTGTATTCGGTACTGCCGATATAGGTGAGGTGAAGGTGGACGTCGTTTTTCACTGTCTCCCCTACCCTGCTCATAAAAATGCGACCGTTCTCCTCGGGGTGGACGTGGGCAAACCCGAGCTCCACCAATTTTTTGCCATCCTGCGCTTTGGTTTTCCAGTCTGGAATTGCGACCATGATATCGATAATCCCTTTGCCGCCCAATCCTGGGATCGAGGTACTGCCGACATGGTGAATCTCGGCATCGGGTAATAAATTTTGCAGCACTCCCCTCGCCTCTTCAAATAGTTGCGGGGCCGTTGCGTCGTAGTCTTGGATTGAGATTGTCATAACGCTATTATAGCTTGAGCATTGTCTTTTTAAGTGTGACCTGAAAAGGGCCGGTGAAACCGTTCGTGGATATCCTCTGATTGTATTTCTGGCACGTAGATTAGTGCTACTGCCGAAATGACAATTTCAGCAGAAGCAAAAATTTGGACAATGGGGAGAGTTGCAATTTCTCGGATTGCGATCAAAGTATTGGGTTGCGCGATGGCTAGCTGGCCATAAATTGAATACAACATAGCAACTGTCTCTTGATGTGCAATTTCCCCGCTAATTTTTTGATTCCTACCCACTTGTTCTATAAACTTTACTAACAGATCTCTACCATTTCCAACACTTCTTTTTCCACCAACATAAATGTTCTGGATGTGGATAAAGCCGTTTTCATAGCTAAATTCCAGGGAACCTTGGCCGTTTTTAATAACTTCCATAATTGTGGGATTATATCCTATTCTAGGTAGTCAGGAGATATAAAAAATCTTTACAGATACTAGTTACTACCATAATTCGAATCACGATATTAACTTGTATCGATGATTCAAATAATTAATACACAAAGGCCTAATGGTTCGAACCATTGAACCTATTGAGTTAGAGAGAATCCCCAGGAAGTGTCGGAGTAATTTGGTTCGGTGAGGAGCTGAGTGATTTCTCTTTGGAGGCCGGCTACGTCGTTGGCCGTAAGATTTTGGTATTCATCTTTGTGGCCGGGAATAATGGGATCGCCAGCTTTTTGATATTTGGCGGTTTTGGCACGACCGTATAGATGGTAATGTTGCTCTGGACGCCAGTTGCCATTGTCTTGATAATTAACGCGGTGAAGCTCGATCCCGATAGATTTGTAGTACCGCTTCATCGCCTCGCCTACCAGAATTGTAAGTCGTATCATTTCCTTGGCTTGGTCGGGAGTTAACTGCTGGCGATCCTCGATCTTGACTTTGGGGTTGATGACGATATGTCCCCCATCAAGTCTGTCCACTTCTGGTCTTGGATGTGGCTCGACGATAAAATTGGTTGATTCAAAAATTGTAGTCATAATGATAGTTTCTTAAATGCATTTTTTAGAATACTAATTTCTGGATCGTCTGGTTTTTTGTTTGCTGATACTATTGTTTCAATTTCACTTTCATTGATCCAGCGACTTTCGGATATCTCATCTTCCTTAACTTTAATATGTTTGATGTCTGATGTTGGACTTGCGAAATATGCTAGTTCGACAGTATGGGTATCGTTGTGTAGATAAGTAAAAGCAGTGAATAATTCACCCACTTTTACCGAGAGATTTAATTCTTCCTGTAGTTCTCTTTCTAGCCCAGCGACTAACTCTTCTCCGTATTCAATATGTCCGCCGGGAATTTCATAAATACCAGGTAGAAAGTTAGCAGTCAGTGTTCTCTTAGTTAAAAGAATTTTAATTTCATTACCAATTTTTTGATGAATAATGGCGCAAGCTACAATTGCTTGTTTCATTATACTTCCTCTTCCTCGGCGTCCTGGAGGGTGGTCACGGAAGTGACGACGTCGCCAGAGGCGGGGCGCATGAGGATGACACCCTGGGTGGAGCGGCCGAGGACTTTGATGTTTTTGAGTGGCAGTTTAATGACCTGGGCTTGCTTGGTGGTGATCACGACTTGTTCATCGTCTTCTGTGACCATGCGAACAGCGGCGATATCACCCGTGCGCTCAGAGAGCTCGGCGACTTTGACACCCTGGCCTCCCCGCTTTTGTTCGGGATACTCGCCTACGTCGGTACGTTTTCCTAGTCCGTGCTCGGTGACAGCCAAGATCTCGCGGAAGAACTTGCGTCTTTTGTCATCTGGCTTGGGTGGGGTAATCTCGACGGTTTCCATGGCAATTACAGCGTCGCCGGCTTTCAAAGTCATACCCTTTACGCCCATGGTGTCGCGACCGGTTGCAGTCACGTCGGTTTCTTTGAACTTGATGGATTTGCCGCCTTTGGTAACCAAGATAATGTAGTTTTGGCCGTGGCTGATCTCGACTTTGATGAGCTGGTCATTATCGCGCAGAGAGATGCCGATCTTGCCGCTCTGCCTAATACTTTCATACTCAGAGAGCGGAGTTTTTTTGATCATGCCATTTGAGGTGGCCATGGTGATAAAGTGACCTTTGTCTTTGAGTAAGTCTTTGTTGACGGCCAAGACAGCTTGAACCATTTCGCCTTGTTCGATATTGAGGAGATTGATGATGGCCTGCCCTTTGGCGGTACGACTACCCTCTGGGAGTTCAAATACTCGCATACTGTAGACCTTGCCCGTATTGGTGAAGAAGAGCGCAAAATCGTGGGTATTGGCGACCGTCATGTGGAGGATCTCGTCGGTATCTTTGGTGGTCATACCTACGACTCCCTTACCTCCACGGCGCTGAGTGCGGTAGGTAGAGAGAGGCATGCGTTTGACATAGCCGTCCCTCGTAATTGCGACCAAATTGTCTTCGGCGGCGACTAGATCTTCTTCACTAAACTCGCCGAGCTTACCTTTGATGACTTTGGTTTTGCGAGGGTCACCGTAGATCTCTTTGAGCTCATTGAGTTCTTTGGTGATCGTGGAGAGGATCGCTTTGGGATCTTTGAGTAGTGCCAAAAGCTCGTTGATACGGACCATGAGAGCGTTGTATTCGTCTTCGATTTTTTTACGTTCGAGCGCGGAGAGACGGCGCAGTTGCATGTCGAGAATGGCGACGGCTTGGATCTCGCTAAAGCCGAACTTTTTGATGAGCTGGGCCTTGGCTTCTTCGGTATCCTTGCTGGCACGGATAGTTTTGATGACTTCGTCCAGGTGATCTAACGCTTTAATATAGCCTTCTAAAATGTGGATACGCGCCCGATTTTCCTTGAGCTCGAATTGTGAGCGGCGGACGATCACGGTCTGGCGATGTTTGACGTAGTGACCGAGGATGGTTTTTAAGTTCATGAGGTGAGGCGTGCCCTGCTCGTCGAGCGCGACCATGTTGGCGGGGAAGCTATTTTGCAGTTCCGTGTGTTTGTAGAGATTATTTAAAACTGATTTGGGTTTAGAAGCTTTCTTTAGTTCGATCACGATCCGCATACCCTCGCGGTCGGACTCATCACGTAGGTCGGAGATGCCATCGAGTTTTTTGTCGCGGACAAGATCGGCGATGCGCTGGATCAATTTGGCTTTGTTGACCTGGTACGGGATTTCGGTGACCACAATCTGGAATTTGCCGGATTTGGTTTCTTCGATCTCGGCGACTGCCCTTGTTACTACCCTACCCTTACCGGTAGCATAAACCTCACGGATAGCTTCGGCGTCGTAGATCACACCGCCAGTGGGGAAATCGGGTCCTTGGACACTTTCCAACAAATCATCCACAGTAGCTTCTGAGGTGAAGTCGCCGGTTAGTTCTTTGTAGGGGCGAGATTCGATGCCGATGTCGTCTTTGATTTCGGTTTCACGGGGTGAGTCACCTTTTTTGATGAGAGTGATGACGGCGTCGATGATCTCGCCAATGTTGTGGGTGGGGATCTTGGTGGCCATACCGACCGCAATACCATCAGAGCCCATGAGCAAGAGATTGGGGAGCTTGGCTGGCATGACAGTTGGCTCCTGGAAAGTGCCGTCAAAGTTGTCGATCCAGTCCACAGTATCTTTGTCTAAATCAGCGAGGATTTCTCCGGTGATTTTGGCAAGTCTAGCTTCGGTGTAACGCATGGCGGCAGGTGAGTCACCGTCAACAGAACCGAAGTTGCCCTGGCCATCCACGAGCATGTAACGCATAGAGAAATCTTGGGCTAGACGAGCTAAAGCGTCGTAAACGGCAGTGTCACCGTGGGGGTGGTACTTACCCAATACTTCTCCAACGATACGAGCACATTTCTTGTATTTGGCAGGTGGCAAGAGAGCGAGTTCTTTCATGCCAAAGAGGATACGACGGTGGACGGGCTTGAGCCCATCGCGGGCGTCTGGCAGGGCACGAGAGACGATGACTGACATGGCGTAGTCGAGGTAGGACTTTTTCATCTCGTCTACCACACCAACGGTCGCGATCTTGCCAAACTTGGTTTCCTCGATGTCCCAAGGCTTTTGGGCACCGACAGTGAGGAATGAGGTGCGATCGGATGAAACCACGTCGGAAGAATTAGCCAAATTTGCCGAATTAGGCTCATTTGGCTCAATTGTGGGAGCAGAATCGCCGGGTTCGTCGAGGACCGACGACAGCTCCGCAGTCTCGTCGGTCAAGTCCAATGGTTTCAAGATCGATTCATCGGCCATTTATTTCTGTCCTCTTTTCATATCGGCTTCTAATACTTTGGCGGCCTCAGCGGCACCAAGGAAGGCACCGGTTTTGACAAATTTGCCTGGCTCTAAATCTTTGTAGTGGTCAAAGAAGTGCTTGATTTTGTTTTTGGTGTGCTCTGGGATATCTGAGACATCGTTCCAGGTGCCAAACAAAGGATCGACTTTTTGGACTGGGACAGCGATGAGTTTGGTGTCTACCCCTTCTTCGTCCGTCATCTCGAGCATGCCGATCAATTTGGCTTTGATGCCAACGCCAGGAATGATAGCTTCGGAGGTGAGGAGTAAGACATCGGTGGGGTCGCCATCTTCGCCCATAGAATCTAGAACAAAGCCGTAGTTACCAGGGAAGTTCATGGGGGTGTGAAGGATGCGGTCACACATGAGCATGCCCGTTTCTTCGTCACGTTCGTATTTGACCTTGCTCCCTTCTGGGATCTCGATATAGACTTTGATTTGCATATTTTGGTCAGACATATATTCCTCCTTTATATTAATGAGTGTCGTCCTTCGGCAAGCTCAGGACCACTCTTGTTATTTTACATTTTTTAGACGTCAAGAGTCGCCTGCGTGGCATTGACCTGAATAAACTTTTTGCGGGGTGGGACCTCGTCGCCCATCAATATCGTAAAGATCTCGTCGGCGGCGGCGGCATCGTCGATCCGGACCTTTTTGAGCATGCGATGCTCGGGGTTCATGGTAGTCATCCAGAGCTGTTCTGGATTCATTTCTCCTAAACCCTTGTAGCGCTGAAGAGTGATTTTTTTGCCTTTGTTGGCTTCTAAAATGGTGTCACGCTCGGACTCGGTGTAGACATATTGCTCTTTTTTGTCGATCTCGATGCGGAAAAGAGGTGGCATGGCGATATAGAGGTAGCCACCTTCAATGACCTCTTTCATGTGGCGGTAGAAGAAAGTGAGGGCCAGGGTAGTGATGTGTTCGCCGTCGACGTCGGCATCATTCATGAGGATCACACGGTGGTAGCGCAGACGGTCGGCGTTGTAGGTCTCACCAATACCAGTGCCCAGGGCGACGATCAAGTTTTTGAGTTCTTCAAAGGCAATGATTTTGTCTAGTCTAGCGCGCTCGGTGTTTAATATCTTACCGCGGAGAGGAAAAATAGCCTGGAAACGACGGTCTCTCCCCTGCTTGGCGGATCCACCGGCGGAGTCACCCTCGACGATGTAGATCTCACAAAGTGAGGGATCTTTTTCCTGGCAGTCGGCGAGCTTGCCTGGGAGAGTCGTACCCTCGAGCACACCTTTGCGCACCACGGCGTCGCGGGCGGCCCTGGCGGCCATACGAGCACGAGCGGCGAGCTCGGCTTTTTCCAGCATTTTCTTGGCTTCACCTGGGTGTTCTTCGAGGTAAGTCTCTAATTGAGCTTTGACCACGGCATAGACAGCAGACTGGGCTTCCATGTTGTTGAGTTTGGATTTGGTTTGAGACTCGAACTGGATCTCGGATGAACTCATTTTGATAAAGACCACGGCGGTCAGACCTTCTTTTAGATCATCACCGGAAAGCTCAATTTTGTTTTTTTCGCCCATTTTCTTGGCCATGTAATCTTTGATTACTTTGGTCAAAGCCGTACGGAAACCAGTCAAGTGCGTGCCACCGTCGTAAGTGCGGATGACGTTGGCGAAACTCAAGATATTCTCCGAGAAACTATCGTTGTACTGGAAAGCCACCTCGACCCCAATCTTCAAGTTTTCGACTGTCTCAGAGCCCGTCATGTAAACCACATCGTGGAGAGCTTTTTTGTGAGTATTTAAGTGGGCAACGAGAGATTTGATACCTGACTCAAAATAGAAATTGGTCGACTCGCCCGAGGTTTCGTCGTTTAAGTGAAAATATAGTTTGGGGACCAAGTAAGCGCGCTCGCGCACACGAGTCTTGATACTGCGATACTCAAACTCGATGGTTTTCTTAAAAATAGTTTTGTCAGGAATAAAGGTGGTGTAGGTCCCGGTCTCGTCGGTTAATAAATGCTCGTGACCAGGGACCAAAATCTTTTTTACTTCGGCCTCGGAGAGGATTTTGACTGGATAGTCGGGATTGCCGATCTGATATGCCTGCATGTGGTACTCACCACCCCGTTTGACAATCACGGACATATGAGACGAGAGCGCGTTGACGGCTGAGGCACCAACACCATGGAGTCCACCGGAAGCTTGGTAGGCAGTCTCCTCAAATTTGCCCCCGGCGTGGAGCTTGGTCATGGCAATCTCTAGGGCCGAAACACCGGAGGGATGCATGTCGGTCGGGATACCGCGACCGTCGTCGGAAATGGTGGCGTAGCCATCTTTGCCTAGGGTGATATAAACATTTTTGGCGTAACCGGCAATGGCTTCATCGACACTGTTGTCGGTAATTTCTTTGAGTAATTCTTGGATACCGCGCTCATCGGTCGAGCCGATATACATGCCGGGACGTTTGCGGACAGGCTCTAAACCTTCGAGAACTTTAATATCAGATGCATTGTATGAAGATTTAACCATAAAAATTAGCCAAATAAGCCAAATTAGGCTCATTAGCCTAATAGAAAAGTAACTATAGCACAGTCGATTGTAGCAGGGGGCTTATGAGCCGTCTACTTGGTCGATCTGGTGTGAGGTAGTAAGAGATAGAAGTTTTGGGTGACTAGGCCGACACTGCAATTGGCGAGCAGTTCCCGGTGGGCTTGGAGGGCGAGGCGCGCGATTTTGGCTAGTGTTTTGGCGCTAGAGGGAGTGATGGTGGTGAGAGACAACTTGTCTTTTAAAGCCGACTCGATTTGGGTAAGCCAAGCGATAGTTTCTGATCGATCTCTTTTGGTAATAGCTGTGAGACGATCCCCTGGAGAGAGAGCCATGATTTGCTTTAATTCAGACAAATTGGCCAAATTGGGCAAATTGGGCGTATTTGGCAAATTGATTAGGGTACAGCGGGAGCGAATAGTCGGGAGGAGCGAGGTGGCAGAGTCTAGGGTTAAGTAAAAATTGGTGGACGCGGGAGGTTCTTCGAGCATTTTGAGGAGCGCATTTTGCGCAGGGATGGTGAGCAAGTTGGCTTCTTCGATCCAGACTAGACGTGGTAGTCTAGCGGAGATGCTGAGGGGAGTGTTTAGATCTTGTACTTGTTTGATGGTAAGCGAGGATTTTTCGGCGTAGAGATGGATGAGCTCGGTGGGGGTAGTGAGCAAATCCTGAATGTAGCTGGTCCGGGTATCTTTTGTGCCACCGATCACAATAAATGCATGCATATCAAGTAGTATAAGCTAAAATTAAGCAATGAAGCTAATTTTATGGATGATATGGGCGTTTGCGATCTTTACCGTAGTTAGAATTGTCTGGACTTTTCATTTATTTGATTTTGCGATTTACTACCAGGCTGTGTGGGATCTCCAGCATGGTATTAGCATGTACCAAGATCCAAGTATAGCCATGAAGTATCCGATGTCGGCCATGGTTATTTTGGCGCCGATTGCTTGGATGCCGTATATAGTAGCTGAGAAGCTATGGACTGTGTTATCACTTTTGGCCATGGCTGGATCCTTGTGGATGATGGTGAAGATATTGCCACAAGTCACTAAACGTGAATGGAGTTGGATCGTAGCGCTAATTGTGTTGTCGTTCCCTTACAAGTTTACGCTTGGGATGGGACAGATCAATTTTGTAATTCTTGCATGTTTAGTCGGGAGTTTGTATGCATACCTGAGAAAGAGTGATGGTTGGGCCGGAATTTTGCTGGCAATTGCGGCTTGGATCAAAATAACCCCCTTGGTTTTGTTGTTGTTTTATCTAAAGAAGCGTAAATACAAAACCATCGTAGTTGCACTGGCGACCTACCTAGCTGGATGGGTAATGGCTGGAGAGATTTGGGGCTATGCTCTAGTCAAGGAGTTTGTCTTCGAGGTGATACCATCCATTTCGACGCTTGGGAATGAGGTTTATTATAATCAGGCTCTAACTGGTTTGCTGGCAAGACTTGGTGTAAGAGATAATATTGCAGGGATAATCAATTATCTGAGTTTGGCAATCATGGTAGGGATGGGCTACATTGTGACGCCACGAGATCGGCGAGAACCTAAACTAGAGTTGCTAGCGTTTGGTATGCTCGTGACGGCGATGATCCTCGGGTCTGGATTGGCATGGCAACACTATTTTGTCTGGCTCCTGATACCCTACCTTGGAGCATATGCAGTGTGGAGTGAGCAAAGAGAAACGAAGGGATGGATGGGGGTTGCTTTGGCAATATCGTACGTGTTGGTTGCGCTGAATATCAAAAACCTGGCGGACTGGCAGTTTTGGCATGGGGTTGCACTCTCACATGTGACATATGGCACGCTAATTTTGGGAGTGGTTGGATATGTCTTGGCGAGGAAAGCTCAAGTATACAAATGAACTGAGATTTAATGTAATATGGAGACATGCAGGATCTTGCCCTCATCCTCAAAAAGGATGGTCTTTTGTCGGACCCCGATTTTTCGCGCCTGGAACAGGAAAGTTACGCGACCGGGAAGTCCCTGGATGAGTTGGTTGAGAAATCGGGAGTAGTGGATAACGTCTCGCTGATAAAAGCCAAAGCCAAACTCTACAATGTACCCTTTGTGAGCTTGACTGAGCTAGCCTCAGCCCCCGAAGCCCTCGCCAAACTGCCTGAATCGGTGGCCGAACACTACCAGGCACTCCCCTTTGAATTTGAGACAAAAACGAAAATGTTGTCGGTGGCGATGGCCAACCCACTCGACCTGCAATCGATCGCGTTTTTGGAGGCAAAATCAGGTACCAAAGTCAAACCTTTCATGGCGATCGCACAGGAGCTAAACGAGGAGATCCCAAGGCGCTACTCCCAGGGATTGTCGGCTGAAGTGAGCCAAGTGCTAAAGGAATCGGTGGATTATGAAGCTAGCTCCAAAGTATATGACATCGAAAAAATCGGAGATGTGATCCGCGAAGCGCCAATCGCCAAAATCGTGGCCACGATCCTCGAGTTTGCAGTCAAGGCGAGAGCCTCAGATGTCCATATCGAACCCCTCGAGACTCACACCCGAGTGAGGTATCGTATTGACGGCATTTTGCAAGAAAAACTAGTCCTGCCACGCAAAGTCCATGAAGCAGTGGTCTCGCGTATCAAAATCTTGGCGGAACTAAAAATCGATGAACGCCGCCTGCCACAAGATGGACGGTTCAGTTTCCGGGCGGAGGACCAAGAAGTGGATTTGCGTGTTTCGTCCCTCCCCACGGTAGATGGAGAAAAAATCGTGATGCGGTTGTTGCGTAAAACAACCAACGTGCCGAGTCTGGGCGAGCTGGGTTTGCGAGGGATGGCGCTCAAAATAGTGGAAGAATCGATCAAGGTGCCACACGGCATCGTCCTAATTACCGGTCCCACGGGATCTGGTAAAACCACAACTCTGTACTCAGTTTTGCACATGTTAAACACCGCGCGAGTCAATATTGTGACCCTCGAAGATCCAGTTGAGTACCAAATCGACGGGGTGAACCAAGTACAAATCAACGTCAAAGCGGGACTCTCTTTTGCAACCGGACTCAGGTCATTTTTGCGCCAAGATCCCAACATTATTATGGTGGGAGAGATCCGCGATAATGAGACTGCTGACCTAGCCATCCAAGCATCGCTCACGGGGCATTTGGTGTTTTCGACTTTGCATACCAACTCGAGCTCAGGTGCCCTACCCCGTCTACTAGATATGCAAGCCGAGCCGTTTTTGCTGGCTTCGTCGATGACATGTGTGGTGGCCCAACGGGTGTTGCGCAAAATTTGTGATAACTGTAGCGAAAAATATGCCCCCCCAGGACCAGTCCTAGATGAAATCAAGAAAGTACTGGGCCCTTTGTATGACGCTTATGTCTCTCAGCAAGGTGGTAAACCGATCATGCTGACGCGAGGGAGAAAATGCGAAAAGTGTGGCGACACGGGATACAAGGGACGAATAGCTATTTTTGAAGTTCTGAAAGTGACCGAGAAAATTGGTAAACTGATTCTAGAGAGATCCCCTGCACTGCAAATAGAACAAGCCGCGGTTAGCGACGGGATGGTGCTCATGGAACAAGATGGATATCTCAAAGTACTAGAAGGCGTGACTTCTGTAGAAGAAGTTATGCGCGTAGCTAAGACATAAAGGAGTAAATATGGAAATGAAACAAATATTAGAGATGTGTGTCCAGTACAAAGCTTCGGATGTGCATATCTTGGTCGGGGTACCCCCGATGCTTAGGTTGCACGGCAAACTGCTTACCGTACCTGAGTCGAGTGTGGTGACACCAGCTGTGAGTGAGGAGCTCGTCAACTCGATCCTGAGCGAACAACAGCGGGAGTTGCTCAAGGTAGATAGAGAACTGGACTTTTCCCATTCGCTCCCTGGAGGAGCTAGGTTCCGGGTCAATGTCTATTACGAAAAAGGCAACGTGGCCGCGGCTCTACGCTATATTCCTGCCGAGATTAGAACTCTAGAGGAGCTACACTTGCCCCCGATTATCGGCCAACTGACCGAGATCAAACAAGGATTGATACTTGTGACTGGTCCAACAGGTCATGGTAAATCGACCACGATGGCGGCGATGATCAAACGAATCAACGAAGGTCGCAGTGAGCATATCATCACGATCGAAGATCCCGTCGAGTATGTCCACTCCCCAGTAAAAAGTATTATTTCGCAAAGAGAACTACACGCTGATACTCACTCGTGGGGCGTGGCACTAAAATCAGTTTTGCGTGAAGATCCCAATGTGGTGCTCGTGGGTGAAATGCGCGACTACGAGACGATCGAGGCGGCCCTGACTATTGCCGAGACTGGGCACCTCGTGCTGGCCACCCTCCATACTAACTCCGCGGCGCAAACGATCGACCGGATTGTTGATGTGTTCCCCGAAAAAGAACAACAGCAAATACGGGGTCAGCTGGCCCTATCACTTGGCGCAGTCATCTCCCAGCGCCTAATTGCTTCGGAAGATGGCGAGCGGATTGCGGTGGTTGAAGTCTTGATTGCCAACCCGGCCGTGAGATCGTTGATACGTGATGGCAAGAGTCATATGTTGTCCAACGTGATGCAAACCTCGACTGATGTAGGGATGAAAACTCTCGACATGTCGCTGGTTGAGGCTTATAGAGAGGGCAAAATCAGTCTGACTACGGCGCGCGATTATGCTTTGAATGTGGATGAGCTAAACAGGTTAGTGGGAGCGGTAAAATAGTATATGCAAAGATTTAGATTTAAAGCTCGCAGTGAGCAGGGAGAACTGAGAAAAGGGATTGTCGAAGCCCAGAATCAGGATGCGGCCGTTACGGTTTTGCGTGACCAAAAACTGATTATCATTGAGCTCAACGAACTGGGAGCAGGCAAGTCGCTATTTTCTTTTGGGCAAAAAGTAAAGTTTGACGATGTGGTGAACTTTACCCGGCAGTTGTCGACCATGATCGGGGCGGGACTGCCCCTGACCGATGCACTCTCGATCCTCCAGATGCAAGTACCACCGGCCTTGCAGACCAAAGTGGCAGATGTACTGCGATCGATCGAGGGTGGATCAACTTTTGCTGATTCTCTTTTGCACCACCCAGAGACTTTTTCGCGGGTTTATATCGCACTCGTTAAAGCGGGAGAGTCGGCGGGTGTGCTAGATACGATCCTCATGCGCCTAGCCGATACACTGGAAAAACAGCGGGAGTTTCGCGAGAAAACAAAGGGGGCCATGATCTACCCGATCATTGTGCTTGTGGGCATGCTCTTGGTCTCGACCGTGATGATGATATTTGTACTGCCCAAGCTGACCGTGATGTATAAAGACTTTGATATCAAACTGCCGTTTGTCACGCAACTGCTAATCTCGATTTCGGATTTTATGGTCAAGTTCTGGTATGTGATGGGACTGGCGATTATGGGTGGTAGCTACGCCTTTAAACAGTGGAAAAATACCAAAATTGGCGCTTACCAGTATGACGTGATTGTCCTAAAGCTACCGATCTTTGGCAAAATCAAGTCGATGGTACTGATGGCCGAGTTCAACCGTACCCTAGCCCTACTCGCCTCGGCTGGTGTATCACTCGTTGAGTCGCTGAGGATCGTAAAAGAGGTGGCAGATAGTGAAGTGATGCGAAGAGCACTAGAGGAGGTCGCAAAAGATGTCGAGAAAGGTAACCCCTTAGCTACATCGCTGGCTAAACACCCGGTCTTCCCGATGATTGTGTCGCAGATGACGTCAGTGGGTGAGCAAACCGGTAAACTAGACGAAATTTTGAACCGTGTCGCTGGGTATTTTGAAAACGAATCCGAACATGCCATCAAGAATCTCTCGACTGCAATGGAGCCAGTGATCATGGCTCTGCTTGGACTAGGAGTAGGTTTTTTGATTGTGGCTATCATTGTCCCAATTTACAACTTGACGAGTGCGTTCTAATATGATGTTATAGAGAGAGATAATCGAGTTCGAGTTCGAGCTCAAAAGGAGTATATATGTTGTTGAGTAGCATTAAAAAATTTGGTTTTACCATGATCGAGTTGCTGATCGTGATTGCGGTGCTAGGCATCCTGGCTGTCGCGGTGCTCGCGTCGATTAATCCAATCGAGCAAATCAACCGTGGTCGTGATACTGGGTCTCGTTCTGATGCAGAGCAATTAATCTCGGCTGTTGATCGGTTTTATGCGGCCAAAGGGTTTTATCCATGGATGACTAATGGTGCGAGTAACAACACTTGGACTGATCCGGTTGGCGGAGTGTCATCAGATAATTTGTTGGAGCTAAATGTGCCCGGGACCACAGTGGGTGTGGATGCAGTAGATATCTTGGATGTGCTATCTAGTGGTGGTACCGCCGAGATAAAGGCTTCGTTTGCGTCACGCATTGTCGATCCCAACGCCTCTAACTTCCTCTCGATATACAACTCCGGCGTGTCAGGAGAGAGTACGTATGTCTGTTTTGTGCCCAAGTCAGCCTCGTTTAGAGAAGAAGCTTGGACTAGATGTGGTAATGCTGGTCATACTGATCGCAATGCATCTTTGCCAAGTGATTTCCCCGCCGTTGCATGTCCCAATGATACTACTTGTGCAACGGCTCAATCCTCAGATTTGGCAACTGGATGCTATATCTGTCTGCCATAATTCTAAGATTTTAGGTGCTAGATTTGAGATACTAGGATAGAATGTGAGAATGATGTATTTCATTCTCACATTTTTTTTGGGTAGTGCGATCGGAAGTTTTGTAAACGTTTTGATTGATCGAACCATGAAGGATGAGAACTGGGTATCGGGGAGATCGCACTGTGATTACTGTCGGAAAACGCTTGCTTGGTATGACCTGATCCCGATTGTGAGTTTTATGGTATACCGGGGGAAGAGCCGCTGTTGTCACTCTCCCCTCTCCTACCGTTACCCAATTGTCGAGATGATGGTGGGGCTGTTGTTTGTGTGGTGGCTCGCAGTCGGGTTTTGGTTTTTTAGATTGGTTAGTGCGCCTTTGACAATTATCCAGCCAGGTTTTTGGTTGATGAGCGGCATAATCCTCGCGATTTTGACTGTGGCAGATTTATTTTATGGAGTAGTACTGCTAAATATTGTCTGGATTGGGAGTTTGCTGGTTGCTTTGTACCGGTTGGTTTTGTGGTATTACCAGGCTTATAACCCCAGAGATTTGGCGGTGAGTATAGTGGTAGGGGCGATTTTTTATGCTGGATTTTGGGCTTTGTATAAGATGACTAAAGGACGAGGGATGGCAGAGGGTGATATGTACGTCGCGATGTATATGGGTATCTTGCTTGGGTGGCCAAAAGGGCTCGTCGCCTTACTAGCTAGTTTTGTGCTAGGCGCGGTGATTGGGATCTTGCTCATAGTGAGTGGAGTAAAGACCAGGAAAGACAATGTCCCGTTTGTCCCGTTTATGACGTCGGGGATTGTGATTGCGCTGTTGTTTGGTGATCAAATTATTGGTTTCTTAGGCTAACTGAAGTTTCAAAGTGGAGTAAGGGATTTTCGAGTTCGCGCGTGGCGACGGTATCTTCGAGATCAAAGGAGATTTTGACTAGTGAAGGATCGGCGTCGCTTGGCTCGCATGTGAGGCTAAAGTTGGTGGTGGATAAGTTGTCCGGAGTTAAGTAGGTGCCAGAATTGGAGGCAATGCGGGTGAGATTGTTGGCATCGGCTTGTGCGAGGAGTTCGGTTTGGCCCCCGTCATAATTGATAAAGACGATTGATTCTGGGGAGGTACAGCTGGTGACTGTTTTGGCACTGCGCAAAAGACTTTGCATTTGACCGATTGCGTAGTTGCCGGCTTGTTTGACTTTGGCGGAGGTACGGATGCGGTTGCTACTGACAATAGTCATGAGCATAGTGGAGGAGATCGCGAGCATGAGGAGACTGAGGAGGCCAATCACCACAATTAGCTCGATGAGAGAGAAGCCAGGTTTATTTAGTGCCATTGGGTAAGCTCCAGTTCGATGGTTGATTCGCGGGCTTCGTTTTCCATCCAGGTGACAGTGAGGGAAACTTTGATTACGCCAGTATTGATGCTCGTGGTATCGATGATGGCATAGCGAGTAAAGAGGGTCCCGGGGATATAGTCTCCAGATGTACAGGCCCCCGCGCTAAGCGAGGTAAAATCGGAGTCGGTCGCGGGAAAGTTGTTGAGGCAGTAGACACTGTCGTTGCCGTCGGTAGTCATTTTGTCTGCCATGGTTGCCCAGCCGACGATATCACGCTGGGTACGCAACCAATCGGCGGCTTGAGTTGTGTACTTGGTGGCTTCGGCTAGGTCGCGAGAGTAGGTATTTTGTTTTTGCGAACGATTGGTGAGACCAAGGGCGGCAATGACTGTGACGCTGATGAGGGCGGCGGCGATAACGATCTCGATGATAGAGGTACCCTGCTTGATGATCATTGTGCCCCCTCGTACTCGATGGTGCCTGAACTGGTCAGTTTGATAGTGTAGGTGAGTGAGGAGGAAGTTTGGTACGTCAAAATAAGCTCACTGGATCCCCCCAAGTCGATCCCCCGCGAGAGCGGATTAAAAATAACAGTCATGGTAGGGGCACTGAGGGAAGTGACGCCTGGGATGCTGAGAGACTCGCCAGAGACGGAGTCGCCATCGCAGAGACTAGTGGGCGATAAAGTATTGGGGGTAGTAAAGACAACTTGCTGACCAATAAACTTGCCACTGCAAGCTTTTTTGCCGATGTTGGCGATTTTTTGTTGCTCTTGGAGGAAACTAATGATCTGCTCCCCTGCCGTCTGGCCGATTTGGCGTTTTTGCGATTTGGTATACGCCGAAAAACCAAAACTAACGAGAATCGCGACGATCGAGATGACGACGATTAGTTCGATTAAAGTATAACCAGGTCGTTGTTTCATGGATTCTGAACTTTGTAGTTGTTGTCGGTCCCACAGCCGCTGACTGGGCTAACGGGGACGATTTCGAGGGTAGCACAAAGTGAGTAGGTGGTGGCGGGTGAGCCTACGGCATAGTAGTAGGTGCCCTCTTTGGGGTCTGCTGGCAGGGTTGTGATGTAGGTTGGGGTCAGACCAGAGGGGGTGTTGCCGGCTCCCTGGGCGGGATAGGTGCCATTCTCAGAGCGATACATCTCTAGTGCCTGACGGATTTGCTCGAGATCGGTTTTGCGCCTGGAATCGCGACTTTGCTTGGAGGCAGTGAGATAGCTAGTGGTGCCAACAGCCAGGAGGATCGCAATGATCGCGATCACAATGAGGAGCTCGATAAGAGTAAAGCCACCCTTGGTTTGATGTGTCATAAATTATTCCTCACAGACGACGTAGTTGGAGCCGGCGTCTTTGTTGGTACCTTGGTAGCCAGAATAAGTACTGGGACAACGCAGTTGAGAAGCCGCAATCTCGGCGTCAGAGAGATTTTCGAGGGTAGAGACAAGGATGTAAGTATTGCCATTGGAATTGTAACCATAGCTGATAATAGCTCCCGGCGCGGAGGAGGGATCTCGAGGGAGGACCGCCATGTAGGTGTTGTTGTTGCTAGATAAAGCGCTACCCCAGAGTGCGTTTAAAGTAGTCGTGTCGGGGAAAGATTGGTTGTCGCTGTAGTAAAGACGGAGGGCGGTTTGGATATTGCTCAAGTCAGTTTTGCGCCGAGAGTCACGGGCGCGTTCGCGGGCGCTAGCCAAGTTGGGCAGAAGGAGCGCGACGAGAATACCCATAATCGCAATCACGATGAGGAGCTCGATAAGAGTAAAGCCCAGTTTAAAGGGTGATCGAAGATTTAGTTTTTTTGATTTTAGAATCATTGGACGTTGCTCGATGATAATTTGTAATTACAGGGCTGGGAGACACTGCCACAATCGATAGACGGAGTAATCGTGACAATCTTGGGGTCGTTGGCATTTTCTAAGTGAGCGTAAAGAGTATAGGTATCGCCAGTTGAGATGTATTGGTACTCGCCATTTGGGTCCTCTGGTAGTTTGGCCATGTAGAGAGTGGTGCCATCGGTGAAAGCGCTCCCCCAGATGCAGGTGTCGCCGGAACTGGGCTGACAAATAATGAGGTTGCTGGTATCGGAGGACGGATAGTTGCGATGATCGTTGGCGTAGGCCTCGAGACTTTTGGCGATCGTGGCAAGATCACTTTTGCGGGCGACGTCGCGTGCCTTGATTTGGGCAGAACTAAAGTTGCCGATACCTAGGGCAGAGAGGATACCAAGGATCGCCATGACGATCAAAAGTTCGATCAGAGTGAACCCCTGAAGCTTGTGGTAATTGATAATTTTCAATTTACAATTTACAAACATTAGAGCCAGTATGGCGAGTTTGACGAATGACGTCAAGTTTGCTTTGATAGAGGCATGCAAAATAATGTAAAGAATGGGCAAATTGGGTTAATTTTGCTGATCATAATTGGGGTAGTTGTAGCAATTGTGATGTCTGTGGCATCGAGGAGTCTGTCGGATACCGTTTTGTCGAGACAAGAGAAAGAAAGTAGCGCCGCCTTTGCGGTAGCAGAAACTGGCGTCGAACAAGCTCTAAACGCTTTGCGCCAAGGCACAGTGCCAAGCGGGACAACTAGTTTTACGGATAGTTCTGGCCAGCTCCAGGGGGATTTTGCGGTAAGTACGACCACGAGTTATGGTTTGTATGTGAGAGAAGGAGAGACCGCTCACCTAGATTTGAGTGGCTATAACGTCGCCAATCCCCTGACTATCGCCTGGACAAGGAAAATAGATCCAACCGAGAATATCACAGGGTGTACTGAGGGGTCCCAGACGACGCCGGCGGCGATTGAGGTCACTGCCATGCAAGAAGGTAGCAATGCGGTCGTGAGGCGGTATTACAACTCCTCTGGCTGTAGTACGCTCTCGACTAGTAACTCGTTTACGGCGAGCGTAGACGGGGGCAGTACATATCTAAGCAGAGTATCTGGAGCTGGATACGCTGTGCCTGCAGGAACGACAGCGCTACGAATCAAGCCCATTTATGCGGGGGCGACGATATCTGTATCTGGATCTGGACTGCAAAATCAGTTATATTTAATTCAGTCAAAAGCGAGTGGTGGGGATGCTCGAAAGGAAATAGAGGTCAAGCGAGGACTAGATGCTCCCCCATCGATTTTTGATTACGCTGTGTTTGCGGGTGGAACTATAGTGAAAGAAGTTTTATAAAATAAATTAAAGGAGAATGCCTGCCCATGACTGCATACTTTGGACTAGATATTGGATCATCGAGTATCAAAATAACCCAATCAAGCTTGATGGGATCGAGAGGTTTTAGTGTGGAGGCGGTGGGTCTCGCGGTAAACCCAGCTGGATCAATAGACTTTACCAACCCTGAAGTAGGCGCCAAACTCGGTCCCGTCGTCAAACAACTGGTGAGCAGTCTCAAAATCAGGGACAAGCGAGTGGTGGTGGCGGTCCCAGAGAGTAAAGTCTATAGCCGGATTTTGACTATGCCCCAGATGTCTGAGGCCGAGCTAACCTCTGCAATCAAGTGGGAGGCAGAGCAGTTTGTGCCAATCCCGGTCGCTGAAGTAGAGCTGGACTTTTCGATCCTGGAGTCGCAAGTGGCTGGATCGAGCGAGAAGAAAATGTTGGTTTACCTAGTAGCCGCCCCAAAAAAATATCTCCAGGCGATGGTTGATTTTTTGACCTCGACTGGTCTAGAGCCAATTGCCATCGAGAGCGAGATGGTGGCTACTGCCAGGTCACTGACATTTGGGATCCCCGCGACGACCAGCTTGATAGTGCATATGGGGTCGATGTCCAGCGTCCTGGCCATAGTAGATGGCGCTTCGCTGTCTTTTTCGTATGTGGCGGAGTCAGGTGGTGTGGCTTTGACTAGAGCGCTCGCCCAGTCACTCTCACTCCCCCTCCCCCAGGCAGAAGAATACAAGCGAACATATGGATTAGACCAGGCGCAAGTCGAGGGCAAAGTAAGAACGGGGCTGTTGATTATTTTGAACAACATTGTCGGAGAGATCCGCAAAGCCATGGAGTACCATTTGACTTCGCGTAAGACGAGAGTTGGTCGCATAGTCCTATCTGGTGGCGGGGCGTATTTGCCAGAATTTGGCTCGTACCTCTCGGAGAGTTTTGGGGGGATAGAGGTGGTTGTAGCCGATCCCTTTGCCACAGCCAAACCTGGGAGAGGAATTGTGATACCCAGAGAAAAAGCAGTGTACTCGGTAGCGGTTGGTTTGTCACAGAGGGTCTTTTAAATGGTCAATATTAAAACTAATCTACTCAAAAATCGGCAGACGCTGAGCGAGAAAGACTACCAGCAGGAGCGAAAATTGTTGCGCTATTCGATCTTTGGGTTGATTTTGATAATTATTGCCATTGTGTCGATGTCGATGTGGAGCTTGGTGCTGAGCCGACAACTATCGGGGATTGAGACCAAACTGCTCTCGGCGACAAAAGAAATGCAGGGCTTGACCCAGGCTAGTGCCCAACAAGTTTATCTCAAAAGCCGACTCAAGCTGGTAACCGGGTTTTTGGCTGATCGTTCGCTGACCCGCGAGTCACTCCAGAAAATTTTTGCCACCAGTATTGCTGGGACGCACGTGACTGGAGTGGGGTTTGAGGAAGATAATATCTTGAATGTGCAGTATACGACGGACACAGTGGGGGCTCTGGGTAAACTGCTGAGCTATTACCAGGGAGATACCGAGTACTTTACCCAGGCCATCAGTCGTGGGCTGACAAAGAACAAGGATGGCACCTACCAGATAAATTTGGCTTTGACACTGCCTAAGGGAGGGAAATAGGTATGTGGATAGTGCGACACAAATTGATGGCGATGGCCGGTGGCCTGACTTTTTTGATCGTGATCCTACTGGCTTTGGTCGTGTTCCCCCTTTACCAAAATGCGACTAAACTGCTTGCCAAAATCGAAGTAAAATCCACGGAACTAGAGAGTATAACCAACAAAGTATCTCTGCTGTCAAAATTGGATCCCAATGTGTTGGCAGAGAGAGTGAGCGTGCTAGATAGTGCCCTGCCACCGCGCAAGGACGTGTTATTGTATCTAGCCTCGATCGAGGGTTTGTCCAAAGAACTAGGACTGACCTTTGGCGGACTATCGCTAACCCCTGGTGACCTAAACGAAGCTAGTGGGTCGGCCAAGAAAGTCGCCAAGCGAGAAGTAGGCCTGCAAAGCCTAGAGACCGAGATCAAGATGCGAGGTGGGGAAGAGAATGTTTATGTATTTTTGCGCTCGATCGAGAACGTCCTGCCCCTCATGCAAATCAAGGATATTAAAGTGGCAATTTTGGGCGGGGATCAATATAGCTTGACTTTGACACTTGGGATGCTGTGGGCCCCAAACTCGACAGTAGATGTCAAAGGTCAAGTAACCCTGTTTGGACAAGAAGAAGAAAAGTACTTTACCCAGCTCTCGGAGTTCCGCAAATTTGATTCTATTAGTGGGAGCCTAGCTGAACAACCAAGTTTGGCTAAGGACGATCTGTTTGCCCCGTTTGAAGCGAGTAGTCCTATACTTCTACCGTAATGCTACCGTCGTCTTGAGTTACACTCTCGACTGGTGCGGGAACTGCTTCACTTGGTTCTACGGTGTCTACCCCAACTGGCTGAGCATCGTTTTCGGAGACGACAGAAATACGGATGTGGACGCCGCGCTGGATGGCGATAACGCGCATGATGGTGCGGATAGCTTTGATAACTTTGCCTTCTTTGCCAATAATACGACCAACATCGGCTGGATTGACGGTGACAATGTAGTTGGTGGTTCCCTCTTCTTCTTGGACATCGATTTTGACGTCATCTGGGGTGGTGGTGATGTTTTTGAGGATAAACGATAGTATATCTTGCATGGAAACTCCTTAGATAAAGTAATAAGTATTTAGGAATAATTGATTAGTCATTGTTTATTTGGTGGAGTTGCGTTTGACGAGACTGCGGACAGTGTCGGTGGGACGAGCCCCTTTGGTGAGCCAGGATTCGTAGCTTTTGGAATCGAGCCGGAACTCTTTATTTGCACTAAGTGGGTTGTAGTAGCCGATCTCGGCAGTTGGGCGGGTGCCAGAGTTGGTTTTGTCTTCAACCACGACGATGCGGTACTGTGGTTGACCTTTTTTACCGATGCGAGCAAGTTTAATTTTTAGCATATTTGCGTATTGTATCAGGAATGAGTGATCATCTCAAGAGTGTTTTTGGCGGCATCTTCTTGGGCGGTCTGTTTGCTCTTGCCTTTGCCTGAGCCATAATCGGTGCCCGCGATGATAACTTGCATGACAAATTGCTTGTCGTGATCAGGACCGGACTCGGAAATTAGACTGTACTCTGGAGTAGCTTTGTAGCGAGACTGGGCAATTTCTTGCAGAAGGGATTTGTTGTCTTTGTAGGTGGCGGTTTTGAGGACGGTTTCGGCTTTTTGGAAAAGATATTTGCTCAGGAGCGTGACGCAGGTTTCGTAGCCGAGATCCAGATAGATGGCACCGAGGAAGGCTTCGAAGGTATCGGCGAGGATAGAGCGGTTACTGCGTCCACCCGTGGCTTCTTCGCCTTTACTCATCAAAAGTAGTTTGGCAAAACCGAGTGTTTCGGCGGTATCACCGAGGGACTCAGTGCGGACTAAAGCGGCGCGCATATTGGTCAGCATGCCCTCTTGGAAATCGGGGTAAGTATTGTAGAGGAAATGCGAGGTAGCCAGCTCGAGGACTGCGTCTCCCAGATACTCGAGGCGTTCGTTGGACATCTCGAATTCTTTGGACTCGTTCAGGTAGGAGCGGTGAACAAAGGCGTTTTGGATCAAGTGTTCGTCTTTGACTACGATACCCAAAGTAGTGAGGAGGTCGGCTAGCTGTTTGTTCATATGGTTTGTTTGTTCTTTAATATAGTACCAAGAACGCCATTGATAAAGCTAGCAGAGTTTTCTGCGCCGTATTTTTTGGCGATCTCGACCGCTTCGTCAATCACGACTTTGACTGGTGTATCGGTATTTAAGATTTCTTCGGTGGCTACGCGCAAAATGGCGAGATCGATCCTGTTGATGCTAGTGAGTGGCCATTCGGGTGCGGCGAGGGCGATAGTTGCGTCGAAGTCAGTGGTAAAACCTGGGACAAAACTTTGGCCAAATAACTTGGCGACTTTGAGTTCGCGCTTTTTGTGTCTAGGATCAGATGAGGTTTTCATTTATTGGTTGCAGTTGGTGCAGACAGTGTGAGACTTTTTCATTTGGTCACAGTTACTACATTTTACTAGCTTGGGGAGAGCCAGTTTGATGCTAGCTCGTCTCTTGCCTTGGCGGCGTGTGGACCATTTGCGTTTTGGTAGTGGTGTCATATGGAGTGTATTCTAACAGCTTCGTAGGTTTCTTTCAATAAAGCAGTATCGTAGATCGAGGCAAAGTGGAGAGAGAAGAAACCGGACTGGGACTCGCCAAAGAGCTCGCCGGGTCCACGGTTGTCCAGATCGTACATCGCAAGTTTCTCTCCGTTTATCTCTTTGGCAAAATAGGTAAGTCGCTCTTTGACCTTGGGTTTGTCTGAACCAGTAAAAATTAGACAATGCCCCTGAGTAGATCCCCTCCCCACCCTACCCCTCAACTGGTGGAGCTGGGCGAGACCAAACCTTTCGCTGTCCTCGATGACCATAATATTGGCACCAGGGATATCGATACCCACTTCGACCATGCTGGTTGCGACCAGGATCTGAGTAATCCCGTCGCGAAACGCGCGCAAGTGCTCGGTTTTCTCTGTATCCTTCATTTTGCCGTGCATAATGTCGATGATTAACCCTGGGAAACGTTTTTTGAGATCGGTCTCGAGGAGTTTGAGGGATTTTTTGCTATTGCCCTCGTCATCTTCGGCTTCCTCGATCAGGGGAACCACGACAAATGCTTGGTTATGATTGTTTACGATTTCGGATTTGATCCAGGAGAAGGCTCGGTCTCGCTTTTCCTCTCCTACTAGGTAGGTTTTGATGGGGAGACGATTTTTGGGGAGCTCGTCGAGCCGAGAGATATCCATATTGGAGAAAATGGTCATGGCGAGAGTACGGGGAATCGGAGTCGCGGTCATCATGAGCACGTGAGGGGCGGGAGTCAGGCTACTGAGATATTCTCTTTGTTTGACCCCGAATTTGTGCTGTTCGTCGACGATCACGAGACCAACTTTACCGAAAGTGTGCTTGGGAGTCAGGAGTGCCTGGGTACCCACGACCACATCTGCCTGAACGTCACCTTTCGAACTGGCGGTAACCAAGGAGATTGCGAGGGTGTCACCCAGCAATTGTTTAAAGGATGCATAGAGTTGCTCAGCGAGGATCTGGGTAGGTGCCATGACGAGTGATTGGTATCCAGCATGGAATGAGGCAAAAATGGCGGCGGCCGCTACCAAGGTTTTGCCTGATCCGACCTCTCCTGCCAGTAAGCGGTGCATGGCGATTGGTTTGGATAAATCTGCGAGAATCTCACCAATTACACGAGATTGGGCTCCAGTTGGAGTATAGGGGAGATTCGTAACCCAGTTTTCCAGTTTTGCCGTGTTCCAGTGGAGAGGATCAGTTTTGATTTTATTTATCTCGCTGTTTTGCAAACTTTCTAGCTGGAGGGTATAGAGCTCGTCAAAGGCAAGACGATGGATCGCACCTTCAAGGAGACTCCTTGAAGGTGGACGATGGATGAGGTGCATGGCGGTATCTAGATCAATCAAATTATGTTTGAGTCGAATTTTTGGCGAGAGTGGATCCTCAAACGGTGGTGTGCTCTCGAGTGCAGAAAAAATAATTTTGCGTAAGTTACCGGACTTGAGCATGCCGAGACTCGGATAAATGGGGACCATTTCATCGTTTTCGGGCGGATAATAGTCTGGCCCTACTGCTTTGATTTGGGGAGAGACAATTTGGCGGGTACTGCCAAAGATCGTAAGCTGACCACGAACTAAATAAGTATCGCTTGGGGAGACTGACCTGACAATAAAGGGACTATTGAACCAGCGGAGAGTAAGACGGCCCGACCCGTCCTGGAAAGTCGAGATCTGAGTGGTCGTGTGGGTTGTGTGATGGCTGACTGGGCGGCTGAGCGTACCGACTAAACTGACCCACTCCCCTACCTCTGCCCCCTGAGTATCGGTCGATCTGTAAGTGCGATAGGTGCGCGGAAAATGTGTGAGGAGCCCATGAATAGTGGTGATCCCGTGCTTTTCGAGAATACTGAGAGTTTTTTCGCCAATGCCCGCAATGTCTTTGAGTTGCATGAATCAATTGTATATCACGAAGAATATGACTAGTTCATGAAGAATGGGGCGAAGGAGGAGGCAAGGAGAGCGAGCGTGGCGATGGCGGTGATGATGGTCCATAGTTTACGCTGGCGTTTGGTGAGACTCATACTATTTTCCTTTTACCTTTCTGAAAGTACGCTTACCCAACTGGTAAATTTCACCGCCAGTGAAGGTGTATTCTTCTGACAGGTCAGTAAGCGTTTTTGTAGTATTAAATAAAATTGCTCCTTGTGCAGCTAATCTCTTGAGATCGCTGTTGCTAAAACCTGTGTTAGCCGTTTTGAGTACATCAAAATGAGATTTTAATTCATTTAAGGGAGTAAAGAACTCTTCAACTTCGTCTGGAACTTCCTTCTTTTGGACGGTACTTTCAAAGTGTTTTTGAGCAGACTCGGCCAGTTCACTACTGTGGAGCTCGGTGACGACCCTGTGGGCCAACTGTTTTTTGAAAGTCATGGGGTTATCGCCAGCTTTGAGCTTGGCTTCGATCTGACCGATCTCTTCTAGAGATAGTGCAGTCGCGAGTGTGAAGTAGTTGATGATCAAATCGTCTTTGAGGGACATGACCTTGCCGTACATTTCAATAGGATCATCATCTAGCCAGATAGCATTACCCCAAGATTTGCTCATTTTGCGGCCATCGGTGCCTGATAGGAAACCGTTGGCGATGATAAATGATTCTTTGCCCCGTAAATCTTTTTGGAGTATGCGACCTGCTTGCATGTTGAAGGTCTGGTCGGTACCACCGAGTTGGATATCGGTATCCATAAAGTAGCTATCGTATCCCTGCATGACAGGATAGAGAAGTTCGTGGAGACCGACGTGTTTACCTTCGGTAAGTCGTTTTTTGATGAGCTCGCGACTGGTAAAGTCACCGGCCGAGAAATGCTGGGCGAGCTTGACTATATCTTCGAACTTGAGCTCTTTGAGCCAGGTAGAGTTGTGGACGACTTCGATTTTGCTAAAATCGACCACTTTTTCGGCTTGTTTTTTGTAGGTTTCAAAATTGGCTTGGATTTGTTCGCTCGTCAGGACTGGACGCTCGGTATCTTTGTCGGAGGTGTCGCCAATCAATGCGGTAAAGTCTCCGATCAAGAATTTGACGTTGTGACCGAGCCCAGCTAGCTCATTTAATTTGCGTAGTGGAACGGCATGCCCAATATGAATACGGGTGGCGGTGGGGTCGATGCCAAGGAAGATATTGAGCTTTTTGCCACTATCTAGGAGCTCCTGTAGCTTAGCTTTACTTGGGATAATGTTTTCTACTCCCCTGGTTAAAATATCGTTTGTATTGGTCATATGTCTCCTTAGTATTGTATCAAATATTTTTAATCCAGTGATCGAGGACGTTTTGTACTTTGATTAGGCTTTTTAAACTGACCCATTCGTGATCGCTGTGAAGCCCTCCACCTTTTGGGCCAAAAACGAGCGCTGGTATACCCAGAGCGGTTGCGTGCCTGGCATCCGACGTACCGTGGTCAAACTGCGTGAGTGGATTGATCGAGACTGACTTTACAGCGCGTACAACGGACTCAAATACTTTAGTCGACTTATCGCAGTTGATGGGTGAATCACATTTGACCACTACCACTTCACATGAAGGGAAACAAGCGACTATTTCAGTAACGATGTCCGCTGGATTATCTTGAGGATTAAATCTCACGTCACACCAAAGCTCAGCAAAGCTAGGAACTTGATTGATTGCTTCACCACCTTTGATTTGAGAAAAATTGAGCGTAGTGGTTCGGGTTTCTTGAGTAGGAGTAGGTTGAGTCAGGCGAAATTGGACAAGTCCTCGCGCAAGCATCTCGATCGCGTTATCCCCTTCCCATGGACGTGAGCCGTGACAACTGACTCCTTTAGCTACAATCTTTATTTGCATCATTCCTTTCGCCTCTGTGGTAATGTGGAGTCCAGTGGGTTCGAGAAAGATGGCACCCTGCAAATCTTTCATGGTAGATAATATGGCTTTGGTGCTAGCTCCACCGACCTCTTCGTCCGTGACCAGCATAAATGTTACTTTCTTTTGTATGGCTAGTCCTGTCCATTTTTTTGCTTGGTCAATAAGGATGGCGGCGCAACCCTTTACGTCGGCTACCCCTCTACCCCAAGCTTTGTCCCCTTTTATTTTGAGAGAAAATTGTTTTGGACTACCTGGAACTACATCAAGGTGAGTATTGATCAACCATGATGTTGTAGCGAGGTTTGTATGTCCCCAAAGTAGAATTCCAGATTTAGTATCTATAACTGAGTTTGGAATTTGTGGTTGGATCTTTTTGAGCGTGTCCAAACAAGTTTTGCGATCTTCTGAGAGAGTCTTTGCTTTAATTAACTCTTCTAGTATTGTGAGCAATGTCATATTAACTCCTTTCAACTAACTGATTAAATTGGCTACTAATGTGTAAAATATCTGCTCTAAGCTGTTGAGGTAGTGTATCGCTTGCTTTGGTTGGTGCCAGCATGGTCCCGTGGGCGAGTGTGGCTAGGAGTAGGACTGGGAGCCCATTCTCTCCTAAGTTGCGATCAACTCCAGATAAGATAAAATCATGTGCCATGAGCCAGGCAATAGTAGAGAGGTTTTGGTCATTTGCTTCTAGGGCGGTCATGGTGCATCCAGGGTCGCCAAATCTACTTTCTCGCTGAAAATCTTTTATATTTATACCTGAATTAACAGGCACAGCGATTTTAAATGGATCGACTTGCATCAGCTGCATATCTTTGACTGGAGTTAATGAGTCTATCCGAGTGGAAATCGCTTGGTTTGCAGTGGACAATGGACTTGAATCGATGATTTGAACATTTTCAGCTGCAAAGCCAAACATTTCGTTGTATTTAGTCCCAGAAATTGGGTGACGGCCATGTCTAAATGGGGGCAATATTGCGTGTACTGCAAGTCCTAGAATCCCGTGACAGATACGCTGAGTAGCTTCGCCTCCTGGTATTCCGGCAAAGGTTTTTGCGAGTCTGATTTCTGCAACGAGTGGCGAGGTGCCTGCAGAGAGCGTGGCCGTGAGCATAGCGATCTTACCGGCTCCGGTACCAGGTTCGACAGAGACTGCACGACCAAGTTCACTTGTCCCGTCGCTTTGTTTAATCAAGGCGGCGCAAGCGACCGGCTGGTTATCACGAGTGACAATACATGGCTCTATTTGCCCAGCGCGGATAGCTGATGAAAACTCATCCGCATGTTGTGGTACCCCGTGACGAATGTAGGTCCTTTCCAATAAATCTCTAAAAATGCCTGCTATTCTGTCAGAGTCCAGATCGTTTGGCCCTAACAGTTTTAGCTCGCCTGGAAAAGACCGCGCCTTTTCCCAAGCTTTGTCGAGTTCGATTTCGATAGATTTCATATTTTTCCTTGTAATAACAAATAAGCCCCTGCCTACAACCAAAATAGGATTACTCCGAATATTGGATATAGACAGGGGCCTGCAAGACAGACGGTACCAACCCTGTTTCGTTAACTCTGATTACAAAAAATCTCGCTCACGCGAGATCTGAAATAATCAAGGATAACCTTGTTTGTTCAGATGCTCTGTTTCTTTGTGACACATCTTAGTCTGATTACGGGGACAACCGTGTCTGATTTTGTCAGACCTGCTTAGGAGAGTAAATTTCGATTAAAGCTTTGGATGTCTTGCAGCAAACGACATCTCTCTGATTACCTACTTTAATCTACTAAGGCTCCTTCGACGCTTTCCTATTAACTTGTGTAGAGTTTATATCATGTAATGGTTGTGAGTGTCAATACCTACTATAGGGTGGAGAAGTAAAATTGTTCCTTGGTTGGGAGATGGGAAATTTTTTCCAGCAACTCATCTTTTAATTTAGACAAATGGTTTCCGGTGGGTAATGAGATTACTATTTTTCTCAAGACATTTAATTCTTCTGCAGTAGCTAACTTTGTGACATCTTCTTTGGTGACAAGTGTGGAGATTTTATCTCTGAGAGGTGACAGCTTTTTCTCTAGAGAGATATCTAAGAGTTTTGAGAATTGTTGTAGATCAGAAGTCGAGAGTGACATACTGATGGTAAAGCACTATACTAATCGCTATGCAAGATTGGGCGAGAACATTTAAACAGCGGATCCAGGGGAAGAGAAATCGTTATTCACACGCAAAGTGGGATAAACAAACTATTTTGAAGTATTTGGGTCTCACGGCCTTGTTTGGGACACTGGGGGCGATTGTAATTACATTGATTATGTTCGCCTGGTTCTCCCGGAGTTTGCCAGATCCAGACAAAATTGTGAGACATGATGGATTTTCGACCAAGATCGAGGACAGAGATGGGGCAACACTGTATGAACTGTACCAAGATTACAACCGGATCCCGATCAAAATAGCAGATGTTCCCCTCCAACTACAGCAAGCTACGATTGCGATAGAGGACAAAGAGTTTTACTCGCACCAAGGTTTTAGTACCTGGGGAATGATCCGGGGAATGCTCAGAGGGATCACCCGCGGTAGAGCCCAGGGTGGATCGACCTTGACCCAGCAACTAGTGAAAAATGTCCTTTTGACCAGCGAGCGGTCACTACCGCGCAAGTTTAAAGAGCTCGTATTGTCGATGCAGATCGAGAATAAGTTTAGTAAGGACGAAATACTCCAAATGTATCTAAACGAAGCCCCCTACGGAGGGACTGCGATCGGGATAGCCTCGGCCTCGGAGAGATATTTTGGGGTTGAGCCAAAGGATTTGACGCTCACTCAAGCAGTAATACTAGCTGGTATGCCCCAAGCCCCTTCACGATACTCCCCGTACGGGAGCGATAAGCAAGCATACGTGGCGAGATCGACAGCAGTATTGAGACGGATGAGGGAGGATGGCTATATCACCAAGGAACAAGAGAATCAAAGCCTCAAAGAACTACCGGAAGTAAAGTTTAGAGAGCAAACGGCGGCACTAAAGGCACCTCATTTTGTGTTTTATGTGAAAGATCAGCTGGTAGATCTGCTTGGAGAAGCTGTGGTTGAAGAGGGTGGATATACCGTGATGACAACACTAGACTCGGAACTGCAAGACTTTACCCAGACAGCGGTCAAAGAAGAAATCGATAAACTAGAAAAAGTGCACGTCACAAACGGCGCCGCGATGGTGATGAACCCACAAAATGGCGAGATCCTGGCCATGGTCGGATCTAAAGATTATTTTGCGCCTGACTACGATGGCCAAGTCAATGTGGTGATGTCGCTCCGCCAGCCTGGATCTGCCATCAAACCAGTGACATATGCCACCGCGTTTGCCAAGGGCTATGCACCCTCCTCTATGCTCCTCGATGTACCAAGCAAATTCCCCGGATCTAAAGAAGGAGAGTTTTACGAGCCAAAAAATTATGATGGCAAGTTTAATGGTCCGATCCAACTGCGATATGCCCTAGGTTCTTCGCTCAATATCCCGGCCGTAAAACTACTGTCGCTGATTGGGCTAAAAGATATGTTGCAGACTGCCTATGACATGGGGTTTGAAACCCTCGAGCCTACAGCCGCAAATATGTCGAGGTTTGGCTTGTCGGTCACACTAGGTGGGGGTGAAGTGAAACTGTTTGATTTGGTGCATGCGTATAGCGCTTTTGCAAATGGAGGGGAAAAAGTCGAGCCGGTTTCGATCCTAAAAGTGACTAAGAATGGTCGGACACTGTACGAAGCCAAACAGGCACAGAAACAGCGAGTACTGAGTGAAGAAGTGGCATTCTTGATCAATCATGTGTTGGCGGACAACAACGCACGACTCCTGACCTTTGGCTCGAATAGTTTTTTGAATATGGCCGGTAAATCGATCGCAGTCAAAACCGGTACGACCAATGATAAGCGAGATAACTGGACTGTGGGGTGGAGCACAAAAGCTGTGGTTGGGGTGTGGGTTGGCAATAATGACAATACTGCAATGAAGGAAGTAGCATCTGGTGTAACTGGTGCCTCCCCTATTTGGCGAAAAATAATTTTGAAGACGTGGGAAAAATATAAAGGCGATGATTTTAAACCGCCTAGTGGTGTAGAGGCACGCCAAGTAGATACAATATCTGGCTACCCTGAGCACGATGGCTACCCCTCGAGGGCTGATTATTTTACCAAAGGGACTGCGCCGACTGAGCCTGATCCGATCCACACAAAAGTAAAAGTATGCAAGGCTGATAATAATAAATTGGCTAGTGAAGTGGATATCGCACGTGACGATTACGATTTGAAGGAATTTTATGTTTTGAAACAAGAAAGTAACGCTTGGCAGAACGACATACGAGCCTGGATTGATGGTCAAAGTAATGACAAATTTAAGGTCCCAACAGAATACTGTGCGAGCAATACCCAGACAGTCATAGGCTTTGAAAAGCCGGGCGACCATGAAAAATTGAATAGCAACACTTTTGAAGTGAGGCTGAGAGTGACAACTAGTAAAGAAATCGAGTGGATAAAGCTACTGGTGGATGGAAACCAGCGAGAAACGTTTGGAGGAGAAAAGCTAGTGAGTACGACCATCACCGTGGATGACAACAAAACACATGAACTGAAAGGGGTCGTGAGGACCAAGGATGGTGAGGAGCGTGATACGACTGTGAGGATTGGAGTAAACGTGAACTGGGACTTTGTCGCACCTAGTGCCTCCCCTTCGGCTAACCCTTAAGATTTTGATTCGATCCCGAGCTTTTCTTTGAGAGTGCTGAGAATAATTTGTTTGTCGGAATTGATTGTTTTGGAGCTGGCGTCCCAAGTGATCGTGAGGAGATAGTTGTTGGTTGTATTATCCATTTTGGTCATGGATTTGCAGGATAGAGAATGCCAGTTCACTTTAATCATTGAAAGTGCTTGTTGGATATCCGCATAAACCACTTTAGTGGGTGAAAGTAGGGAGATGTCTAGCGAAGTAAAATGGTCAAACTCAGAAACGATCCCGGTATAAGATTTGGCATATGACATGAGAGTATCTGTGACGAGTGTATAGGAGTTGGGCTCGGTTGTACCCACGACTTGCTGGCCTATCATTATTTGGTATTGCTGATTGATTTGGTAGTCCGCAATCCCCAGTGAGGACATGAGCGTGGCGAGCGAATCGGCAACTGGAGAGTTGCTAGCGAGTGTGAGGAGGCGACCTTCTAAATATCTGCCTTGCGATTGGCGGAAGACTTTGCCAATTTCAAATACCTGGATGTTTGTCTGTTTGTGTTTAGTGTAGGTCGATAACACGTGCTTGAGTCCAGGTGTGAGGTGGGTGCGTAGAGCGTTTTGATCACTGCTTAAAGCATTGGCTAAGACTACCTGCTCGTCTGCACCTGTTGAGCTAACAAGGGAGCTAGTAATATGTTCGTGGGCACCTTGGGCGACAAGGAGATCGCGGAGGCGCTCTTCAAAGCAGTAGATGGGCGGGGTGAGATCCTGGGGAACTGGCGTAGTTAGAGGCTCTACCGGAATATTCGTGTAGTTGTAAATCCGCAGAATGTCCGAGACCAGGTCATCTTCGACTTCGACGTCGGTGCGGAAGTACGGGATCTCGACAGTGAGTGTCCCCTCCCCTTCTTCTACCACGCTGTACTCTAGAGACTTGAGGATTTTTTTGACAGTGGGGAGAGTGAGATTCATACCACTCAGGAGATCTAGGCGACTGAGGCGCAGAACCATGGTTTTGGGGAGGACTTGAGCTGGATAGTAATCATCGTTATCATAGTAGGTCCCACCTGCGAGCTCGAGGATGAGGTCGGTGGCACGCGCGAGGGCGAGATCGATGACGCGGGGGTCTAGGAACTTGTCGTCGCGACTGACTGTTTCGTTTATGATTTTGAGTTGACGAGAGGATTTGCGGATGACGCGTGAGTCGTAGTTGCCGGAGTCCAAGATGATGTCAGTGGTTGAAGCAGTGACGCCGGTTTGCTTGCCCCCCACTATCCCGAGGATCACCGTGGGTTTGCCGCCTGAGGTTAAAATATGAGTATCAGGGGTGAGGATGACATCTGTTCCTAGGAGGGTGGTGAGTTTTTCGCCTGATTTTGCTTTGCGAATAGTGATGTCTTTGCCCCCCATTTTAGCTATATCCTGGGCATGCATGGGTTGGCCATACTCGACCATGACAAAGTTGGTGATATCGACGATGTTGTTGATGGGTTCCATGCCGTAGGCTTTAAGCCGCTCTACGAGCCATGCTGGAGAGTCACCCACTTTAATCCCTTTGAAAACGCTGGTTTGGAAACGTCGTACCACGGGAGTTTGGATGTCGATTGTGATTAATGTATCTTTGTCACTATTTTTGCCTGGTTTGCGACTGAGTTTGGGGAGCTTTAGTGGGATACCTTCAAAGGCCGCGAGGTCGCGGGCACAGCCAATCATTGAGAGCCAGTCGGAGCGATCCATGCGGTGCTCGAGATCCAGTACATTTTTATCATCCAGTGGCTTGTCGAGCATTAGCCCGAGCTGGGTGAAAGAGGCCGCCAATTCTTTAGCAGATTTCGTTGTTTCGATATAGTCTTTGAGCCAAATTAGAGGGACTTTCATAAATACACTATTTCACCTCCATATAGTTTGCGAATGTCGGTGATGCCGTATTTGGACATGACCAAACGGTCGAGCCCCATGCCAAAGGCGAATCCTGTGTAGATCTCGGGGTCGATGCCACAGGCTTTTAACGTATTGTAATGAATCATGCCCGAGCCCAAAACCTCGATGTAGCCACGATATTTGCAGACCTGGCATCCTGAGCCGTGGCAGAACCGGCACTGCATATCGACGCCCATGCCGGGAGAAACCTCGGGGTAGTATTTGTAGCGGAAACGCAGTTTAACATCCTCGCCAAAAAGGAACTGGTGGAATTTGGTGAGCGTGTCTTTGAGGTGGCCGATCGTGATGCCTTTGTCGACGACGAAACCCTGGTATTGGTAGAAGAAAGCCGAGTTGGTCAAACTGGTGGTTTCGTTGCGGTAGCATTTACCAGGGACTACGACTCGCATAGGCGGCTTGTTTTCTGACAGCATGCGAGTCTCCACCGATGAGGTGTGGGTACGCAGGAGCAGATTGGGTTCCTGGATGAAGAGAGAGTCTTGGAGATCGGTGGCGGGGTGGCCCTCCGGCAGATTGAGGCGGCGGAAGTTGTACTCGATATCTTCGATCTCTGGTCCCTCGCCGATCGAAAACCCCTGGCGAGTGAAGAACTCGTTCATTTCGCGGATAATGGTGGTCGTTGGATGTAGACGACCGATCGCTTTGACCATTCCGGGAATGGTCAAATCTGATTCTAGGAGAGAGGAGCTAGATTCGAGCTCTTTTGATTTTTCTTTTATCATTGATTCTTGGGATTTTTTCAGTTCGTTTAGCACGGGACCGTACTTTTGTTTGTCCTGCAAGGCCAGGCCTTGTAGGCTCTTGAGTAGCTCGGTGGTGCTCCCCTTTTTGCCGAGATATTTGAGGTAGAGAGCATCTAGCTCTGGTTGTGACTTGATTGTGGCGAGATCGGCAGAGAACTGAGATTGAATAGTAGATAGCTGTTCTGAAATATCTACCTCACTACGATAATTCGAATTATCGTAGTGACTGACTGTGGGTTGTGAGACCGTATAGTGGATTAGCGTAGAATCGGCTGTGAGTTCGAATTTGGAAATAGTGATTGGCCAGAGGGGTTCGCCAGTCTTGAGCTGAGTTCCGCCGTCGGGGATATGATAATCTTTGCCGATGGAGAGGACACGCAACTTTTTGCTGGTGGGGAGTTTGGCTGGTAGCCAGTTGGACATTTGCTTGAGTTCTTCGAGGGTGACAAACTGGGTTTTGATCTCAGGTTTTGTGGCTATAAGCTTGGCAAGCTCAGAATTCAATTGGTCAATGTCTAGCTCGTGGACTCCTTCGTATTCGATGAAGAGTTTTTTGCCGATGCCATGCATACCACGTATTGGAATAAGGTTTGGGTAAACCTGGCGAGCGACCATATCGACCAAGTGTCCGGCAGTATGCCACTGCATGTGCTTGTGTCGGAGATCCCAATCGATAGTCAAGGTAACTTCATCTCCTACGGCGAAGATGCCTTTGGTGGTGCCGACGTGCTTGATCTCGCCTCCGTTGTACTCGACAGATTTAACATTTAATTCAGCTGATGCAGTTTTAACCTTGCCTTTGTCAGATGGCTGACCACCACCCTGAGGGTAAAAGATGGTCTGGTCGAGGATGAGGTGGGTATCCCCCACTGCTTTGACTTTAGCCGTCGCCTCGGCTTGGTATGAATCGACTAAATAGAGCGCTTCTGTCATATGATTTTTCTATTTTATACTAAATACCTATAAAAAACCCCGCTTGGTGGCGGGGGTTCGTAAGTTGCTGGCTTTATACCTTATGCAACAAACGCCCACTTGGTAAAGCCTGTAAATGATTTTTTGTTTTCGAGATTATCTACCCTGTCGGATGTAACTGCGGCTAGATTCATGGCGCTAAAAGTGAGTTCAATTAAATCGGTGATATCGCCTTGCATTTTGTCTACTTTCTGGTCGATTGTAATAACTTTCTCAAGTACTAAATCAACTTTCTGGTCGGTAGTAAGTTTTTTGGTAGTCATATATTTTTGAATATACCCCCTAGATACGCCAAAAGCAACCTTCCAGTCAGCAAACCCTTATTAGTGGGAATGTGCGGATGGTTGCTTCTCGCAAGTAGGGACTATACACTATGAGACTAAATTATGCAAGCACCAAATTAGGTGTTGATGTGGCGAGCAACGACAGCAAAGGTTTTGGGGTCGGTGACGGCGAGATCGGCGAGGATTTTGCGATCTAGGACAATGCCTTTTTTGGTAAGATTACTGATGAAACGACCATAGGTGTAGGTGGCGTCAATGGCGCGGAGGGCGGCGTTGATGCGGATGATCCAAAGGGTGCGGAAGTTGCTCTTGCGATCTTTGCGACCCTGGAAGGAATAATCTAGGGCGTGAAGGTAAGCTTCGTGGGCAACTTTCCAGAGGCGATGCTTGGACATGCGGAAACCTTTGGTACGGTTGAGAACCGCTTTGTGGCGGGCACGTTTAGCTGGACCATTGGTTACTCTAGTCATAGGTTTAGATTAATCCTAGTATTTTTTTAATGCGACGAGCGGTACCACCAGTCAAGAACTTGACTGCTTTCATGCGCCTAACCTGGGCTTTGCCTTTGTGGGCGCGGCGGTGACGCATGTTTTGGGTGCGGCGGATGACCTTGCCGGTTGCGGTGACTTTGACACGGCGAGTGAGTGAGCGCTTACTTCTGCGTTTGGTTGTTTTCATAGTAGTTATTTTTTCTTGGTCGGGTTGATGATGAGAAATAGTTGTTTACCCTGGAGCTTGGCAGTTCCATCGGCTGAGGCTATTCCTTCAAGCTGGGACATAATCTTTTTGATTAAATCATGTCCAAACTCGACCTTGGTAATTTGGCGACCGGTGAATTTTACCACAATCTTGACTCTGTCGCCACCTTCGAGGATATCTTTGATTCTCTCTAGGCGAGTATCCATATCTCCCTGACCGATAAAGGGTGAAAAACGAATTTCTTTGATCTCGACTTTGCCACTGGCAGACTTGCCCTCGCGCTCCTTTTTGGCTTCGAGGTATTTGAATTTTTTAAAATCGATAACTTTGGCGACCGGAGGCTTGGCCATGGGGGCGATCTCGACTAGATCTAGGCCTCGTTCACCGGCAATATTGAGGGCCTCGGATTTGGACATGACGCCGATTTGCTTGCCTAACTCGTCGACTACTCGGAGCTCGGTAGCTTTAATGAACTGATTGATGGCGATAAATTTCATGAGGTTATTATAGCTTACTTGCCACTTCTTGTTTCAATTTGGCTATTGTTTCGTCTAGATTGAGGGTAATTTGGACACCTTCACGGTTTTTGAGAGTGAGGGTTTTGTTTTCTACCTCTTGTTTGCCAATAATGGCGAGATATGGCACTTTTAGCTCCCTGGCTCTGACCATTTTTTTGCCCAAGGTACTGGCGGATTCGTCAATTTCGACGCGGATACCCTCGGCTTTGAGCGAGCTGGCGAGTGTTTTGACGTATGCTAGCTCATGCTCGGAGATGGGTAACATGGCGACTTGGACTGGGGCTAACCAGAGTGGGAAAGCACCGGCGTATTGCTCGATTATGACCATCATGGCTCGCTCGGATGATCCCAGGATGGCCCGGTGGATCATGACGGGACGTTTTTTGGTGCCGTCGTCTGCTGTATATTCGAGTTTAAATCTCTCTGGCTGAACCATGTCGATCTGCACAGTGGACAACTGCCATTCACGGCCGAGGGCGTCTGTAGCCATCAAATCCATTTTGGGACCGTAAAAAGCGGCTTCGCCTGGTCCATCAAAGTACTCGATGCCATTGCGCTCCATGATTTTGACTGCCCAAGCTTCGAGTTTGTCCCAGACTGCAGGGTCGCCGAGATACTTCTCTGGATGGGCTGGGTCGCGAGTGGATAAGCGATAGCGATACTTGAAACCAAAGGTTTCCATAATCTTTTTGGTCATGTAGAGCGCCATGTCGACCTCGGCATCGACCTGATCTTCGCGGCAGAAGATATGGGCGTCATCGGTGGAAAAACTGCGGACACGGGCAAGGCCGTTGAGCTCGCCTGGCTTTTCATCCCGGTAAAGCATGGCAAAATCGGTGAGACGGATGGGGAGATCCCGATATGAACGTGATTGGGCGGCATAGATCTGGGTGTGCTGGGGACAGTTCATGGGCTTTAAAAAGAATTCTTCGTCGGAATAATGGGAGTGAACCAGGAACATATCGTCTTTGTATTTATCGTAGTGGCCACTGGTTTTAAAGAGCTCGGCTTTGGCGATTTGGGGGGTGTGAACCTGAGTGTAGTCTTGCTCGCTCTGGAGTTCTTCAACAAAGTTGTTGAGGAGACGGCGTACCAGGGCTCCTTTGGGGGAGTAGAGCGGCATGCCAGAGCCGACCATGTCAGAAAAACTAAAGAGGTCTAGTTCACGACCGAGTTTGCGGTGATCGCGCTTTTTGGCTTCGGCTTGAACATAGAGATATTGGTCGAGCTCCTCCTGGGTGAAAAAGGCAGTGCCATAGATACGAGTAAGCATTTTGTTTTTCTCGTCCCCTCGCCAGTAAGCGCCAGCGACAGAGAGGAGCTTGAAGCATTTGAGAACCTTATTTGGTTCTTCGACGTGCCCGCCCCGACAGAGATCACGGAACTCGCCAGACTGGTAGACAGTCAAAACTTCGCCTGCCCCAGAGTGCTCATCGATGAGCTCGATTTTGTACTCGTTGTCTTTGAATTCGTCTTTGACGGCTTCGACGGAGAGTTCATTTTTGACAAAGCCTTTCCAAGTCAGAGCCAGCTTACGCATGACTTTTTCAATTTTGGGTAGATCGGTCTCGGAGATTTTGTCCTGCCCGAAGTCAAAGTCGTAGTAAAACCCCGTGTCGATCGAGGGGCCGATCGTGCGCTTGGCCTGGGGGTACAACTGCATGACGGCCGCGGCCAGGAGATGGGCGGTAGAGTGGCGTAACTGATCTAGTTGTTCGTTATTTTGTAGGCTCATATATTTCCTTGTTTAGTATATCAGGTAATTTTGACATAAAAAATCCCGCTCTGGCGGGATAGGGATCTGCCACGACCGCCCTATCCCTTACGGGTTGGTAGTTGTGGTGGTAGTGATGTTGTAGTTATTCATGAGTGGGCGGTATAGGGATCGAACCTATTACCTTTACAATGTCAATGTAACGCTCTACCAAGTGAGCTAACCGCCCTTATTTTTTTGTTAACTTAGTTTCGATTTGTCTCTGGCAGGTGCTCTACCAAGTGGTATCCCAGACTGCTACGCGTCTGGATACATATCTCAGGTCCCTGCGGGACTTGATGTGCAGCTAACCGCCCGAGATGAGAGTATTTTACCAGAAATGTTGTTGAAAAGTGATTGGTCCTTCGGCGAGCTCAGGATTTCGGACTTATGTTCTCAACCAGCACCCATTTGGACGTTGCGCTCGGAGGACATGGAGTATTTGGAGCCGGATTTGGACTCCTGGGTCCAGAAATACCCCTTGGACTTGCGGCCGCCAGACATTTGGAGCCAAGCAGAGCTGTCTTCGAGGCTCTTGCGCATAAATTTGATCCATTCTTTGAGTTTGTGAAAATAGTTGAGGTGATAGACGCCACCTTCGACGATGTTGTCCATCATCGCGGCTTCGACGGCTTGCTCGACCTGGCCCATGGTAGCGACGAGCATTTGGAGCTCCTGACGTACCCCATTGATCTCTTTTTTTAGACTTTCGTCGGCGTAGGAAAACAATACTTTGGATTCCTGAGCTTTGTGGACGTGGAAAGCACGCTCTTGCATTTTGGCTTGTTGTGCGGCCTGGTCTTCCTTTTCAGCGATGTATTTTTCTAGATCGGGGTTGATGGCTTGATCAGGGGTTGTGGGCATCCTGCCAGTCTTGGCGGAGCCTAGGAGCTGGTCAAAAATGCTCTGGGCGGTCCCTTTAACTACGTCGTTGGTGAGAGATTTGACGACAGATCCACCCATGTCGCGCATGGACTCGACAAAACTATTGTTGGTGGTGGATTTAGCTGGAGTTTTGCTCGCAGGCTTGGAATTGAGAGGTTTGAAGTTTTTGAATGGATCGTTTGTCATAGAGTGTATCCTGGATACACCTTATAGTATCCTATAACTCGGCAAGAAAGTCAAGTAGCTTGCGTTTTTGGATCACGTATTTGGCGTAGGCTTCTTGCCCTTTTTGGGGCTTGAGCTGTGCGAGTTCTGCGTCTGTGACGGCGGGCTTTTTCTCGTCGATGAGTTTTTGCAGAATAAACTCGAGGCGCAGGTTGCTTTCGGCGGATTTTTGGTACTCCGCGACCAAGTCATTGACTGTTTTTTTGATAGATTTGGCATAATCTGCAACAGAGAGCTTGAGGGAGGATAGCTGTTTGGCCAGACGGGAGAGAGCGGACTCTGTTTCTGCCTGGATGAGGAGAGGCGCGACCTCAAACTTGATCTCATCGAGTAGAGCGTCGAAAATGACGTTGAGTTTGTGGTCCTTGATCTCTTGCTCAGCCTTTCCTTCGCTCTGCTCAGGATCTGTCTGGTCGGAGCCAGACGCGACTTTGGGTTCGTGTTTGTGGACTTTGGCGTGCTTTTTCAGGGCTGATCGGACAATTTTTGCGTAATCGCCGAGTTTGAACTCTGGAGTGGTGGCAACGACAACAGCCATAACCCAGTCTTTGCCCTCTTCCATTGATTTTGGGGTCACGCTAGGGTCGATTAGCGGTACTAGCTTGTGTTCGTGGATGACCTCAGAGTAGGCTGGAGAGAGGACGTGATCTAGAACGTGGTTGTAGAGCTGGGATTTGTCTGTTTGAGCCTCGACCATTTTGAGTGGAGCTTTGCCTGGGCGGAAACCCTTGATATTGGCTTTTTTGGCGACCTCGGCGATCGCGTGGTCGTATTCTTTGGCAATAACATCCTTCGCGATAACCAAGTCAAATGTTACGGTACCGTCTGGTTTTTGAGTTATTTTAGTCATAGTTTAGCGAATTATATCATCCTTCGTCCTGACTGAGGATAAGTTGTGCCGAGGAGAGGACTTGAACCTCCATGCTGTAAAGCACACGCTCCTAAAGCGTGCGTGTCTACCATTTCACCACCTCGGCCCTTCGACAGACTCAGGGCAATCTATAGGGGAGATTATAGCGTGATAGGCAAAGAAGATACAGGGATCTCGGCCATTTTGATTTTGTTCATAAAGAATTTGGTATGTTTGATCCAGCCCTCGGTAGAGACAGTGTTGTAGGTACGAGCGATCGATTCGATACTCGAAATATTGTATTTCTTGGCTAGGCCAGAGGCCACGCCCTCGATCGAGTCTTTGAGTGAGGCAAAACAGAGTTTGTTGGTGCCGTAGATACCCCAGCCGTAGGGGTTGTTGCACTGGTAAGGCATGCGTTTGGCAAAACTAGATTCGGTACCAGCTATGGCGGCTAGGAGGGTCCAGTCGAGGCCATACTTTTCTGCGGTGCGAATCATGGTATCCTCTAGGCCTACCATCGGAGAATTGTACTTTGTCAAAACCACGCGCATTTTAGCCACGCGTTCGTCGTGTTCATTGGCTTTGACTGGATTGATACCAGATGTGAGGATAAGAATGAAACTGGCGATCCAGATAAGAGCTTTTTTCATAGTCTGCGGATGTTACCACATACTATGGGTTTGTCAATACACCTGGCTCATTACAAAAACTTGCCTATCGTTTTTGTTGAAAACAGCGTTCTCCTTGGCATCCTGCCATGGAGCCGCTTGGACCTCGACTTGAGGAGACCTCATGTCTACGGTATCTTTCACAAAAAGACAGTCAAATTTTTGTTTTTTCGCCAGGAATCATATTTTCTTGGAAATTGTTACCAATCGCCTGTCTGGAGTTCCTCGAGGAATTGGTTGACGCCTTTGGCCCAGGCGCCGCCTGGTGAGGTAGCGTTGTACTTGGTCATGATTTCTTCGGGGGTTTTGAGGCCGTAGGCCACATATTTTTCGGCTAAACCAGAGACAAAGGTGTTGATGCCTTCGTTCCAGCTGTCAAAACACAAGGTCCCTGCCGAGTGGATCCCCCACCCCCAGGCGTTGTGGCAGTTGGGTGGCATGAGCTTGCCCAAATTGGATTCTTGCTGGGCAATGGCGATTACGAGGTAGGGATCGAGGTTGAAGCGATCTGCGGTTTTGACGATATAGTCACCCATCCCAGACATGGGTGAGTTGTAGTGGGAGAGGTATTTGTTGATGACGAGTGGACGAGCGTCTTCTTTGGCCAGGGCGGTTTTGATTTCGAGTGCTACCTTGGGGAGGGCGGCAAAGGTGATGGGCTGGGAGCGGAGGTTGGTGATTTCTTGGCGGATTAAACCGGGGATACCAGGTGTGCGGTTGATTTGCAAATAAAAACTATAAGAACTGACGAGTGTAATAAAAGCGAGTGGCAACCACAAAACTATCTTGAACAAAGACTGCATGCACCTAGCATAACACTAATCTTTGTTCCACACCAACCATTTCTCTTCCACTTCTTTTTCGAGATTGATTTTGTGGTGTTTGGCCAGGAGTAATACATGGCAGAACACATCGGCCATTTCTTTGTGAAAATCTTCTTCGATTTCTTGTTTGGATTTGTCTTTTTGGCGGGCTTTGCCGGTCATCATGAGATAGCTCTGGATGAGCTCCCCCATTTCTTCTTGCAGTTTGAGGATATACCAGTTGCTATCTCGGCGGATGCCAAACTTTTTGGCGTAGGCATCGGAGACTTTTTTGATAAGCCTGGTCACTTTGTGGACGTTCATTCTGCATATTATATACTGGTCTAATGAATGTTGCCGTAGTCTACGGGTTGCCATCCAAGCGCTTGCAAAGTACCAAGTACGGGGCTACGGACGAAGACTCGGCCGAGATTGCCGACAAAGTGGTACTGGCACTGAAGTCGCTGGGGATGGAGCCAACTGTATACGCAATTAGCGAAGATACGATTGAATCGATCCTGAATATTAAAACAGAGTGTATCTTTAACTTGATTGAGTGGTGTGGACTGGATATTGCGCTGAGCCAAAAAGCCTTTGGATATTTCCGGCAACTACACGTACCGGTAACCGGGTCGAGCGAGGAACTGTTTGTGCTGACTGGGGACAAAGCAAGACTCAAGCATACCCTGCAAAAACATGGGATATCAACCCCGCAGGGTGAGGTATTTGCGACGGGAGCGGAAGTGATACCCGGTGACCTGATTTATCCGATGATCGTGAAGCCATCGCTAGAACATTGCAGTATCGGACTCGGGTATGACGCGATCGCCCACAACAGCAATGAACTGAGGCAGATAGTAAAGCGCCAAATCGCCACATTTGAGCAAAGTGTAGTAGCCGAGGAGTTTATCGTTGGGCGAGAGCTACTCGTGTATCTACTAGAAGAAGACGACCGGGTGCGGGTTCTGCCGATCGAAGAGATTTTGTTTAAAGGGAGTAATCCACTGGTTTTCCAAACTTATGAATCCAAGTGGGGTGTCGAGCCGGGAGACGTCGAGTCGGAGGATGTCGCTGGGGATGCGGTCGTGGCCAAGCTGAGCAAGGAGGAGCAAGCCGTGGTCGAGCAGGAGAGTATTAAAGCGTTTAAACAGCTGGGACTGCGGGGATATGCTCGCTTTGACGTACGATTGCGTGGGCTCGTGCCTTACTTGCTAGAGACCAATGCCAACTCCTCGGTATATGATGGCGAGGGTGAGTTTAGTGACCCCGATCAAGAAGTGATTTTTGGGATCAAATTTAGTGAGTACGTGTCAAAAATAGTCCAGTCGGCGATTTATCATCACAACAGTGGTGATGTCATTTGATATCGTTTAGAACCTAGTACTCAGATTATTTGCTAGTCGTTATTAATAATTAGATCAAAGTTTTCATTGGGTCTAATTTTCGTAAAATAGTAATCCTCAGCTACATCCCATCTGCCGTGCCAGTCTTTCATATATTCTTTATTTTCTCTTGTGATGAGTCGTAGTCTACGATTATGATCGTCAGAAACTTCGACCAAAATACTTAAATCAATTAAATCTTGTAGTTCTGGTCGGCTAGAGTATGCACCATCAAGAACAATGAATTGCTTGGGTTCGTTGATAATTTCGGTCGGCGATAACCCCTCGCCTTTTTCCCAATCAAATGAGCGCCATTTAGCTACTTCCCCTGATAGAAGTGGGATTAATACTTCTGATCTCAATCTTTTCCAATCAATGGCTTTATCAGATTTTTCTTCTGGAGATCTTTTATCCCATTCTTCATTGGATCCTCCTGACCAGAAATTATCTGCGTTAATCTCTATGCCACCTAATGATCCGGCGAGCTTTTTAGCAATCGTTGATTTTCCTGTACCACTTCTGCCATCAAGTGCTACTAAGACTGGACTATCTTTTTCTTTGATGAGCTGTTGAATCAGTTCTACTGTTTCTTCAATTGTGCAATGTTGCTGAATTTTTTTGTTCATTGATAAATTTTATCAGGTTCTGACCATTTGAAATATGATATATTTTGATCTAGTGAAGTTGGCGGTAACGGACTATCCTTCGGCAAGCTCAGGACAAGTTGTTAGAACCTGGTATCAAAAAATTTGCTAACTAGGTAGATTTAGTCCACGTGGAATTCTTTTAGCTAAATGCGCCCAGCCACTCTCCATGTTTGTAAACCTATCTGGTTCGTAAGGTGGAGCAACTGTGAGATCATCGATAAGCCAGTGATACTGATTTGATTCGGCGTTTGAACGAGTAAGAGATGGCAGTACTCTGTCAGAGACTTTGTGGTCAAAAAATGTCAGTATGTATGAATTGTTTGTTATACGTGGTATTTTGCTTGTTATTCCAGACTGAGACAGATCGGGCACGCTGTATGCTCGGACAACTTTTTGGTTAGTATTATCATTGCGTCTAAAACCGTTGTTTGTATTGTCGGTAGCTGCTAAATAGGCTTCGATAAATTTCGTATTCTTCCCTACCTTTTCTCTAACTCTTTCCATTATTCGCGTAGATTGCTCACCAAAAATCATTAGATCATCAGGTAATACAAATATTACATCTGTGATGCTCTGATCTATATCGTTTTCTGACAGAATTCTAAATTCTCCTAATTTACGAAGTTCATCACACATCCATTGTCGACTCCCTGATTGTCCCTCATCATGGATTAAGACGATTTTCTCAGTTTGACTCAAGGTAGTTAAATAATTTGCCAATACCTGCATTGCAGCTTGAGTATGCGCTCTATCAATATATCTAATATTGGACATTATCTCACTTAATAACTTGGGAGTGCCACCATCATTTATGATACTTAATGAGAAATCCTCGATACGTTCTCTAGGCACTTGGGTAGGTAATCTTTCCCAGTCAATCAAAGGTGGTAAAAATTCTCCAAGAACACCTAACGTTTCTACAGTTAATCCGTCGATCTCTTTGTCTTCACTTTTCTGTTCTCCAGTCATTTATTCAGTATATCAGCAGAAATATTACACGTAAGAGTAAACAAATTATTGTATAGGTTCGAATCCTAGTCCCCATTGAGATGGTTTGATGTAGTTGGTCCAGACGGAGAAGTTGGGTTGCCGGGCTAGGATTCGAACCTAGAAATACGGCTTCAAAGGCCGCTGTGATACCATTTCACCACCCGGCAGAGTGTGACAGAGATATTTTACTACGGATTTGATAAATAACGGAATTATGTGCATACTTTAACTATGTCATGGATAGTAGGGTTTTATGAAAATGACCGAAAAGATATGCCGGTCGAAAATTTTGTGTACTCTCTCGATGATACGACCTTGAACAAGGTACTGAAAGTAATCGATTTATTGAAAATATATGGACCGAACTTGTCGTTGCCATACTCAAAGCGAATCAATAGTAGGATAAGTGAACTACGTACTATGGGGAAAAATCCTATTCGCATACTCTATTCTTGGAATAATTCTCAATTTGCTCTGTTGAATGCTTTTAAGAAGAAAACGAATAAATTACCCACTAGAGAGCTTAAAATAGCCGAGGATAGGCTTGACAGATTATAACTTATACACTATAAATGGCTTATGAAGAAAGCAAGATTAGAAAGTTATGATTCCTTTAAGAAAAAAGCTTTGGCTGGGAGGCCTGGGTTACGGGCGCTGTATGCTGCATCGCAACCCAAGTTTGATTTGATTTGCAAAATGATTGATGCTAGATTGGCGAAGAAAATGACACAATCACAGCTCGCCGAGAAAGTGGGTACCAAGCAAGCCGTTATTTCGCGGTTTGAAGGAGGCTCTACCAACCCGTCCTTTGAGTTTTTGTCTAAGATCGCTACTGCAGTTGGTAAGACTATCAGCTTTGATTTAGCTTAGTGCCAGCCGTTGTGCTCGCCTCTGGCATCCTGCAGTGTGTTCTGGAAGATGCGGCGCAGTGTCTCCTCAAACGTAACCCCGTACATATCGAGGATGATGTTGTAAGTACCATTGGTTTCTTTGGGTGGACCAAAAAATGGATTGGCGTTTGGGTCGATAAAATAGTAGCGGCCGGAGGCGTCGATGCGGATATCGATGCGGGCGTAGTCGGACATTTTGAGTACGTCGAAACATTCTTTGA
>CAZCUC010000002.1:0-87484 GCA_964502225.1 uncultured Pseudomonadales bacterium | reverse complement strand
GTGTCCCAGAACACCCAATCATGCTCGAGGGTATCTCTTTTGCCGAGCCAGTTATTAGTCTCTCCATCGAGCCCAAAACCAAAGCCGATCAAGAAAAAATGGGTATGGCTCTCGCCAGATTGGCCGAAGAAGATCCTACTTTCAAGATTCGCTCTAACCAGGAAACTGGTCAGACCTTGATCGCTGGCATGGGTGAGCTCCACCTCGAAATCATCGTCGACCGCATGAAGCGCGAGTTCAACGTCGATGCCAACGTCGGTAACCCACAGGTTGCCTACCGCGAAACTATCACCAAAGATGCCCAAGCTGAAGGTAAATACATCAAACAATCTGGTGGACGTGGGCAATACGGTCACTGTTTACTGCGCATCAAACCACTTGGGCGCGGTGAAGGATTTAAATTCGTCAACTCAATCGTGGGTGGAGCTATTCCCAAAGAATTCATCGCTCCAGTCGAAAAAGGCGTCCGCGAAGCCCTCGAAAACGGCATCATCGCCGGTTTCAACTTGGTAGACATCGAAGTCGAGCTTTACGATGGTTCTTTCCACGATGTCGACTCCTCAGAAATCGCTTTCAAGATCGCAGGCTCTATGGCTGTGCAGTCCGCTGTGAAGCAGGCTGGCCCCATCATCTTAGAGCCCATCATGAAACTCGAGATCACTACCCCCGAAGAATTCATGGGTGACGTGATCGGCGACATCTCCTCTAAACGCGGTCAAGTCCTGGGTACCAGCCAGCGCGGCAACGTTCGTGTGATCAATGCCATCGTTCCCTTGTCTGAGCTATCGCGCTATGTTACAATACTCAGAAGCATGACCCAGGGTCGAGCCAATTCCTATATGGAAATGTCTCATTACGAACAAGTCCCGAGTAACATTGCTGATAAAATTATTAATAAGGAATCAAAGAACTAGATTCTAGATCTAAAAGGAGACAAAAATATGGCAGACGCCGCTAAATACGTTCGCACTAAACCACATATCAACATTGGAACGATTGGTCACGTCGACCACGGCAAGACCACCCTTACTGCGGCTATTACCAGTGTCTTAGCCAAAAAAGGTCTCGCTACTGCTAAATCTTACGCCGACATCGACTCTGCTCCAGAAGAAAGACAGCGTGGTGTTACCATCAACCTTTCTCACCAGGAATACGAGACCGAAGCACGCCACTACGCTCACATCGATGCTCCAGGACACGCCGACTACATCAAAAACATGATCACCGGTGCCGCTCAAATGGACGGTGCTATCTTGGTCGTGGCCGCAACCGATGGTCCTATGCCTCAGACTCGCGAGCACATTCTCTTGGCTCACCAAGTCAACGTTCCCAAGCTCGTCGTGGCTCTCAACAAGTGCGACATGGTTGACGACGCTGAACTCCTCGACCTCGTCGAGATGGAAATCCGCGATCTCCTGACCAAATACCACTATCCAGGAGACGAAATCCCGATCGTCCGTGTCTCCGCTCTCAAGGCTTTGGAAGGCGACGCTACCTGGGAAGCCAAGATTCAAGAACTCATGGACAAAGTCGACGAGTATATCCCCACCCCAGAACGCCCACTCGACAAACCATTCATGATGGCCGTTGAAGACGTCTTCTCGATCAAAGGTCGTGGAACTGTCGCAACCGGCAAAATCGACCGCGGCGTTGCCAAAGTCGGTGAAGAAATGGAAGTCATCGGTATGGGTAAAGACAAGAAAACCGTCATTACCGGTGTCGAAATGTTCCGTAAACAACTCGATCAAGGTCAGGCTGGCGACAACGTCGGGCTCCTCCTTCGTGGTATTGAAAAAGACGATATCGAACGTGGTCAGGTTATTGCCAAACCCGGCAGTATCAAGCCTCACACCGATTTCGAAGCTGAAGTTTACGTTCTAACCAAGGAAGAGGGTGGACGTCACACTCCATTCTTCTCTGGTTACAAACCTCAGTTCTACCTCCGTACCACTGACGTGACCGGTGACATCAAACTCCCCGAAGGAGTCGAGATGGTTATGCCTGGCGACAACGCCAAGATGACTGTTTCCTTGATCGTCCCAGTCGCTATGGAAGAAGGCTTGAACTTTGCTATCCGCGAAGGTGGCAAAACAGTTGGAGCTGGTGTCATTACCAAAATATTGGCTGACGCTAAAAAATAAGGATTTAGTATCATTTACGCTCATGAGTGACCCTCATAGAGCATAAGTGCCATCCAGGCGAAAGCGGGATGGCACTTATAAATCAAAAAAGGAACAAAATGGCGACACAAAGAATCAGAGTCAAGCTCAAGTCATTTGATCATCGCGTCATTGACGAAGCCGCTCAGAAAATCGTTGATACCGCAATTGCCACCGGCGCCAGTATCGTCGGACCTGTTCCTCTGCCTACCCGCCGCAAGCTCATGGTAGTCTTGACCAGTCCTCACGTCGACAAGAACGCCCGTGAACATTTCCAGATTTTGACCCACAAACGCTTAATCGACATTATGAGTCCAACAGGCAAGACAATCGACTCACTCATGCACCTCGAGCTCCCAGCCGGAGTAGGTATCGAAGTCAAGATGTAATTTTAAAGTACAAAAACTATGACAAACGTAATATACGGTAAAAAAATCATGATGGGAGAGGCCTATATCGGCGACACCCGTCGTGGAGTCACTAAAATTGCTCTCTATCCCATGACTGTTTCTCAGGTCAAATCGGCCGAGAAAGACGGCTACTCAGCTATCCAGGTCGGCTTTGGCGCCCCCAAGAAACACACCAAACGAAAAGTTTCCAAAAATCGCGAAATCGCCTTTGCCGAAGATCTTTCGGTTGGCTCGGTGATCAACCCCAAAGACGTCATCTCCGTAGGCACAGTCTGTGACATCCAAGGCACCTCTAAAGGCAAGGGTTTTGCTGGCGTCGTCAAACGCTGGAACTTTGCCGGTGGCCCTCGTACTCATGGTCAATCCGATCGCTTGCGTGCTCCTGGCTCCATTGGTCAGGGTACCACCCCAGGTCGCGTGCACAAAGGCAAAAAAATGGCCGGTCGCATGGGTTCTGACACTGTCACCGTCAAAAAATCTCAGGTAGTCGCCTTTGACGAATCAACAGGCATCATTTGGGTCACTGGTCCAGTGCCAGGTGCCCGCCACTCTCTAGTCAAGCTCACCGTTACCAGTAGCAATGATGGTGTCGAACTCTCGTACCTGACTGGTGGCCTTCCCGTCAAAATCGTCGAACCCGTCGTTGAAGAGGTCGCATCTGACGTAGCTCAGATAGATCCTGAGCCAGCCGAAGGAGAGAATAAATAATATGAATATCCCAGTTTACGATATCAAAGGTAAAGCAGGTGAATCTTGGAAGCTCGAAGACAAAGTCTTTGGCAAAGAGAACACGGCCATCTTAGCCCAAGCTATCCGCATCTATACCAGCAACTCTCACCAAAAAACCAGCAAAGTCAAAACTCGCGGTGAAGTCCAGGGTAGTACCAAAAAAATCTACCGCCAAAAAGGCACAGGTAATGCTCGCCACGGTGCTAAATACGCTCCAATCTTCGTTGGTGGTGGTATTGCTCACGGTCCCAAAGGTGTGAGGCCTGAAAACATGGTCCTTCCCAAAAACATGCGTCGCCGGGCTTTAGCCGCCGCCATGCAATCCAAAATCGTGGGCAAAGCCATTTCTGGTTTAACCGGTGTCGAGAAATTTGATGGTAAAACTGCAGGTGTAGTGAAACTTTTAGCCACCGTCGCAAACCACCCCAAGAATTCTGTCTTGATTGTCACCGACGACAAAGCCACCTCGCTCTACTTGGGTATTGCTAACCTCCAGGGCGTGACCATGAAACGAGCCAGTCTCGTCAACGCCTACGACCTCGTAGCCTCTACTCAGCTCGTGCTCACCAAAGAAGCTCTTGAAACCATCAAGTCTAGATCACTCGCCAAAACCAGTAAAGTAGGAGCCACTGTATGACCTTAATCCGCCCAGTCATAACCGAAAAGTCCATGCTGGCCGCCTCCCGTGGTCAATTTACCTTTGCGGTCCTGCTTGCTTCATCTAAACATCAGGTCAAAGAAGTAGTTGAGTCCACTTTTAAAGTCAACGTGACCAGCATCAACATCCTCAGGCGCCATGTCCCAGCCAAAGGAACCGGTTCCAAGCGTCTCATGGGCAACTCCAGTCAAGAAAAATTCGCAATTCTGACTCTCAAGAAAGGTCAATCCATTGAGTTATTTGATCTTAAGGAAGCCAAATAATATGCTAAAAGCCAAAAACCCAACCTCAGCCGGCCGTCGTCACCAAGTCGATTTTGACCGTGGCTTGACTGCCACCTCACCAGAGAAAAATCTTACGATTGCCAAGAAGAAACATTCTGGTCGCAACAACCACGGCCATGTCACTACTCGTCATCGTGGTGGTGGCGAGAAGCGTCGTCTTCGTTTGATCGATTACAAGCGCAACAAACCCGGCGTCGAAGCCCGCGTTGTCTCGATCGAATACGATCCAAACCGCACCTCCAATATTGCTCTCCTTTACTATCGAGATGGTGAAAAGCGCTACATCCTCGCCCCCGATGGCTTGGCTGTGGACTCGCTCATTGTGTCTAGTCAAGATGCCGAGCCCAAAGTAGGCAATGCTCTACCCCTCAAAAAAATCCCCATCGGTTTACCCATCCACAATCTCGAGCTCAAAAGTGGTCGCGGAGGTCAAATAGTGAGATCAGCTGGTACTTCTGCCATGATCCAGTCCAAAGAAGGCGAATTTGTCACCGTCAAGCTCCCATCAGGTGAAGTAAGATTGATTAAAGGCGAATGTTTTGCTACAATCGGCCAGGTCTCTAATCTGGAACACAAGAACCGCAAAATCGGTAAAGCAGGTAGACGTCGCCATATGGGCTGGCGTCCATCTGTTCGTGGTATTGCTCAGCATCCAGGCTCACATCCTCATGGTGGAGGTGAAGGCAGATCCGGCATCGGTATGTCCTCTCCCAAAACTCCGTGGGGCAAGCCGGCACTCGGATACAAGACCAGGAACAAAGCCAAATACTCGAACAAATATATTATTAAAGACAGGAGAGTAAAATAAAATGAGTCGCAGTGCCACCAAAGGTCCTTTTATCGACCCCAAGCTTTTAGCCAAGGTTATGAAAGCCAATGCCAGCGGGACTAAAATGCCGATCAAAACTTGGGCTCGCTCTTGTACCATCCCCCCAGAATTTGTCGGTCACACTTTCCTCGTCCACAATGGCCGCGTCTTTAAAGAAGTCTTCGTTTCCGAAGGCATGGTTGGCCACAAACTAGGGGAGTTTTCTCCCACTCGTACTTTCCGTGGTCACGGCAAGATCGTTAAACGCACACTGACCAAAACATAATATGAAAACCATACAACGCTACATCAGAACCTCACCTCGCAAGCTTCGCTTAATTGCCGACGCTGTACGCAAGCTGAGCCCTGAGCAAGCTTTACTCCACCTCAAATTCACTGGCAAGGCCGCCGCTGAGCCTATGTACAAGGCCATCAAACAGGCTGTATCAAACGCCAAAGACCAAACCGGCCTCGCAGTCGACAAGCTCGCTTTCAAAACTCTTGACGTCATGGAAGGTCCCACCTACAAAAGATTCCAAGCAGTTTCTCGTGGAATGGCTCATTCCATCATGAAGCGCACATCACATATTCGTGTCGAGCTAAAGGAGGTTAACCATGGGTCAAAAAGTTAACCCCATCAGCTTTAGATTGGGCATCCTCTACAAAGCCTCTTCTACTTGGTTTGCCTCCAAAAAGGATTACCAATCCCTCGTGCTTGCTGATATCAAAATCAAGCAATTTATTTTCAAGCGCCTTGCCTTGGCTGGTATTGTGGCAGTTGATATCGAGCGCTCCATCAACATCATCAAAGTCATCATTCACGCTGGTCGCCCTGGCGTCATCATTGGTCGTGGGGGTGCTAGTCTAGAAACCCTCAAAAAAGAACTCGAAAATTACCTCAAAAAAATTGGTGCCAGTAGTTCTCTCAAATTCCAACTCGAAGTCAAAGAAGTCAAAAATCCCGACCTCTCCGCCAAACTCATTGGCGAGCGTATCTCTGAACAGCTCATCAAACGCTATCCTCATCGCCGGGCCATCTCTCAAGCTCAAGAGCGCGCCATGGCCGCTGGAGCCAAGGGTATCAAAATCCAGGTTTCCGGTCGGGTAGGGGGAGCCGAAATTGGTCGCACCGAGAAATATCCCATGGGCACGATTCCTACCCAAACCCTTCGTTCTGATATCGATTTTGCCAAAGTCGCATCCCTAACTCGTTCCGGCTATGTCGGAATCAAAGTCTGGATCTATAAAGGAGAAGCGGTGCTATGATGCAACCAAAAAAATCTAAACACCGCAAAGAATTCAGAGGCAAAATGGGTGGTGTCGCTACCCGTGGCAATACTGTTGCTTTCGGCGATTTTGGTCTTAAAGTGATCGAAAGCGCCTGGGTAACTGCCGCTCAGCTCGAAGCCGCTCGTCGTACCATCACTCACCACACCAAACGTGGTGGCAAACTCTGGCTCCGTGTTTTCCCGCACAAGCCTTTGACCCACAAAGCCGCCGGTTCCAAAATGGGTTCAGGTAAAGGTGATATCGACAAATACACCGCCGTGGTCAAGCGCGGCACCGTTGTTTTTGAACTGGGCTCTCTCGACCAAGAAACAGCCAAAGAGGCTTTCCGCAAAGCCGCCTCCAAACTCCCCATTCTTACCCGCTTTGTGGTCAGAGGAGAAATTGTATGAAACTACGCAAAAATGACTACCTCGAGCTCAGAAAGCTCGGTATCAAGGCAATTGATGCTAAAATCATTGAACTCAAACAGGACTATAGCAAAAATATGATCTTAAAAATGAAAAACGAACTAAAAAATCTTCGTGAACTGGCAACCACCAAACGTGCCGTCGCCAAGCTCAAAACCATGCTTGCTGAACTAAAGGAGACAAAGTGAAAAAATTAATTGGCTTAGTTATCTCAACCAAATTAGCCACTAGTGCAGTAGTTGCAGTGGAAACTACCTGGAAACATCCTCTCTATAGCAAGCTAGTGCGCAGAAGCAAAAAATATCTCGTTCAAAACGATATCAGTGCCAAGCAAAACGACACTGTCGAGATAGTCGAGACTCGCCCGCTCTCCGCCCGCAAGCGCTTTACTATTACCAAGGTAATCAAGAAATAATATGATACAACTACGCTCAGTCCTCTCAGTTGCCGATAACTCAGGCGCCAAACGCCTCAAAGTTATCCATGTTCATGGTGGATCCTGGCGTCGCTTTGGATTCATCGGTGACATGGTCTCGGCCGTAGTCGATGGTGCCGATCCCAATGGTTATGTGAAAGATTCTCAGTTAGTTAAAGCTGTGATCGTCCGTACCCGCAAAGAAACTCGCCGTGCTGACGGCACCTACGTTCGCTTTGACGACAACGCCGCCGTTATCATTGACCCCAAAACCAAAGACCCCATCGCTAGTCGTGTTTTTGGCCCCATCGCTCGCGAAATCAAAGATCGAGGTTACGCCAAGATTGCGTCTCTCGCACAGGAGGTTGTTTAATATGAAAAAATTTAAAAAAGGCGACATTGTGCTCGTCACAGCTGGCAAAGACAAGGGCAAAACAGGAGAGATTCTCCGGGTTTTCCCCAAGCTCGACAGTGTCACAGTCAAAGACGCCAATCTATACAAAAAACACGTCAAACCTACTCAAAATACTCAGGGAGGGATCGTTTCTCGTGAACGACCACTCTCAACCGGCAAAATTAGTCACGTAGAAAACGGCAAGCGCGTTCGCTTTGCCAAGAGGAACAAATAATATGACCGACGCTAACCTCAAAACACGTTTTGAAAACGAATACAGCGCCAAATTGATGACAGAGTTGGGGATTACCAATCGTATGGCAGTTCCTCGTCTGACCAAAATCATCCTCAATGTAGGCGTTTCCAAATCCGATACCTCGACCAAAGATATCGAAGTGGCCAAAGCCGAGCTCATGGCTCTGTCTGGATTATCTCCCAAAGTAGCTGGCGCTAAGCAGTCTATTGCTGGATTCAAGATCCGTGCAGGCGACCCAGTTGGCGTCTCAGTGACGCTTCGTGGGGTAAAAATGTTTGATTTCCTCGATAAATTGTGTAGAATAGTGCTTCCGCAAGTAAAAGACTTTCGGGGAGTCAAAAGCACTTCTTTTGATGGTCATGGTAACTACACGCTTGGTCTCTCTGAGCAAACTATTTTTCCAGAGATAGATTACGCCAAGACCGAGAAGATTCACGGTCTAGAAATCGTGATCGTTACGACCACCAAAGACAATCAACAAGCTTACGCTCTACTCAAAATATTAGGTATGCCTTTCGAAAAGGCAGAAAACTTGCCAAATGGCAAGAATAAATAATTATGGCAAGAATCGCGTTAGTTAAAAAGAGTCTACTCAAACCCAAATTTTCGACGCGCGCTCACAACCGCTGCAAGCTTTGTGGTCGCCCCAAAGCCTACATGCGTCACTTTGGTATGTGTCGTCTCTGTTTCCGCGAAGAAGCCCAAAAAGGCAATTTACCAGGAGTTACCAAAGCCAGTTGGTAAAACAATATGATTAATGACCACATCTCAGACATGATCGTTCGCATTAAAAATGCGTACGCCATGCACAAAAAGACCGTCTCCATGCCATACACCAAAGTCCTCGAGGCTGTGGCCAAGGTCATGTTGGAGGAAAAATACATTGCCAAATACGAGCTTACTGGTGAATCTGTCACCGACAAGGCTCTCGTACTAACACTCTCCTACAAATCCGATACCCCAGCTATCTCAGCCATCAAACGCATCAGTAAGCCAGGGGTTCGTATTTATCGCCCTCTCCACAACTTCAAACCCGTGCTGTCTGGCTTGGGCATTGCGATTCTGACTACCCCAAAAGGTATTATGTCTGATCGTCAAGCTAAAATGAATAAAGTAGGAGGAGAAGTTCTTTTAGAACTTTGGTAAAAATATGTCCAAAATTGGCCGCCTCCCCATCACCATTCCTTCAACCGTCAACTTGACGATCGCTGATCGTGTTGTGACCGTCAAAGGTCAAAAGGGCGAGCTATCCTACACACTCAAACCCAAAATTAATGCCGAGTTAACTGGTGACCAGCTCGTCATCACCCGCCAAAGCGAAGACAAGCCAGTTCGCGCGCTCCATGGCTTGACTCGTGCGCTCCTCTCCAACATGATCACTGGTGTCACCACCGGTTTTTCCAAAAACTTGGAGCTAGTCGGGACTGGTTATCGTGCCCGCCTCGCTGGTACCAAACTAATTCTCTCACTAGGTTACTCCCACGAAATCGAGTTTGTCCCCCCTAAAGGGATCGAGCTCAAAGTCGAAGGCACCAATATCATTACCGTTTCTGGTTTTGATACTCAGGTAGTTGGTCAGACTGCCGCCGTCATTCGTTCATACCGTAAACCCGAGCCTTACAAGGGCAAGGGTATCCGCTACGCCGGAGAAGTTGTGCGTAGGAAAGCCGGTAAAGCCGCCAAGGCCGCCGCCGCCTAAACATTATGCAAAAACTAAACCGCAAACAAGCACGTACTTTAAGAGTCAGATCTAGCGTCAAAACCTCGCTTAGACCTCGCTTGACCATTTATCGCTCTAACCAGCACATTTGGGCGCAAATCATCGACGACGTCAACCACAAGACCATCGTCTCCGTCAACACCAAAGCTATCAAAGCCAAAAAAGGTGACACCAAGACTATGCGCTCTACGGCCCTTGGTGCAGAAATCGCCAAACTAGCAATTGCCAAAAAAATTACTAAGATAGTCTTTGATCGCGGAGCTTACAAATATCACGGCCGCGTCAAAGCCGTCGCCGATGCCGCCCGCACGGCAGGATTGGAGTTCTAATATGTACAACAACAAACAAGATAGAAATGCTCGCGGTGGAGCTCCCAGAGTCCCCCAAGAATTTGACGAAAAAGTCATCCGCATTTCTCGTGTCACCAAGAAGACCAAAGGTGGCAACAACATGAGTTTCACTGCTCTCGTAGTTGTCGGCGATCGCAAAGGTCGCGTCGGTGTGGCCCTAGGCAAAGCCAAAGACGTCATGAACGCCATCAAAAAAGGTGTACGCCGTGGCAAAAAAACCGTCATTACTATTCCCCTCGTTGACAACCGCACTATCCCTCACGAGCTGATGGTCAAGTTTGGTGCCGCCAAACTCCTCCTCAAGCCCGCTCCTGCTGGTACTGGTGTTATCGCCGGTGGTGCCGTCCGTGCTGTCCTAGAACTAGCTGGGATCAAAGATGTGGTTTCCAAGATTTTGGGTACTGCCAACAAAATGAGCAATGTTACTGCTACTTTCGAGGCTCTCAAGATTATGAAAAAGACCGTGGCCGTCAAATCTGCTCTCGGCCAAACCAACTCCACTAAACCAGCACCCAAAATATTAAAATAACTATAAACCAAAATATATGAAGCTAAACGCCTTACCCAAACTATCCGCCCGCAAAAACAAACGCCTTGGACATGGCTACGGCTCTGGCAAGGGTGGCCACACTAGTAGCCGCGGTCAAAAAGGCCAGAAGTCCAGAAACGGAGTCCGCCTCTCTTTTACTGGTTCCTCCTGGGTTTGGTTCAAACGTTTGCCTTTTATGCGCGGCAAATCTCGCTTTAACTCGTTTGGCAAAAAAGCTCTTATCAATCTCTCAGTTCTCAATGTTTTTGACAACGGCGCCTTAGTCAGTCTCGAGTCCCTCATCGAAAAGAAAATTATCTCCAAGAACCAAGCAACTATTTCGGCCGTCAAAATCGTCGGTACCGGCGAGCTCAAGAAAAAACTCAAAGTCATTGTTCCAGCGACCGTTTCCGCTCAAAAAGCTATACTGGCAACGGGGGGAGAATATAGTGAACAAGCTTAGTCAGCTATTTGAGATCATCAAGACCAACCGTGAGCTACGTTCTAGACTTTTAATAACCCTATTTATTTTTGCTATATTCCGCTTTGTTACCCACATCCCTGTCCCCGGCGTCAACTTAGAAGCCATTAAGCAAGTCTTCGCTTCCAACCAGTTATTGTCACTACTCGATGTTTTTTCTGGTGGTACACTGGCCAATTTTTCTATTCTAGCCCTCGGTCTTAATCCATACATCAATGCCTCGATCATTATGCAACTCATGACCATGATCAATCCCAAGCTCGAGGAGATGCAAAAAGAAGGGGAGTCTGGTCAGAATCAGATCAACCAGTATACCCGCATGCTCGCTGTACCTCTCTCTATTATGCAAAGCGCCGCTATGTTTATGCTCCTCAAAAATAGCAACTTGGTCACCGCCACCGACCCCATTTCCCTAATTGCTCTACTTGCCACCATGTCTGCTGGAAGTATTTTCCTCATGTGGCTGGGAGAAAATTTGACGGAGTATGGCTTGGGTAATGGTATCTCACTCCTGATTTTTGCCGGTATCGTCGGTCGTCTTCCAGTGACTTTTTTACAAACTAGCTCCATCGCTTCAACCATCAATCCTGCAAGCATTATCGCTTATATCGTGCTCGGTCTCATGGTCATCTACTCGATTGTCTCAATCGACGAGGCCAAGCGTCGGATCCCCATTTCCTATTCGCGTCGCATTCGTGGTGGCAAGGATGTAGGTGGTGGTACCACTTATCTCCCGATCAAACTCAACAACGCCGGCGTCATCCCGATTATCTTTGCCATCGCCTTGGTTCTCGCACCCTCAATGTTGGCCAACCTCCTCAAAACTGTCAGCAACCCGACAATAGCCACTGCCGCCGCTAGTTTTAGTGCTTGGTTTACTCCCACATCTCTTGCCTACAACGTCTTTTACTTTGTGATGGTCGTGAGCTTTACTTATTTCTACACCTCAGTAGTTTTTGACACTGACAAGATTAGTGACCAGCTCAAGCAAAATGGGGGATACGTACCCGGTATTCGGCCAGGCAAAGAAACCTCAAAATATATGAGTCATATCGTCAAGCGCACCACTTTTGCCGGCGCACTTTTCCTTGGTATCATCGCCATTCTCCCTAGTATCATCCAGGGTTTAACCGGGATTACAACTCTTACAATCGGTGGTACCAGTATCCTGATCGTCGTCTCGGTCATCCTCGAAACCTACCGCAAGACCCAGTCCTACTCCGTCGCCCGCTCCTACGACTCATTCATTAGATAATTTCTTAGTATCACACACCGGGTGTGTGATATTCCGTTGAATCGATAGATCGGAATAATTTGGCCGTGATATACTACGGCTATGGATACAAATGTCTTGAACTACCGCGTCATTATCGAGAAAGACTCCTACTCGGATGGTCGTCCCTGCTATATGGCTAGCTGTCCCACGCTAGGGGTAGTAGACTCAGGCGATACCATCGACCAGGCTATCTTCAACATCCGCGAAGCCATCGAACTAAACATCAAAAACCTAGTCGAAGAAAAATCCACTGTCCCAACTGATAAGGTCGAAACGATGGTAGCTCACGTAAGTATAAAAAACACTTTTGGTAACAATCTCCGATTTGCCTGATATATGGTCCACTTGCCCGCCGTCTCACCCAAAGATCTGGTAAAAATTTTACTAAAACACGGTTTTATTGAACGCATGGGTCATGGCAGTCATCGGATCTATATTCACCCAGACGGCCGCCGCACTACTATTGCGTTTCACAGTAAAGAAATCCCTAGAGGTACACTCCGGGCAATCCTCAAGCAGATTCAGCTTGAGTTGAAAGATCTAAAATAGGCTATAATACCTAAGTTCCATTAACTAGTTCACTTATTTAGGAGAAATATTCATATGAAGATCATTCTTATTGGCATCCAGGGTTCGGGCAAGTCCACACAAGGCAACTTGCTCCACGACAAGCTCGGCATCGAGTATTTGAGTAGTGGTCACATTTTCCGCCAAATGGCCAAGGAAAAGACCATCCTCGGTCGGTACATGAAGGAGACTTTGAATGCTGGCGCCCTCGTTTCAGACGAAAAAACCATCCCCATCATCGAAGAATACTTAGCCAAACCCGAGTATTCCAAGGGTTACATCTTAGATGGTTTCCCTCGCACGACCAAACAAGCCGAAGACTTTAGCAACGGCGTCGACAAAGTAGTCTATCTCAAGGTCTCCGACAAGGAAGCCCTCTGGAGACTCAGTGGTCGGGTAGACGAAGGAGTCAGGGAAGACAATACTCTCATTGCTATTCGCAAGCGGATCCAATTGTTCCATGATCTCACCGAGCCAGTTATCGAGTTTTATCGCCAAAAAGGCAACCTAATCGAAGTCGACGGTGAGCGCGATATCGAGGTCATTCACGCCGACATCATGGCTCAGTTACAATAATCCTATGAATCAAATTGACGCGATGAAGATCGGTGGAGCGATGCTCGGTCGTGTCCGCCAGGCTCTTTACCAGTTTACACAGGTCGGTGTCTCTCCTCATCAAGTAGAATTTAAGGCGCGCGAGCTGATCAAAGCCGAGGGGGGAGAGCTCTCCTTCACCAAAGTGCCTGGTTACCGCTGGGCTACCTGTATCAATATTAATGATGGCATTGTCCATGGCATCCCTACCTCCGAAACTCCTTTTCAAGATGGAGACTTGGTCACAGTCGATGTGGGAGTGTACTACCACGGCTATCATACAGATGCGGCCTTTAGCAAAGTTGTGGGCCACTCTACCCCCGAAAAAGATCGTTTTTTGAAAGCCGGGATGGAAGGTCTCAAAAATGCGCTCGCCGCAGTCGCGCCAGGCAATCGAATTGGCGATATCTCAGCGGCCATGGAACAAACTCTCACCAAATATGGCTACAAAGCCACCAAAGAGCTCACTGGTCACGGAGTAGGCAAGGAACTGCACGAAGATCCCATGATTTCCAATGTCGTCGTCTCCCCAAGAGAAAAAACCCCTCTCATCCAGCTCGGCCAGACCTTGGCCATCGAGATCATCTATGTTCAAGGCAAACCTAGTCTCATACTCGAGGAAGATGGCTGGACAATCTCAGTCAAAGATGGTACACTTTCAGCCGTACAGGAGGAGACCGTCGTCGTCACTGATGACGGTTGTTCTATTTTGACTGTTCCGACATTGTTTCAGATCCTTTAATCTGGTACAATAACCAAATCAAATTATGAGTAAAGCAGACGTTACAGAAAAGATTGGCACCGTCACTCAAGCTTTACCAAATACCATGTTCCGGGTAGCCCTGGAAGATGGGACTGAAATACTTGCGCACTTATCTGGTAAAATGCGCATGTATCGTATTAGTATCATGCCAGGAGATAAAGTTAAACTCGAGATGACTCCTTATGATACGACCAAAGGTCGCATCACTTACCGAGTTCGCGAGGGTCAACCAACAACAATATGAAAGTCCAAGCATCACTTCGCAAGCGCTGTCTCAAGTGCAAATATGTGCGCCGCAAGCGGGTTTTATTTATAGTTTGCGAGAATCCTCGCCACAAACAACGTCAAGGATAAATTATGCTACGTCTAGTCGGAATTGACCTACCAGAAAACAAGCGTATTGAGGTCGCCTTGACCTACGTTTATGGTATTGGCCCAAAAATCTCTCAAACCCTCCTCACTACCTGCAAAATTGACGGCAACATCCGCGCCAAAAATCTTACAGCCGATCAGGTTGCCAAACTCCAGAAAGCACTCGAATCATTCAAAGTCGAAGGTGACCTCCGCAAAGAAATCCGTGAAAACATCCAGCGTCTCAAGCGAATCAGTAGTTATCGTGGATCGCGTCACTCTGTCGGTCTCCCAGTTCGCGGTCAACGCACTAGAACCAACGCTCGTACTCTACGTGGTAAGCGCAAGACTATCGGAGCCATGAAAAAAGAAGATGCCGCTAAAGTAGGAGGAGCTAAATAATATGGCTATTTCCCGTAACACCAAGACCATTACCGACGGTCGCATCTATATCTTAGCTACTTTCAACAACACTGTTGTTACCGTAACTGACTCGACAGGCAACGTCCTCAACTGGAGTTCTACCGGCAAGGTAGGTTTCAAAGGTTCACGCAAGTCTACTCCTTACGCCGCTACCCAGGCTATCACGGCCGCAGTAGATGCCGCCAAAGGTATGGGTTTGCGCGCCGCTACTGTCTTTATTAAAGGTCCAGGTCCAGGTCGCGATGCCGCTCTCCGTGTCCTGCGTACGATCGGGATCAAAGTCACCGAAATGCAAGATGTTACTCCTATTCCACACAACGGCACCCGTGCCAAAAAGCCACGCCACGGCTAAACATTATTTATAACTAGAATCTAAAATCTAGAATCTGGAATCTAAAAAAATATGGCTCGCTATACTGGTCCAAAAAATAAAAAAGCTCGTAGACTCGGAGTAGATCTAGGGCTCAAAACTAGTGGTGTCAAACTCGAGCGTCGCATTGGTACTCCCCCAGGAGCTCACGGTCGCAAAGGTGGTAACCGCAAAGTCTCCGATTACGGCGTCCAATTGGCCGAAAAGCAAAAAGCCAAAAACATTTACGGCATTCTTGAGCGCCAGTTCAAAAAATACTATGTCGAAGCCTCCAAAAATCCCCTTGCTACTGGTGAGGTTATGCTTTCACTCCTAGAGCGCCGCCTGGACAACTGTGTTTATCGACTCGGATTTGCGCCTACTCGCTCCTCAGCACGTCAGTTGGTTAGCCATGGCAACGTTATGGTCAACGGCAAAAAACTCAATATTCCTTCCTACAAAGTTAAGCTAAACGACGTCATCTCTCTCTCCAAGACCGCCACCGAAATACCTTATATCAAAGTACTTCTCGCCGACAAAGAGAAAGAATCGGCCGCTTGGTTAGACAGAAAAGCCGCACTCGGCAAGGTTACTCGCTTACCTATAAGAAGCGACATTATTGAGGCTATTAACGAACAATTAATTGTGGAGTTTTATTCCCGTTAATAAGCTATATAAAGGGGGTTATCATGCAATCTATGAATTTTTCCGTCAAAGTCATCGAAGAAAAACCAAATTATGGTGTTTTTTCTATTGAACCACTAGTTACTGGCTTCGGTCACACTCTCGGCAACTCACTCCGCCGTGTTTTACTTTCCAGTTTCCGTGGTGCCGCAATTACAGAAGTCAAAGTTGCCGGTGTCAACCACAAGTTCTCCACTTTAGCTGGACTCAGTGAAGATATGATTGACTTGATTTTGAACCTCAAATCAGTCAAGGTTGCCTACGAAGGCGACGAGACAGTTGTCGCAAAACTCAGTGCCAAAGGTCCCTGCACTGTAACCGCCAAAGACATTGTCGCCCCCGCTACGGTCAAAATCGTCAACGGTGACGCAGTCATTGCCTCTCTCAGTAAAGATGGCAAACTAGATCTCGAACTCACAATCGGGACTGGTTATGGTTACTCTCCTGCCGACGAACGCCCAGCTTCAGCTATCGGTCAAATGTCGATCGATGCCATCTATTCTCCCGTCGAGCGTGTTGCCTACAAAGTAGAATCTACTCGTGTCGGCCGTCGCACAGATTTTGACAAAGTTGTCATGGAGATCTATACCGATGGTTCACGTCTACCTTCAGTAGTCCTCAAAGAAGCGGCTAGTATCTTGGTTGCTACCTTTAACCAAATTGTCGATCCCGCTGTAGCCGAAGATGTCAGTGTTGTTCCTTCTTCTGCCAGTAGCGTTATGACCGACGATCTTGGTCTACCTACTCGTGTGACCAATGCCTTAAAAGCCGCTGGTTACAAAACAGCCGCCGAACTTGCTACCGCCACTGACAAAGACTTAAAAACTGTCAAAAACCTCGGCGGTAAATCGCTCGGGTTAATTGACGAAGCTTTATCTTCGAAAGGGCTTACCCGCACCAAATAACGGATTAACGTAAATATATGAAAAAACACATTAGTGGTTACAAACTAAGTCGTGATTCACAAGCTAGATTGGCTTTGATGAAAAACCTTGTCTACTCGATGATCGAGCACGAGGCTATTGTCACCACCAAAATCAAAGCCAAAGCTGTTACCCCCATTTTCGAAAAGCTTATCACACGTGCCAAAGTTGATTCTATTCAGAATCGTCGTATGGTGCAGGCTTATGTTCAGGAAGGCAAATTGGTCAAAAAGCTCTTCGAGAAGATCGCTCCTCTCTACAAAGAGGTTCGCGGTGGCTACACCAATCTGACTTTGATCGGCAACCGCAAAGGGGACAACGCTCCTCTCGTGCGTCTGTCCCTCACCAAAAAATCGGTCGTCACTCCCAAATCAAATTCGGCTAACGAGCCCAATAAGGCTAAATCAGCTCCCAAGGCAACGAAGGTAGCCGCCGTAGTACCCGAAGTAGTTAAAGCAACCAAAGCCGCTCCCAAATTAGTTAAACGCACTGGTAAGAGAGGCGACAAATAATGAAAAAACAAACATCCATGGTAAAAACAGCCGATATCAAAAGAGTTTGGCACTTGATCGATTGCCAGGGTCAAACTTTAGGTCGTTTGTCCACCAAAATTGCTACTCTCTTAACTGGTAAAGGCAAAGTCGACTACACTCCCCATATGGATATGGGTGATTTTGTCGTCGTGATCAATGCCAAAGATATCAAATTGACCGGCAACAAATTGCTCGCCAAACAATACTCTCGCCACTCAGGTCAGCCTGGGGGATTCCGTCAAGAATCTGCCGGTCGTCTCATGGATCGTGATCCACGCAAAGTCATTGAGCACGCCGTAAACGGTATGCTTGCCAAGAACAAGCTCCAGGATCCACGTATGTCTCGCTTAAAAGTATACAAGTCAGATGTCCATCCACATACTGCTCAATTTAAAAAAGAGGATTAACCTATGGCTAAAGAAACCGTCAAAAAAACCACCAGTAAAACCACTAGTAAAGCTAATTACACCTACGCTGTTGGTCGCAGGAAAACCGCCAACGCTCGCGTTCGACTGTACAAATCTGCTAGTGTTCCTGGTTTTGATGGTATCCAAATGATCGTCAATGGCAAGCCAGCAGAGCAGTATTTCCCAGGGGAAACTGCCAAAGCCGCTTATCGCAAACCTTTTATCATCACAGAAACTCTAACCAAAATGTCCGCTTCAGTCGTAGTGGCTGGATCCGGCAAAATGGGTCAGCTCGATGCCACTGTCCACGGTATTGCCAGATCTCTATCAGCGCTCGACAAAGAAGCTTTCCGCAGTATTCTCAAATCCGCTGGTCTCTTGACTCGCGACTCTCGCACCCGTCAGCGCCGCATGATCGGCACCGGTGGCAAGGCCAGAAGAACGAAACAATCACCGAAACGTTAATCTTTCTTGTTCGCAGTCAGTCCGTAGCTTTAGCGTAGGATGACTCGCCGCACCAAGCAATCACCCAAGCGCTAAACCTATCCTGTTTTTGTTATCTGCAATCATGGGAATCTTATTGAAACCCTCGTTATTTAGATGTGATACAATTCGTAGTTGACGGAGATAATTATGACGTATAAACGAAACTTTCTAAAAAAAGTCGTTTTGGGTATAGATTTTGATAAAGTTGAGTTGGGAAAACTAAAGGCTTTTCATACCAAATACGAAAAAGAATTTCCCATAATTGAAGAAGTTTCAGGTGCAGAAGGATTGATAAACTTTAACTTCAAAACCAAAGAAGTTAAACAGGTTGCACATGCAATTTCAGCGTGGAATATCTACGATAAGTCACGAAGAACTAAAATTAACTTTTCACCCGTTTCCTTGACGATTGAGTATTCGGAATACGTTGGATTTAAGCAGGTTATTGAGAGTATTCCAATTGTTGAAGATTTTGTAAAAAAATTTAAAATTAATACAGTAACGAAACTAAGACTCCGCTTTATTAATGAAATTAAAATAGAGGAAGAAGATCCTTTAAATTGGAATAAATACATTAACGAAAAAATGTTGGGACCAATCAGTTTTGCTATAGAGAATAGTAAATCACTTGCTAGATTAATGGGATTAATAGTAATTAAGGATGAAGTTGGAGATATTCGCTTGAATTACGGCCTTTGGAATCCAAAATTTCCAAGCGAAATAGTTGATAAATTTTTTATCCTAGATTACAACGTTTACTCAAAATTTCCATTAGATGTTGAAGGTTTATACTTGAATGATGTTCTTGAAAATTATCATTCTAAAATACTAAGTTTGTTCGAATTATCCATAAAAGATGGCTTAAGAAGTCTGATGAATAAATAGTATATGGATGGATTAAATATATATCAACCAAATCATGCCGATTCTACGGATTATCAGGATTTCTCAGGGACACCTCAAACAACTGAAAATGGTTATCCTGACGAAACAGACGCAGTTCTTTCCCGTGATAATCAAAGCTACACTGTAAAAAGAACATCTTTCGGTACAATTAACTATGCTCAAAAGCAAGATTAAAAAGAAGTATAGGAAAAGTCCTAATTCAAGACTATATCAAGGAGACATACTGAAAGACCTCGATTTCGTTGTGGGTGATGCTGGATTAGATACAGAAAAGGATCATGTTTCTTTAGAATATGCAGTAATACTTAGTCAAGACTGTGATATAGAACAAGATTACAATAGTCGCGGCAAGGAAAGTAATAATGACAAGTATTTAAGATCAATGCTGGTATGTCCCGCATATCACATAGAACAATTTGCACTAGGCAAACAAATCGATGATTGGCCAATGAGAGTTTTTAGTAACCGGGAGTTAGAGAAACTAAGAAAAAATGATGAGTATAAAAGATATCATTATTTAAGTAAGCATGAAGACTACTTAATTCCAGAATTAATATTAGATTTTAAGCACTTTTTTACATTACCTAGAAAATTTCTATACGATAGAAAGAAGGAAATTTACTTGGCAAGTTTAAGTGAATTGTTCCGTGAGGAACTATCTCAAAGATTCTCAGGATACTTATCCAGAATTGGACTTCCTGAATTATTGACATAAATTACACAAATTAATAAGTGACGTGATATTTTGATCCCGTTGACATTCGGGTAGTGTTTGGGATAAATTGGAAGCATGGAAAAGAAAACGAAAGAAAAAATAGTTTACGCCTTTATTGATAGTCAAAACCTTAACCTAGGTGTCAAGTCTCAGGGTTGGACGCTAGATTTCGCCAAGTTTCGCCGCTACTTAACCGACAAATATCATGTGTCTAAAGCTTACTTGTTTATCGGTCTTATCCAAGGCAACGAACCACTCTACGCTTCACTTAAGAAAGCAGGATATATTTGCATTTTCAAACCAACTCTTGAACACAAAGAGGGTGATAAAGTCATTGTAAAAGGGAATGTCGATGCCGAACTGGTATTACACACCATGATCGAGTACAAGCACTACGACAAGGCGATCATTGTCTCAGGAGATGGCGATTTTTTCTGTTTAGTAGAATATCTCGAAGCAAATAAGAAGTTATTAAAAGTATTAGCACCCACAAATCACTACTCCAGTTTACTCAGGAGATTTAATAAGGATAGCTATATCGTAAGGATTGATTTACTGAGAAAAGCACTTGAATATCAAAAGACTGGCATTCGCGGTCGGTCGAAACCTTAGGCTAGTCCAGTCATCGTGATAAGGAGAGTATAACAAAATATAACAAAAATGCAAACTAGTCCGATAGTAGGATATACTGAGATTAATTAACCGTAATAAATAATTATTTAAAGAAAGGAATATATGGCAAAAAATAGCGACAAAGCAGATAAAACTGTAGCACCAAAGAGCGCACTACAATCAGAGAAACTTCAGGCAATTAAAGTGGCCATGGAGCAGATCGACAAGCAGTTTGGTACTGGCTCCATCATGAAGCTCGGCACCTCTCACCATATGGACATCGCCTCTATCCCCACCTCGGCCATGGCTCTCGATCTCGCACTAGGTATCGGCGGGTTCCCCCGCGGTCGCATCACCGAGATCTACGGCCCAGAAGCCAGTGGCAAAACCACTGTCTGTCTCCATGTCATCGCCCAGGCTCAAAAAGCTGGTGGTACTGCCGCCTTTATCGATGCCGAGCATGCACTCGATCCTGCTCGTGCTCGTGCCGTGGGCGTCAATCTCGACGAGCTCCTTATTTCTCAGCCAGATACCGGTGAGCAGGCCTTAGAGATCGCCGAGACCTTGATCCGCTCCGGTGCTGTCGATGTCATTGTGGTCGACTCTGTCGCCGCCTTGGTTCCCAAAGCCGAAATCGAGGGAGAGATGGGTGACGCCGTGATGGGTATGCAAGCCCGCCTCATGTCTCAAGCACTGCGCAAACTAACTGGTGCGATCAGCAAGAGCAATACCGTCATGATCTTTACCAATCAGCTCCGCATGAAGATCGGGGTCATGTTTGGCAACCCAGAAACAACTGCCGGTGGCCAGGCACTCAAATTTTATTCCTCGGTTCGTATCGACATGCGCAAAATCGGCAACATTACCGAGGGTGATGTCATCATTGGCTCTCATCATCGGGCCAAAATTGTCAAAAACAAAGTCTCGCCCCCCTTCAAGGTGGCCGAGTTTGATATGACCGAAAGTGGCATTTCTCGCTCTGGTGGTATCCTCGACGTTGCAGTCGACAAAGGCATTATCGAAAAGTCCGGCTCATTCTTCAAATACGATGGCACCATGCTCGCCCAGGGGAGGGAAGCTACCAAGGCGCTTCTTGAAGAAAAGCCTGAGCTCATGGAAAAGCTTGAAAAAGCTATTTGGGACAAAATCAAAAAAGTCGAAAAAGATCAGGAAAAACTAGCGGAGTAAATTTATCTATGACTTTATATTTTGTGACAGGCAATGCTGGAAAGTTTGCCGAAGTAAAATCTTATCTACCATCAGTTGAACAACTGCCAATTGATCTAGTAGAAGTTCAATCAAATGATGCGAAAGATATTATCACTGCAAAACTTAAAGAGGCTCAAAAAAATTGTCTCGGTGAAATCCTCGTAGAGGATACTTCGCTCTACTTCAAAGGATTAAATGGATTGCCAGGTCCACTAATTAAGTGGTTTATGAAATCGCTTGGAGTAGAGGGTTTATCCAGTTTAGCCACGCAGATAGGCAATAACACAGCAACTGCGGTCTCGATTTTCGGGTACATCAGCCAGAACGGTGACATATCCTTCTTTGAAGGTAGTGTCGATGGTGTTATTGTAGAGTCAAGGGGTTCCAACGGATTTGGCTGGGATTCTATTTTTATGCCTACAGGATCCTCCAAAACTTTTGCCGAAATGTCAGTAGAGGAAAAATTAAGTGAAGACAATAATATGCGTCGTAGGGCGCTAGAAAAACTAGCCCAAACAATCGATCTAAAATAATGCCAATAGTCACGCGTCTAGTCCAAGGCAAGAAGAATCCCAACCGGGTCAATCTTTATTTGGACGACGAGTTTGCTTTTGCGCTTTCTATCGATGAAGTCGCCAGACATAATCTCAAGAAAGGACTAGAAATCAGTCCAGATTTGATTGAGCAGTTAAAGTCTGCCGATCAAGATGAATATCTCTACTCCAAGATCCTCAATTTCCTCTCGTACCGTCCCCGCACGGTGAAAGAAGTTAGAGATCGACTCTGGAAGTACGAACTCAGAGAGTCCGCCAAGCAAGACGTCATCATCGCCAGGCTCCAAAGTCATGGCTACCTCGACGATCGCGCATTTGCAGAGTGGTTTATCTCCTCCCGCAACTCGCATCGTCCTCGCTCTAAACGCTATTTAAGCGCTGAGCTCAAAGCCAAGGGAATCGCCGAGGACATTATCCAGGCAGTATCAGGTTCTATCAGCGATGAGTCAGCCACGATCTATCATCTCCTAGAGAAAAAACTCGGGTTGCCTCATCGGCTCGAGCCTGCCGAAAAGCAAAAAATAGTGGGGTATTTGGCTCGCCAGGGTTTCGCCTGGGACAAGATCACCGAGGTTGTCAAAAATTGGGAATCAGAGTAGAATGAGGGTACCTTTTAAGAAAGATATTACAAAAATACAAAAAACATGACTAAATTTTATTCACTAAGTCCAGCAGTCAAAGCATAAGTGGTTTTTTTGGTTTTTGGTAAGCGTTTTTCTTGAATGTATATAACAGTTTTTTAGGAGACATATGTCGATATTACTCAAGTCATTACTTGCCACTTTTAACAAAGCCAAAAAAGCTAAAGTTGAAACCCCCAAGGCTGTCAAAGTCACAGCTCCCGTGAAGAAAGAGGCTCAAAAATCAGCCGAAAACACCGAAATATTAAAGCAAGCCGAGAGTACCGCTAAAGAAGTCTTGGCATTTGCTCGTGAGCAAGCCGACAAAATCAGAGAAACAGCCAAAGTCGAGATGCAAGCACTCCAAAGTACATTGAGGAGTCAAGAAGACAAACTCAAGCGTGCCGAGGATTTAATTGTTGCTCGCGAGGCCGAGCTAGTCAAAAAAGACAACGAAATAAAGTCTAGATTAGCCGAAATCGAAAAAACTAAAGCCGAAATCGCCGAACTCCGTCTCAAACAAGTCGAAAAACTAGAGAAGATCGGTGGACTCACCAAAGAAAAAGCCAAAGATGTTTTGCTTTCTGCCGTGGACAAAAAACTCGCACGCGATGTAGCCGAGCGTATCCGCACCGCCGAAGACGAAATCAAGGAATCTGTCGAAGAAAAAGCCCAAAGTCTTCTCATCGATGCCATGTACCATGGTTCTACCGAGTACGTTGCCGAGTTTACCATTTCGACCGTCAAGATCGCCGATGACGACGTCAAAGGTCGCATTATCGGCAAAGAGGGTAGGAATATCCGTACTTTCGAAAAAGTCACTGGTGTCGATATCGACATGGACGAAACTCCCGGTGAAGTCAGGTTGTCGTGTTACGACGGGGTTCGTCGCGAGGTGGCCCGTGTCGCCCTCGAACGGTTGATCAAGGACGGTCGTATCCAGCCTACTCGCATCGAGGAATACGTCGCCAAAGCTCGTCACGATATCGAAAAAATCATGTTTGAAGAAGGCAAAAAACTCTGCCACATGGTAGGTGCCTACAATCTTCCCACCGATCTGATCGCCATGCTCGGTCGGTTCAAGTTCCGCTCTAGTTATGGCCAAAACATGTTGGCTCACACCCTCGAAGAAACCCGTATCGGCATGAACTTGGCGGCTGAGACGCACGCCAACGTCGACATCGTCCGACTCGGTTGTCTTTTCCACGATATCGGCAAGATCGTGACCGATGAAGAGGGTAGTCACGTCGAGCTCGGTGTCAAGCTACTAGAGAAATACAACATGCCCAAAGCTGTTGTGGACTGTGTCGCTCAGCATCACGAAGATGTCGAGTTTACGAGCAAAGAAGCCATCTTGGTTTATATCTCTGACGCCATCTCCGGTTCACGCCCAGGTGCTCGCTACGAGAACGTCGCCGAGTACGTCAAGCGCTTGAAAGCCATCGAAGACATCGCTATGAGCAAACCAGGGGTATTTGAAGCCTACGCCATCTCAGCCGGACGCGAAGTGCGTGTTATGGTCGATCCAGGTAAGGCTACCGACGACGAAGCCGTCAGACTGGCCAGCGACATCCGCGACGAGATCAAAGCCAAGCTGACCTATCCAGGTACCGTGACGGTCACGACCATTCGTGAGACCCGCGCCCAGCAAGTCGCCAAATAAGCATATTTGTAGGGGCGGATTATTATCCGCCCGTGTTATTAAATAATATTGAGGAGATCAAATGAAAAAATCTGATTACTACGAAATTATTGCCAAATCTGCCCACATGACCAAAAAAACCGCCAAAGATGCCATCGACACCTTTCTCGATGAGATTATCAAAACCCTCAAAAAGGGCGACAAAGTTGTCTTGTCCGGAGTTGGGACACTTTCTATCGGTAAAGTAGGGCCAAAAGATGTTGTTCCCTTTGGCAAGTCTGACAAACGTGTGACCGTCAAATCTCACCACGTCGTCAACTTCAAGGCCGCCAAGCCTTTGCGCAAAATAATCTGGTAAGATTATTCCATGCACACAATCATCGCTGATAACCTGAGAAAGGTCTACTCCGTCCAGAAAAAGCGTACAGGCCTCTCGGGTTCAATTAAAGATTTATTTGCTCCAATCAAAGAAGAGAAAGTTGCCGTCAAAGATGTCTCCTTTGTGATCGACGAAGGGGAGCTAGTAGGTTTTATCGGGCCAAACGGTGCGGGCAAAACCACGACTCTCAAAATGCTCTCCGGTTTACTTTATCCCACCTCTGGCGAGGTGAGGGTGATCGGTCATGATCCCTGGAAACGTGATTACGATTTCCTTCGCCAGATCTCCCTAGTCATGGGTCAAAAAAATCAGTTGTGGTGGGACTTGCCCGCAATCGAGTCATTCAATTTAGCCAAAGATATCTACGGGATAAGAGATAGCGTCTACAAAAAAACTCTCAATAAACTGGTAGAAATGCTCGAGATTGGCGACGTCTTAAACGTCCAGGTTCGCAAGCTCTCTCTCGGTCAGCGAATGAAAGCCGAGCTCGTAGCCGCCCTCATTCACTCCCCCAAAATCCTTTTTCTCGACGAGCCCACCATCGGTTTAGATGTCGTCATGCAACAATCCATGCGCAACTTTCTCAAAGAATACAACCAAAATAGCGAGGGTTCGATTATCCTAACTAGTCACTATATGGACGATGTCAAAGAGCTCTGTAAACGGGTCATCATCATCGATCAGGGTAGCATCCTCTATGACGGCTTGCTCTCCGACGTGATCGCCAAATTTAGCCAGCATAAAATCATCGAAGTTATTACTCCCTCTGGCACGACCACCCACAAAGTCTTGCGGGCGCAAGTAGCCGAAAAAGCCGTCGATCTCCTCAAAGATCCTGGGGTAGTCGACATCAACATTAAAGAAGTAGAGATTGAAGATGTCATTCGCCAAGTTTTTGCGGGCAAATAATGCGAAAATATTTCTCACTATTCACGATCACTCTCCAAGAGATCTTTGCCTACCGACTCAACATGGTCATGTGGAGGGTAAGACAGATTTTTGTTTTTCTCATCCCATTTTTCATCTGGAAATCAGTCCTAGGGCAGGGGGGTGATATCTACGGTTACGCTTTTCCCGCCATCATGACCTACCTTTTTGGGACGACCATTCTCCGCTCACTCGTCATGGGGTCACGCACTATTGATTTAGGTGGGATGATCAATACCGGTGCACTCACTATCCCGCTCATGCGACCGATCAACATGTTTAGCTTTTTCTTCGTCCGCGATTCTGCCGACAAACTTTTTAACTTGGGCTTTATGTTTATCGAATTGCCTTTGATATATTTTGTTTTTCACCCACCCATATTCTTGCAATCCAACCCGATGACTATCATTCTATTTTCTCTTTCCGTAATCCTAGCTATCCTGATTTATTTTTACATCAACGTTATCTTTGGTTCTTTGGCTTTTTGGTCACGCGATATCTGGGCACCCAGATTCCTCCTCATGGTAGTTATGGAGTTTGCGACCGGTGCCATGTTTCCTCTCGATATGCTCCCACTTGTATGGCAACAATGGCTTCACTTTACGCCTTTTCCTTACCTTTTATATGCTCCTCTTAAAATCTACTTGGGTACAGACACCAATATTACTTTTCATCTCCTTACGAGCATCTGTTGGGTCGTAATCCTTGGATTATTGGCTCGCTTTATATGGCAAAAGGGGATCAAATCATACGAGGCCGAGGGACGATGAAATCACATTTTTTCAAAGCTTATCTGCGTGTCTGGCTCAAGCTCACGGCTCAGCAGTTTCAAAGTCAAATAGCCAATGCTCGTCTCGCCGCGGTACTATTCATAGTCAGTAAATTGTTTAGACTGGGTACAGCTTTTTTGATGGTCTACCTCATAGTTGGACGTGCCCAACTTATCGTAGGGTACACGCTATCTCAAGCCATCCTTATCCTTGCCTTATTCAACTTGGTTAGTTCGCTGATTCAATTGTTTATGCGCGGGATTTATCTTTTTCGCCAAAAAGTTGTGGATGGTACTTTTGATTTTTACTTACTCAACCCCTTGTCCGAATTATTTTATAGTCTCTTTTCCTATACCGACCCACTAGACTTGATTTTATTTCTGCCTTACCTTGGTATTGTCATTTGGGCCTGGCTCGCCACAGGCTTTCCCCTCAGTCTACCCATTATCCTAGCTGTAATCTCTGCGATCGCAATCAGTGCACTCACAATCCTGGCCTGGCACATTGCAATCATCGCCATCGGGGTCAAGTATCTCGAAGTCGACAACACAATTATGCTTTATCGCGATCTAGAAAAAATGGCTTCTATGCCCATCGAGATCTACGGCAAGATCGGTAGCTCCGTTCTCACCTACTTGTTTCCTTTCGCGCTCATGGCCACTATCCCCGCCAGGATTATTTTTGGTCTCTACAATCCGTGGTACTTGCTTGGGTTTGCTTTCCTTGCTTTGGTCCAGCTCCGCCTCGCATTATGGTTCTGGCACCGCGCCCTCCTATCCTATTCCTCTGCTTCCTCCTGATCTAGCATGATACAATCATTAAATGGCGATACTTGAGGTAAAAGATTTAAAAAAGAGTTTTAAGCAAAATCCCGTCATCAAAGGGATTAGTTTCGACATGGCAGAAGGGGAGATTTTAGGGATCCTCGGCCCCAACGGCGCGGGCAAAACCACGACTCTCCAAATGCTCCTTGGTATTCTCACGCCAACTAGTGGAGCAATCAATGTTTTTGGTAAGGATCTCTCCCTGCACAAATCCGAGATCCTCGAATCCATGAACTTTTCCTCTACCTATACCGATCTACCTTGGCGGATTACAGTTGCCGAAAATCTAACATGGACTTCTTGGTTGTACAAAATCGACGATCGTAAAAAGAGATTAAATAAAATCAAAGAAATCTTTCGACTAGATAAAATTTGGCATCAGCCTTTTGGCTCACTTTCTGCCGGGCAACGTACTCGGGTCAATCTCGCTCGCTCTATGGTCAACTTTCCCAAGGTCCTTTTGCTCGACGAGCCTACTGCCAGTTTAGACCCCGAAGTCGCTACCTACATGCGAGAGTTCTTCGCCGATCAGCGGACCAAGTTCAATACTTCGATCATCTTAACCTCTCACAATATGGCCGAGGTAGAGGAGTTGTGCGACCGAGTGATTATTCTCAAGGACGGACTCGTTGTGGGAGCTGACTCACCCGCCAATCTCGCTAAAAAACTCGAATTCTCCCACTTACGACTACGCGTGACCAAAAACTCAGCCGAACTAGATAAGCTCATCACTCTTCGCAAACTGGAGTCGTTGGTCGATGACAAACAATATACGATTACCATCAAAGAAACTTTACTGCCTTTATTCCTCTACGAGGTTACCAAGAAAAATATTGGCTACACCGAGATTTCTATCGACAAGCCCAATCTAGAAGATTACTTTATGAAGATTGCGAGGGAAAAATGAAGTTATATCGTATTTGGGGTCTTACTCTTCGCTATCTCTATCTATTCAAGCACTCCCTTGATCGTTTGAGTGATGCTTTTTTCTGGCCAACTGTGGATATTATCCTTTGGGGCATGACTAGTAGCTACTTTGCCAAAAATCTAGAGGGCGGGGGCAGTACTCTAATCCTCGGACTCCTCGGAGGCATTATTCTCTGGATCTTCCCTTGGCGTAGTCAGTATGAAATTGCCGTCAATCTGCTCGAAGATCTCTGGAACCGCAACTTGGTCAATATTTTTGTCTCACCCGTTAAATTTATGGAGTGGGTAATCACGTTGTTGTTGCTTGGAGTAGGCAAGGCCATCATTTCCTTCACCTATGCCAGTCTCCTCGTTTATTTTCTTTATTCCGCCAATATTCTCTCTGTTGGTCTCGTCTTAGTGCCCTGGGCAGTACTCCTAATTATGTTTGGATGGGTTTTTGGCTTGCTAGTTGCTGGGATTATCATGCGTTATGGTACCAAGATCCAAACTTTGGCATGGACCTCAATCTACATCGTGGCTCCCTTTGCCGCTGTTTACTATCCCGTCAGTAGTTTGCCGCCCTGGGCACAATCAGTGGCCAGCTATGTCCCAGCCAGCTACGTTTTTGAAGCCATGCGCTCCGCCGCGAATGGTTCACCATCACCCTTAACAGATTTGATTTGGCCCACCTTCCTCTGTCTAATTTATTTTGTAATTGCCATGCTTATGATTCACCGTAGCTTCTCTCACATTCTTAAGCGTGGATTAATTTCCGTTGACTAATATGCACAAACTCCACTGTGTCGTCGGACCAACTGCCACCGGTAAAACCAAAAAAGCCATCGAGTTATCTAAACTCTCACCAAGCATTTTGGTCTCTGCCGACTCTCGCCAGGTCTATCGAGGTATGGACATCGTCACCGGCAAAGATCATCCAAAAGATCTTGTGCTCTACGGGATCGACATCGTGGATCCAGACGAGGAATGCTCAGTATCTGTCTGGTACAACTCTGTCATGCCTCATATCCAGCGTGCATGGGAAGAGGATAAACAGGTTATTGTGGTGGGTGGTACTGGCCTCTACGTCAAAGCCTTAACTGATGGGATTGCGACACTCAGTGTCCCCATCAATCAATCACTCCGCGACGAGCTATCGCTCCTATCTACCTCCAAGCTAAAGCTCAAGTTAAAAGAGTTAGATCTAGCCAAATTTGCCAGTATGAACAATAGTGATGTGAACAATCCCCGGCGATTAAGTCGTGCAATTGAAGTTGCCGTATCTCCCAAGTCCACACGAGAATCTAGCCTCTCTAAGCTCGAATCTAATCTCATTGGACTTAAATACTACGATGATTCGAATCATCGTAGTATTATCAAATCTCGGGTAATAGACCGGCTAAATGATGGAGCGATCGAAGAAACCAAAACACTCCTTTCCAAATACGATCCCAACCTCAAATCTATGACCGCTATTGGCTACAAAAGTATTATTAGCTACCTAAAAGGTGATTTGTCCTACGCTCAACTGATAGAGAATTGGGTAAGGGACGAAATGGCTTACGTTAAAAGGCAAATGACTTGGTTTAACAAGGTTAAAAGTATAAAATGGTATGATAGCTATATACAAGAGGACTAAACTATGGAAACCAAAAAAGTCGAGATTTCACAAAAAACTATTGTTTTTACGTTTAGCCTTGTCTTGGGACTTTGGTTTATTTACCAGGTTCGCAGTATTATCGTGCTGTTATTCATTGCCTTCATTTTAATGACTGCCGTCAATCCAGTTATCAAACTCGCCAAAAAAATCAAAATCCCCACGATCATCGTTATGTTGGTGATTTATTTTGGCTTGATTGCCCTGATTTCTACAGTCATTGCTTCACTTGTCCCAGCTGTAGTGCAACAAACCAAAGATTTGACACTCGTCCTCCCGACTTATATGCACAATCTCGAAGACATGTTTAATGCTCAATTTGATCCCAACGTAGTAGGCAACTACTTGAGCTCGGTTCCCTCCAATCTGCTCAAAATCGCCGCCGGTGCCTTCTCAAATATTATGAATATTTTGGCCCTCTTCTTTATGTCCTACTACTTGGTACTGGAACGTCCCAACCTCCATCGTTATTTACTCAGATTCTTTGATAATCGCAACGCCGAATCACGCGCCGAAGCATTGGTCATCGCAGTCGAACGTCAGGTTGGTGGCTGGGTCAGAGGCGAACTATTCCTGATGGCGATTATTGGGCTCATGACTTACCTGGGTCTTCAGGCACTTGGTATTCCCTATGCTTTACCCCTCGCAGTTATTGCTGGTCTCCTAGAGGCCGTGCCAAACTTGGGACCCACTATCGCCGCCATCCCTGCTATTCTCATTGGTCTCACTGTCTCTCCCTATGTAGGGTTGGGTGCACTTATTTTGAGTATTGTCATTCAGCAACTGGAAAACAATTTAATTGTTCCCAAAATTATGGAATCAGCTACCGGCACCGAGCCACTCGTGACCATTCTCGTTCTCCTTGTTGGCTTTACTCTGGGTGGGGTGACTGGTGCTATCCTGGCTATGCCCATTTACTTGACGATCAAAACAGTTATCAAAGCATTTAGTCCCGATCTACATCGGGAGAGGAGTTAACTATGGATATCATGGCCTGGCAAAGTGCGCTTGCAGCTGTGTGGTATAGCACCACGACTTCTATTCTGACTTTATTCCCTCACATCCTCGGGGCAGTCGTAGTCGCTTGGGCTGGGATATTCCTAGGCAATTGGGTCAAAATGATTATCATCAAAAGTTTGCAAATGCTTCGCTTCGAAACCTTGATCAAAGATTCAAAGTTCAAAGCATTTCTAGTCAAAGCCGAAGTCGAGAGTAAAGTCGAAGAAGTGATTGGTAGTATTCTAAAATGGCTAATCGTTCTGACCTTCTTTATTGCCGCAACCAACATCCTCGGTCTTACTACTGTCTCAAACGTTCTAGGTGGGGTACTGGGCTATGTCCCCAACGTGATCTCAGCCGTGATCGTCATGGCTATCGGAGTCCTCCTGGCTGGTCTCATCGAAGGGGTTGTAAAAGGGGCTCTCGCTACTGTTGATCTCAAAACCTCTAGGCTCATGGGCAAAATCGCTAGTTACACCGTCGTCACTATCGCCACCCTCGCCGCTTTTTCCGAACTCAAGATTGCGACTGCTTTTATCAACATTCTCTTCATCGGCTTTGTCGCCATGCTGGCTCTAGGTTTTGGTTTGGCGATCGGACTGGGTGCCAAAGATGTGATCGGTCAAGCACTCTCCGATTGGTACAAAGAGCTCAAGCGCGATCTAAAGAAATAACGCTTTCTTATGAATATTCTTCAAGTACTAATCTTGGGCGTAGTAGAGGGGTTGACTGAGTTTCTCCCTATCTCTTCCACTTTTCACCTCATACTTACTTCGCGCTTGCTTGCGCTCGAGTCTAACAATTTTCTCAAGTTATTCGAAGTCGTCATCCAGAGTGGCGCGGTCATTGCTCTCCTCTTTATTTACTTTCAAACTCTCATCCGCGACCGCAAGCTCATTGTCAATATTATTTATTCTTTTATTCCCACCGCCGTAGTTGGATTTGTGCTCCACAAGATTATCAAAGATGTATTTTTTGAATCTGATTGGCTCATGTTGAGTGTTTTTGTCGGCATGGGTGTAATCTTCCTAGTCCTCGAATCGCGTATCACCAACTTGGTTAAAAAATGTCAGGATGTGACTACCAAAGACGCACTCTTGATTGGGCTAGCCCAAGCCACCTCAGTTATACCTGGAGTTTCTCGTTCTGGATCGATTATTGTCATCATGATGCTTTTGGGATACAAGCGCACAGAGGCGGCCAAATATACTTTTTTGCTCTCCCTACCCACAATATTTTCCGCCACCATGGTTGATCTAATCCAAAATCGAGAACTACTGTTAAGTACTGGCAACGGCTGGAGTTTAATCATCCTCGGGACAGTTGTGGCCTTGATTTCCGGTTACATCGTGGTCAAGTGGTTCATTTCCTACTTGGGTACCCACACACTCAGGGTTTTTGGTTGGTACCGACTGGTGCTTGGCGGAATCTTAGGTTTATTTAAGGTGTTACCTTAATCGCCAGTGGATTAGAGAAGATTGGCAGTAGCTTACCACTCGCATCAAATATCTCTGCCCGGATTATCTCGATCGTTCCCAGGCCTGGGTAGCTATAATCAAACAGTTCCGTTTTAGTACTTTGAAGTGGGCTAGTTTCAAACATAATTTTCATTTTTTTGCCCAAGCTATCTGCATTTTGTGTCTGACTAGTGACCGTGATCCCGCTTAGGGGTGTGATCACAAGTGGCTCACTCACATACGCAAACTCGACCATCCCTCTGACTACCCCACTTGCATTTACGGTATAAACCTTGCCATTAGTTGAGGATATCTTTTGCATCCCTATCTGAGCCGCTCTCGCCACATCATAAAGGAGTAGCGAACCCTCCCATTTGGCCTCCCGATTATTGGAGTTAATCCAAACTTGCCCAGTTCTTGCACTATCTGGTATTTTGACTTCAACTACGTTATTGCTCCACCTGACGACCGCATCCTTTGGCGCCTCGGTATTGCCCACAAACACCTTGCTCTCCCATTGGTAATCACCAAAATTGGCTCCTAGGATCACGATCGTGTCACCTGTTTTGCCAAAAAAAGTACTCACTCTGTCGATCGATGGGGGGTTTACTGGGTAATTGGCTGGGGGGATAATCGGCGCTGGCTCTACTTCGCCTGCCGCTCCAGACCTATTTTCGGTATCTTGCTGTGCCAATTGGATAGAGATCGGGACAATTAAAACCAAAAACAAAACCAAGTTAAACGAGATAATCCTTTTCCATGTCAGTGCTTGTTGAATGCGATCGTAGATATTTTCGTTCATACCACTTAACTCCTTTTACTGATTGTAATCATTCTTTCTTCGTGATCAAAGTTGATAGTAAAGTCATCAAACAAGCCCTTGCGTCCGAGGATATAGGTGGTCGAGTTAGATTCGGTAAAAGTAGCCGGTAGCTCATAGTCGGTATTGCCGATTTTAATTGTGACTTTAGACAGGTAAGCAAAAGCGGGTACCCCAGAGAATCCTTGGAGGGTAATCCGTTTGGCTTGCGCCAAGTCCGCTCCCGTATCTTGCGCGGCTTGGAGTGGTAGGGTAGTAACCACTGCACCAGAATCCAGCAAGAAAGTCGTATTTACATAACCATTGGTAGTCTTGAGTGGCATCGTTACCTTTGGCTCTTGTACAAATCCAAAACTTTCATAAAGGGTATTTTTGTAGGGCACGGTGTATTCTAGTTTGCCAAAGGAGTCAGTCACAGAAACTTGATTGACTCTCGATTTAAAGAAAAGTCCTCTCACCAAAAAGAAAATACCAAATACGATCGCAAATCCAAAGAGGGAGATTATCTTGATGATCGCCCCAGTTTTAACCGAAGCGGGTGCGCTCTCAAATTCGAGATATGCCATATATATAACTATGCTATCATAATTTTATGCAATTTACGCTAGACACTATCATTGTGGGCAGTATCGGGATCTTGTCCTTGCTTCTCAATCTCGTTCTTTTCCTCTCTATCCGCAAGTTGCGCCTACACTACAACTCACTCACCAAGGGAGTTGATCCCAAAACTCTGATGAATGCTCTCCAAGGTATCCAGCATTCTCTATCTCAGCACGAGCGACAGCTAGAGGTAAGTAGATCAGAGCTCCAAAAACAAAAGGAGCACAGCATACTCCACCTGCAAAATTTGACCATGAAGCGATTTAATCCCTTTGGTGACACCGGTGGCGATCAAAGCTTTATCTTAGCAATCCTCGATGGCAATAAAGACGGGGTAGTGATAACATCTCTACATAGTAGAGAAAATACGCGATTCTATGTAAAATCAGTCAAAGGTGGGGTTGGCATAGATCATCCTCTCTCTGAAGAAGAACAAAAAACAATTAATCGAAAGGGCAAATAAATATGCAAAATCCACTCGTTAAAGGTATCTTGGTTTTCGTCCTCGCTTTCTCCCTCTCTGGGGGCGCAAGTTATGCTTTGACCAATTACCTCTACTCACCCGAATCAGGTGGTGCTCTCACTCCAGTTGCCACTCCTCCCGTTGGTGGTGGCTTGAATATTGATCCATCTGCCCCACGTACTTCAGAGTGCCCAATCAATGGTGTCATGTACACAACCGCAGAGAAAAAAGTCTGGGAATCTCGCCGCCCGCTTTTTGTCATGATCGAAAACACGCCTGATGCCCGCCCACAATCTGGTCTCGGCTCAGCCGACATCATCTACGAAGCCGTTGCCGAGGGTGGGGTATCTCGCTTTGGTGCTGTCTTCTACTGTGGTGTCGCCGCCAAAGACACAATCTTGGGACCGGTTCGTAGTGCCAGGACACACTTTATCAACGCCGCTTCAGAGTACAACTATCCACTCTATACTCACGTCGGGGGTGCCAACTGTGGCTCTAGCGATCCCAAAACTTGCAACACCGACAAGCGTGTCCAGGCTCTCGAGCAAATCAATCAGTATGGCTGGGGTGGAGCCAAGGGTAACGATCTCAACCAGTTCTCAATCGGTTTCCCCACTTTCTGGCGTGACTACGAGCGTCTAGGCCGGACTGTTGCCACCGAACACACCATGTACACAAGCACCGAAAAGCTCTGGAAGTATGCCGCTGGTACCAGGGGATGGACCAACAAAACTCCCGATGGCAAGACCGAGTGGTCTGACAAATACACTCCATTCACATTCAAAGACGACGCCAAAGACAAAGGCTCAATTGCCAAAATCGCATTTGGATTCTGGGAGAGCTACCATGACTACGATGTAGTCTGGAATTATGACTCTGCTAAAAATGCTTACACTCGTGAAAACGGTGGTCTCGCTCACAAAGACTTAAACGACGACTCTCAGCTATCCGCCAAAGTGGTCGTGGTTCAGTTCACCAAAGAGCTAGGGCCCCTAGATGAACACAAGCACATGCTTTACGAATTGATCGGGACTGGCAAGGGAATTGTTTTCCAAGATGGTCTAGCCACCGAGGCTACTTGGTCCAAGAAAGATCGTGAAGCCAAGACTATCTGGAAAGATGCCAAAGGCAAAGCGCTCGCTTTCAATCGAGGCAAGATTGTCTTCGAAATTCTCCCTCTCGACAACGAGGTCGAGTACTAGGGTAGGTCGTACACCTATTGTGTTCGAGTATTTTTGTTATACAATTGAAGCATGGCTAGTCTATCTGACTTTGTTGTTTCTAAAGTACGCGTCAAACTTCTCGAAGTTTTCCTGATTCATCCTGAGCAAATGTTTTACATCCGCGAGCTCACCCGCAAACTGGACGAGGAAATCAATGCTGTCAGACGCGAATTGATCCATATGCAGAGTGTGGGTATGGTCAAAGACGAAAAGCGTGGCAATCGCATCTACTACACTTTTAATAAAAACTACCTTTTTCACAAAGAGCTTATGAGTATGATCGGTAAAACTACCGGTCTAGGCTTGGCTATTACCAAATCTGCTCCCAAGCTCGGCAAACTCAAATTTGCCATGGTTTCTGGTCGTTTTGTCCGCCACATGCCTAGAGCCAAAGATACAGTCGATCTCCTCCTAGTTGGCGATTTGATCATGCCCCAGCTTACCGAGCTCATCAAGGAGCAAGAAGCCAAATTGTCCCGGGAAATCAACTACACGGTCATGACCGAAGCCGAGCTCTCCTATCGCAAGACTCACAACGACCCCTTTATTGGCCGTATTCTCGAAGCCTCTAGAGTGATGGTAGTAGGCGACGAAGAGGAGCTTGTGGCATGATGTCCACCAAGATCACCAAAATAGGCAACTCCAAAGGTATCATTATTCCAAGCATCGTTATTAAAGCACTCGCGCTGGACGAGGGAGATGAGGTCGAGCTCTCCTACGATCAGACTACCCAAATCCTCTCAGCTTCATTCACTCAAACCAGACAACTAAAGCTAGATGTGAAATAACGGGGTGACTATACACTTACACCTTTAACCTTTAAACTAATCATATGAAACTGCGACGCAATATCTTCTTTATTATTCTCCTCTCGGCCATGGCTCTCATTATCGATGCCCCCAAAAACTATACGCTTAACCTGGGTGAGCGCAGTTTTGTCCTCTCCAGTCCTACCATCAAAATCGGTAGCTTCGTCCGCTCGCTAGACATCAAACAGGGACTAGATCTCCAGGGTGGGACAGAAGTCACTTTGGCCGCTGATATGAGTGGTGTCGACCCACTAGATCGCCAAGACGCGCTCGATTCAGCCAAAGAAGTCATCGCTCGCCGCGTCGATCTCTACGGTGTCGCCGAACCATCAATCAAAACCTTGGTCACCAACGACACTTATCGCATTTTAGTAGCGCTCCCTGGTGTCAGCAATCCAGACGAAGCACTCGATCTTATCGGACAAACTGCCTCCCTAGATTTCTACGACTTGCCAGTAGCTACAGACAGTCCTACCTACGCCGATCTCAAACCGACTGGCTTGACCGGCAAAGACCTCAAAAAATCCGCCGTCACTTTCAACCCCGAAAACGGCAAACCAGAAATTTCCCTCCAATTCACACCAGAGGGGGGTAAAAAGTTTGGGGAGATTACCTCTCGCAATATTGGCAAACCAGTCTGGATCTTGCTTGACGGGCAAGAACTCACAGCTCCCATTGTCCAGCAAGCCATTCTCGATGGCAATGCTGTGATTAATGGCGAGTTTACGGTAGAAGATGCCAAAAACAAAGTCATTGCTTTAAATGCCGGCGCGCTCCCTGTCCCGATCGAGATTATTAAACAGCAGAATATCGCCCCTACACTGGGTGCAGAGAGTGTCAGTAAAAGCATCTCAGCAGGTCTAGTAGGATTGGGTTTGGTTGCGCTCTTTATGATCCTCAATTACGGCTGGCTCGGACTGGTCGCAGATATTGGGCTAGTGATCTATGCTCTCTTGACGCTAGCAGTGTACAAACTGGTTCCAATCACGGTTACTCTACCTGGCCTTGCTGGGTTCATTCTCTCGATTGGGATGGCAGTCGATAGTAATATCTTGATATTTGAACGTATGAAAGAAGAGCTCCGGAAAGGTAATGAATGGAGGCGTAGTATGGAGCTTGGTTTTGGTAAAGCCTGGGACGCAATCAAGGATGCCAATATTGCCACCTTGATCACTACTTTTATTCTTTTCAACCCCCTCGACTGGACATTCCTCAATAGCTCGGGGATGGTACGTGGCTTTGCGCTCACTTTGTTCCTCGGGATCTGTATCTCACTCTTTACGGGCATCTTTGTCACACGCAACTTACTACGGGCACTTACTAAAAAATAATTTGAGAATTGGAGAATTTATGATTGGTGAACATCTACATATCCTTCAGCCAATGAAATATTGGTGGCTCTATTTCTTGATCTCGCTGACTGTCATCATCCCTGGATCTTACTCACTCCTCAAGTACGGACTCAAACCTTCGATTGATTTTACCGGTGGCACTACCATTGTCTGGCAGGGAGAAATAGAGGAAGACTATCTTCGTCAGTATGCCCTCGAATCCTCGATTGAGATTCGCACTTTATCACAAAATAATAATGTCTGGACGATCAGCACTGCTCCAATCGCAAAGGACACCTATCAGAACTACAAAACCAAGTTCGGCAATATCGTCGAGCTATCCTACGACACTGTCGGTCCAGCTCTGGGTAGCGAGTTGATCTCAAAAACTCTCACAGCCATCATCCTCGCGGCGTCAATGATTTTGCTGTATGTTGCCTACAGGTTCAAAAATATCAAGTTTGGTGTCTCGGCTATCCTAGCTATGCTTCACGACTCATTAGTTTTGCTTGGTATCTTTAGTTTGATTGGGAGGTATTGGGGAGTAGAAGTGGATACTTTATTCGTCACAGCTCTGCTTACCATCCTTAGTTTTTCTGTTCACGATACCATCGTAGTTTACGATCGCATTCGCGAACTCAAGAAAAAGCATGGCTACCTCGAAAATGACGACATTATTAACCGCGCAGTGGTCGAGACCATGGGGAGGAGTATCAACAACTCACTGACCATCGTATTCATGCTCCTAGCGATGTATTTACTTGGTGGTGAGACCACTAAATGGTTTATTTTTGCCCTGCTTATCGGCACAATTTCTGGCACCTACTCCTCGACTTTCACTGCCGCTCCACTCCTGATTGTCTGGGACAAACTCGCACATCGGGTTAAATAATGAAAATTTATTTTGCACGCCACGGCGAGTACCAAAATCCAAAAAGCGTGGTTCCATATCAACTGCCGGGATTTCCGTTGTCAGAGCTAGGGATAAAACAAGCCAACATTCAGGCAGATAAGCTACTGGGAGAAAAAATTCGCTCACTCTCCACAAGTCCGATTGAACGCTGTGTTGAAACAGCCACCATAATCGGGCACGTAATAGGTTTACACCCCAACCAATACGGAGAACTAATCGAGACGGGCACTCCTCTACAGGGATTATCTAAGTCGCAACTCGCCAAATTATCTCCCAATTACCCTTACGACGTTCCCGCACATCTTAAAAATGGCGGCGAATCCCCCGAAGCGATTTTTACACGCATCACTACTTTTGTAGAAAAACTTAAAGGAATGAGTAAACACTCATCTCACGTACTTGTTTCACACGGTGACCCAATAACCATATTTTTAATCGCTACCCTCACGAAGAAGATTCCCCATACGATTGACGAATTTGAAAATTCCAAGATTCGCTACATCCCCATGGGTGGCCTAGTCATGCTAGATTATAGCCAAAAGGGGATCCCTAAATACCAGGAAATTATCTAGATTTTTGTTTGCCTTGGGTAGGCATAAGCCAGATTCTGTTTTTAAGATAATCATTTCTCTAATGCCCGCAAACTTCGGATCTCGGGTGTGCGTCCGTCTTTGTCGATCCATTCGTCGGTTGCAGCAGGGAGGATTGCCCGTTTCACTCCCACTAAAGGGATTCGTCACTGTTGCTCTAAACTAGCGGTTACCCGTGCTAGCTTGCGCTAGCCACCCCGCACACTGCTGTCTGGACTTTCCTGACTCATCTTGCGACTCGCCCGATCATCCACCTACCCAAGGCAGGAGAATTATAACATTTAAGGGTATAATTCCCGTATGTCATGGTTTTTTCTCGCATTAATTTCAGTTTTCTTTTACTCGATCTCCACCATAGTTCAGCGGAAACTAATGAAAGACGTAGATAGCGACCCTATTGCATCGATGATCATTTTTCAATTTGTTGTTAGCGCGATTATCTCCCTATATATCTTCTTATCTGGCTCGCCCTGGCCGGACGTTATGAAGGTCTGGCCGTTTCTAATATTAAATGGCGTCTTGGTTGCGATCGCTAGCTTGGCTATGTTTCAAGCAACTAAATACACAGAGGCTGGAGAGTATACAATCATTGGGACTTTCTCGGCGTTCGTAAATTTATTTGTCGTAACGATCTTCTTGGGTGAACCATTAACAATCACAAAAATCATCGGAACACTTCTTATTATCTTAAGTATTTTTACAGTCACAGAATTTTCTCAAAAAGAGAAACTAGCATGGCACAAAGGCCATCTGTACACCTTAATATCTGCTACCTCGTTCGGAGCAGTATTCGCTAGCGAGTCATATGTCGCTAGCCAAATTGGTGTGTTACAAGATTTACTAGTCGGATTTTTATTGCCAGGATTGCTAGTCTTGGCTTTAAGGCCACGCGCATTAGAAAAAGTAAGACAGTTAGTCACTAAAGAATATTTATCAAAAATTATATCCTTCTCTGTCCTATATTTACTTGGGGCAATCACTGTTTTCAGGGCCTATGTCAGTGGCGGTGATGCGGGAAAAATCTACGGTATCAGTAATTCATCAGTAATTGTGACTGTGATTCTGGCTACAATTTTTCTTGGCGAAAAAGACAAACCTTTTAGGAAAATTCTTGCCACAATCTCAGCCTTCGCTGGAGTCATGCTCCTACGCTAATTCCTTCACTCGTTTTTCCAAATACTCTTTAGTATTCTTAGAGCTATCATCCAATATTTCTTCAAATAGGACATTGAGTATTTCGCCCACTTTACGGGAAGGGGGGATATTTAAGAGTGTCATAATCTCAGCCCCATTTATATTCATATCTTTGAGCGACAGTGGTTCATAGAACTGTTCACCAATTCTCTTCTGTAGTTCCGTCAGTCGCCAGCTAGTAGCCTTCGATCCACCCCCCACGCGGTCACCAATACGCAGTGCCATCATGTCATGAATATTTTCTTTGCCCACCCGGCGGATAAATCTGCGGATCGAGGCATCGGTCATTTTGGATTCGTACACAAACATGTGCCAGCGAACGAGGGTAAACACCCGGTCCTGGTCTTTTTTGGACAGCTTTAGTCGCTCGGCTATCCGCTTGGCTGTCCGCGCCCCAGACACTTCGTGGTTATAAAACGTCACTCCCCGCTCACCGCCAGCTTTGGCTACCACCGGTTTGTCAATATCATGGATCAGTGTTGCTAGGCGTACGACCGGATCAGGAGAGGGGCAAGCCCTAAGTGCTTCTAGGCTATGAGTGAAGACGTCATATATATGATGACCACCTTGCTTGACCTCTTTCATCGAGAGTAGTTCTGGCATCACGATCTCTATAATCCCAGTATTGACCATTAGCTGGATCCCATCGGCCGCGTGCTCGGTTCCCAGGAGCTTCATTGTTTCAGCGCCAATCCTTTCCCACGAAATCTCTTTCAAATTGGCTACTTTTTCTTTGAGCGCCACAAGTGTTTGATCCTCAATCATAAATCCTAGTTGGGACGATAGTCGGATCGCCCGCATGATCCGGAGGGCATCTTCTTCAAATCGCTCAGTTGGATCCCCGACTGCCTTGATCAATTTATTTTTCAAATCCTCTTGTCCACCGTAAGGATCTATGATTTCTGTGAGTTTACCCTGAGCTTGTCGAAGGGCAATCGCGTTGATCGTAAAGTCACGACGCTTAAGGTCTTCCTCCACGGTCTTGCCCCATTCAACACTATCTGGCCTACGCTTATCGCTATACTCACTCTCACTACGGTAGGTGGTGATATCGTAGAGAACCGAGTCATCAATCTCGCCTTCTGCCAGCCCAAATTGTTCGCTTATATGTTTACCAGCTACTTTGACTGTGCCGTACTCATTGTCATAAAAACTATCGGCAAATAAAGGTTGGATTTGCTCAGGCGAGGCATTTGTGGTTACGTCCCAGTCAGAAGAGGGGATATCAAGCAGTAAGTCGCGCACAGCTCCCCCCACTATCCACACCTCATATCCCGCTTTCTCAATCGTTTCTACTATTTTCACCACCCCATGATCAAACTTGTATTTCATAGCATATAGTCTACCACGCCTACTAGGGGTGTATCATGTAATGAGACTCAATTAGTTTCATTCCGTTGTATCGATAGATCGGAATAAAAAATATGACCCAGATTTCTAGGCATCAGCTCCAGCCAGAGATGGAAAAACTCATTTTTGGAGAACTTTGTGAGTTTGCTTCACTAATCTCTGCAAAAAATGGATTTTATGAGTTTTTAAACGACTTTTTGACACAGACGGAAAAAATAATGTTAAGCAAAAGGTTCATGATAATGGTGTTACTCATGCGTGGACAGAAAGTGGAACATATCAAGGATACTTTATTTGTCAGTAACTCCGCCGTCATGAGTGTCAGTAGTTGGCTCAAAAACGCCAGTCCAACCACAAGAAAAGCCTTAGGATTGCTTGATCTCAAAAAAGATTGGCAACAGTTTTTTGACCAGATAGAGGCTATCTTAGACAAATTGCCTCCCGGCAAGTACCGTAACTGGCAAAAAGCTGGAAATGAAAAAGTCACACGCCTAAAATCCCGCAACCTTCGAAGTCAACTGAGGTAGAATCAAATATTCTATTGTATCGATACAACGGAATACAAGTATATGAATACTACGCACTTAAAAATTAAATCCAACAACCTATTACTCGATGGCGTCTTGGTGACACCCAATCCCACAGTCAAAAAGGGAGTCATTTTTTTTCATGGGGGCGGTCACGCTGATGCTGAGCGATATGGGGAAGTGCAGGCATACCTAGCCAATCAGGGGATTATTAGCCTAGCATTTAGCTTTAGAGGTTGCGGAAATAGTGAAGGATATCTGACAAACAGTACTCTCAACGACCGATTAATCGATGCCGAATCAGCCTTGCAATATTTTATTAATACAACAGGATTATCCGAGAATCAAATATATCTTTGGGGATCCAGCATGGGTGGACACATAGCCTGTAGATTGATTTCCAAACATCTAAAGATCAAAGGTTTAATACTCCAATCAGCGGCCGCGTATGGATTAGAGGCAGAATCACAGCCTTTTGGTCCAGACTTTACAGAAATTATTAATAAACCTGAGAACTGGAATTCCAGTGGAGCATTTACAGACTTGAAGAAGTATTTAAGCCACACGTTGATTATTTACGGATTAGATGACAAAGTAATCCCAGAGGGAGTGAAAACTTCTTTTAGAGAGTCAGCTTTACATCCTCAATTCCACGAGATCAGTGGCTATGGCCACCCTATGCTCAGACCCACGAGCGATATTGAGAAAGTAGCCTGGCTAGAAATGCTAAACTTAGCTACTAAATTTATTCTTGAAAAATAATATTCCGTTGAATCGATTCAACGGAATAAAATCTATGACTGATATCAAAATCAAAACAAAAGTGAAAGATGGGGCAAACGCTCAAGAGATTTTTGAGGCCATATTGGAAAGTCGGGGATACAAAACAGCCAAAGAACAAGACGCATTTCTCCACCCACCCGAGCCCTCACTAGAATATCTCCTCAAAGAATCTGGGATAACCAAAACAGTCCTCACAAAAGCCAAGAAAATACTAGATGCCCACATTTCCCTCGGTCATGATATCTGTGTTTTTGGCGATTACGACGCCGATGGGGTCACCAGTTGCGCCATCATGTGGCAGACCATCACTGCCTACGCCAAACAGCAAAGCTCGAGCTCACGTATCTTGCCTTTTATCCCAGACCGACACAAACACGGCTATGGCCTAGGAGACAAGGCAGTGGGTGAAGTAATCACGGGTACAGCCTTTGGGACAGGGCAATACAAGGATTTCTCACCCAAACTTATTATCACGGTGGATACTGGGATAGTAGCCCACGCCGGTATCAAGTCATTTCGCGATGCAGGTATCGATGTAATCGTCACCGATCATCACTTACCCCTAGAGGTTGGTTTGCCTCCTGCGACTGCGATCATCCACACGCTCCACACCTCCGGTGCAGGTGTAGCTTGGATTTTTGCCATGTATCTCCTTGGAGAACCAGGTATGCAGTTACTAGATCTCGTCACAATCGGAGTAGTTGCCGACATGATGCCTTTGACTGGGCTCAACCGGTCAATTGCCGCCCACGGGCTCAAACTGCTATCTCATACCAAGCGGGTAGGTTTAATTGCCATGAAGACCGTCATGGGTGTGGCAGAAAAGTCGCTCACCACCTACGATATCAGTTTTGGTATTGCGCCACGGATCAATGCTTCTGGTCGGATATACAATCCTCTCGATGCCTTGAGGCTCCTCTGCAGTAGTAATCCAGAAATCTCTCAGGTTTTAGCGGGAAAAATAGAATCACACAACAAAGATCGGCAAGAATATACCGACCGTGCGCTCAAAATGGTCGTAGGCAAGGATATCGCTCACAAAATTATTGTTGTAACTGGCGACTATCACGAAGGCGTGATAGGACTCGTAGCTGGTAAATTGACCGAACTATTCCATCGCCCAGCCGTAGTCATGAGCGACAATGGTGACGTGATCAAAGGATCCGCAAGATCGGTCAGTGGTGTCAACATCACCGATCTACTCCGTTCCCTCCAAACTCCTTTCCTCGGACTGGGCGGACACGATCAAGCCGCCGGTTTTAGTTTGGCTAAAGATCAAGTGGCTCCCATGAAGGACGAGCTCGAGCAACTAGCCGATACCACGATTGCCGATAGTTTACTGCTCAAATCACACTCGGCCGACCTGAGTCTCCCTCTTTCATCAACCTCGCTCTCACTCGCCAAGCTACTCCATACACTCGAGCCATTTGGGATGAGAAACCAAAAACCCAAATTTCTCTTAGAAAATCTTACGGTCCTCGAGGATAGAAAACTGGGGGCAGAAGGGAAGCACCGCAAACTTACGGTCGAGCAAAACGGGACAACCCGTGAACTAATGCTTTTTAACGCCAAAGAAGACTACCCCTTAAAGTATATTAAAGCGCTAATTTGTACGATCGATATTAATGTTTGGCAGAACAAAGAATCACTCCAACTGATCGGTAGCTATGTGGAACTTTAAATCTTTTTCAACATTTATTTCGTTTCTGCTGAGATTGCCTCCATCTCACTATCTCCTCGCATCTAGCCTCTATCTCCTTGCGTTCCTTTATCCTGGTCACAACCAGCTCCAAACAATAGTTTTACATCCTGGACCTATCCGTGCCTATAGTCTCAGCGAGATCACGCCTTTACTCTACCCAATATCAGGCGGTATCAAAGCTCCCTACACTACCGCCAGAGCAGTCGTTATCCAAGACGTCGGAAGCAAGACCATTTTGTATAGCAAAAATCCCGACACCCTCCTCCTGCCTGCATCTATCACCAAAGTCATGACTGCCCTCGTTGCCCTGGAGCACTGGAGTGATCTAGACACTCAGATTACAGTCAAAAATGAAGACCGAGCTATCGGTCAAACCATCGATCTCGAAAAAGGCGAGACTATCACGCTCAAAAACATTCTTTATGGTTTGATCGTACATTCGGGCAACGACGCGGCCCTCGCCGTAGCCGATAACTACCCTGGTGGATACACCGCTTTTGTCAAAGCTATGAACGACAAAGCAGGGGAGCTCCATCTTGACCATACAACCTTCAAAAACCCATCTGGGGTTGAGCAATACGGTCACACAACCACAGCTCGCGATCTGGCGATCCTAGCCTCGGTTGCCATGGATAATCCGATCATTGCCGACATGGCAAGTACAAAATTTGTGACCGTGACAGATGTTGCTGGCACCATCACCCACAAGCTCGAAACCACCAACGAACTCTTGGGAGTTGTACCAGGTATGATCGGACTCAAAACCGGCTGGACTACTGCCGCAGGGGAGTGTCTCGTGAGTTATGTAGAGCGAGATGGGCACAAAATTGTCGTCGTAGTCTTGGGTTCCCTCGATAGATTCGGCGATTCTGCCAAACTCATCGACTGGGCTTACTCCCACCATAGTTGGATAACTCCTGATCTCTAAGCTATAATCGCTATATGAAAAGAGTCCAAGTCAAAGAGCTATCAACAAAAATCGGTGAAACTGTCACAGTTGCTGGCTTTGCCCATAGTCTCCGCAACCAGGGCAAGATCGCTTTCCTGCGTCTACGCGACGAGACTGGCTCAGTCCAGGTAGTGAGTGGTACCTGGAACGCAGATGTGTTCGCCGTGGTCAAAGATCTCTCGCTCGAATCTGTTGTGGAGATTGAAGGATTAGTTAAAGAATCCAAACAAGTCCAAGAAGGGTTTGAAATTGACGGTTTGAAAGCCACAGTGCTCTCAGTATCCGACGCCCAGCTCCCCATTCCTGTAGCCTTAGAAAAAGGTGCTGCCGACGTCGACGTCACTAATCGTTTTGACTGGCGCTGGCTCGATCTGCGCAAAAGCGAATCTCATAAAATCTTCCGTGTCTGGACTGTACTCGAACAGGGGATACGCGAGTATTTTGCCAAGAACAATTTTACCCAAATCTACTCTCCAGCTTTAATGAGCGCAGCCAGCGAATCTGGGGCAGAAGTATTTGAGGTTAAGTATTTTGAAGGAAAAGCTTACCTTGCTCAATCGCCGCAGTTTTACAAGCAAATGGCCATTGCTAGTGGGTTTGAAAAAATCTTTATGGTAGGACCTGTTTTTCGCGCCGAGCTCAGCTTTACTACCCGCCACATGACCGAGTTTACTGGCTGGGACTTTGAGATCGCCTATATTAATTCACATCACGACATAATGGACACCGAAGAGGCGATGCTCAAATCAGGTTTTGCCAATTTATTGACGGCCGGATTAATTGATGAGGAGATCAAGGTCCCATTTGCTCGCATTCCCTTTGCTGAAGCAAAAAACAAACTCAAGCAAGCCGGTATAAGCAGTGAAAAAGCTGGTGACCTCTCGCCTGACGAAGAGCGGGGTATCTGCAAAATAGTCAAAGAAGAAACTGGTAGTGAGTTTGTCTTTATCACCGATTATCCCAAAGATAACCGCGCCTTTTACCATATGCGTGATGAGGCAACTGGTTTAACCAAAGGCTTTGATTTACTCTACAAAGGGGTTGAAATTACAACCGGTGCCCAGCGCGAGCATCGCTACGACATGCTAGTCAAGCAAGCGGCAGAAAAAGGCTTAACGGAAGAATCATTATCGGATTATTTGAAGTTCTTCAAATTTGGTTGTCCTCCACACGGTGGGGTTGGCATTGGACCAGGTCGCATCGTCGCGCAAATCTTGGGATTAGCTAGTGTCAAAGAGGCCACGTTCTTGCCACGAGATGTCAAACGCTTGCGCCCATAATCATCATTTGAGAATTTGAGAATTTAGGATTTGAGATTTTTATTCTATCCACGCATCAGCAACTGCCGGTACATAGGCAACAAAATCAGGGTCACCAATAAAGACATATACCGGTTGCATAAATTGTTGGGGAGTATCGGCGTCATAATATTGCAGGGTGATATCTCGGATTACGACATTTGTAGTATTTGGTTTTACCCCAGCTACAAATCCGCCGCCTTTTTGTAATCTTTGCCACGCCTCTGCTACTCCAATCAACGGGTAAACCGCAGATCTGGTCAGATCGACCGGGAAATAGTTGTACTGCAAATTGACAAACTGCCTAGCATCTTCCCTCTGGAGGGCCAGGACACCTGTAATTAGACCTTGTTTTGAGCTGGGATTTACTACTTCAACTCCATCAACCGGTGCTCTATACAAATTTACTTGGACAAAATGGGCCTGAGACAGAGAGACTGCCGAAACGAGTTGATCTTTATCTGCCTTTAGATACTGCACTGTCGGTTTGCCATCTTTGATATCGTCTGGCAATAGCTCTACCCTAGAGAGCAAGTTCAACATTCTCTCCATGGCTTGATCATCTGAGTAGTAGATTGTCGGGGTTGTGTAGCTGGGGTCATCTTGCCAGCGTTTATCCAGAGTAAAAGCTCCGGTAATAATATTGATTGTCAGCGACGCCGCGATTGGATCAGTTGAGTCCCAGCGGTACTCTGTCTCAGACAATTTTTTTGACTCTTGGATAAAATCTAGTCGTGTCGCAACTGCCGCCGCTGCGTCATAAGCCAACAAATTCGCTTTTTTAATCGGCATGAAAAAGACTTTAAACTGATTAGGTAGTCGAGTGGGCAGTCCTCCGGTAGGTGTTTCTAGCGAATATGTATAGCTCGCTGTCTGGGCCTGCGGGAATACAATTTTGGGGAGTTTGCCAAACAACACGTCTGGTGGTGGGGGTGGGGCAGGGTGCAGTTTCTTCCAATATGCAACCGAAGCGGTGAGGACTATCCTCCCCACCATCAAAAACACTAGAGCAAATCCACCAAACTTGATCGCTTTTCGCGCCACAATCGCTGTTTCGCCTAAATTAGCCATATCCCTAGTATATAATACTTCTATGTCTGTACGTACACGCATCGCTCCCTCACCCACTGGCATGCTCCATCTAGGTACTGCCTATACTGCCATGCGCAACTGGGCACTGGCCCGTCAAAGTGGCGGCCAGTTTATCATTCGCATCGAAGATACGGATAGGACTAGGTTGGTAGAGGGTGCCGTAAACGTTATTTTTGAAGCACTCGCTTGGTTAGGTATCGACAATGATGAAGGGCCTAACGTCGGTGGTCCTCACGCTCCCTACATCCAGTCCGAGTGTCTACCCAGCTACCAAAAACACGTCAAGGATCTGATCGAAAACGGCAAAGCCTATTACTGCTTCTGTACCAAAGAGCGCCTCGATCAGGTACGTGCTGATCAGCAAGCAAAAAAAGAATTGCCACGCTACGACAAATTTTGTCGCAATATAGATTTAGACGAAGCCAAAAAGCGCGTCGCCGCCGGAGAATCATATGTCATCCGCCTCAAAGTCCCAGAAACGGGCGTCACTATCTGCCAGGATGCCATTCGCGGTCCCATCGAGTTCCAAAACTCTGGCATCGATGACCAAGTGCTCCTCAAATCCGACGGTTACCCCACTTACCATTTGGGTGTAGTAGTAGATGACCATCTCATGGAAGTCACCCACATTATTCGGGGTGAAGAATGGCTCTCTTCCACCCCCAAGCACGTCCTTATTTACGAGGCATTTGGCTGGGATCTGCCCATCTTCGTGCACCTACCCGTGATCAGGAACAAAGATCACTCCAAAATGAGCAAGCGGAAAAATGATGTTTCAGTCCTTTCATATCGCGACAAGGGATACCTACCAGAAGCTATGCTCAACTTTCTTGCACTCATGAGTTGGTCGCATCCGGAGAAAAAAGATATTTTCGATATGGAAGAATTTGTTCGCACCTTTACGATCGAGCGGATAGCCCTCACCGCTCCTGTCTTTGATATCGACAAGCTCAACTGGTACAACGGCATGTACATCCGCGAGATGGAAGACACAGAGCTTACCAAGCGTCTTGCTCCCTTTGTCCCATCCGACTGTCCACATACCCTTGTCCCACAGATTCTTCCCCTGATCAAAGAACGCCTAGTCACCCTCAAGGATTTCGAGGAGCTCACCACTTTCTTCTACCGCGACATCAATGTTGATCAAACAGTCCTGACCAAAAAATCAACTACCGAAGAAGTTGCTACTCAGCTCTCCGCCACTAGGTCTGCACTAGAAGGACTTGATAAAGAAGTTTGGACGCATGAAAACATCGAGCAAAAAGTTAGATCACTCGCCGAGGCCAATGGCTGGAAGCCAGGTCAATACTTCATGATGCTCCGCATAGCCGTGACCGGCAAGACCGCCACTCCTCCACTTTTTGAAACCATGCAAGTTCTCGGTCGTGAAAAAGTGCTTGCCCGCCTGTCCTCTGTAAACTGAAGACCGTTCTCAATGTTGTGATCTGCGTCGCTTCATTCGTTTGACGATTGATTCAATCCCAACGTAGCTAGCAAAAGTCCAAATAAACCAATCAATAAACATTGGCAAGTTATTGCTAACTCCAACACAAAATGGTTGAGGAATAATTCCACCAATCGGGAGTGGCGTTGGTTTTACTCTGGTGTAGGTATACGCGAAAGGTAATCCACCCCAGTGGTCTCCACAACCTCCATTCTGATTCGACATAAACAATGTCAAACCATTAAAATTTAAGCGGGTTGAAAATGCAGTAAACGCAAGTCCAATAAAAATTGAAAGTATCAAAACAACTATTTTTCTAAGCATAACTTTATTAGCTCCTCCACGCTCATTAATTTTGCTTCTTTCTCATTCCTCATCTTAACTTCAACTTTGTCTTGAGTTTTGGAGGATACTACCGCGCGGATAGGGCAACCGATCATATCGGCTTCACCCAGTTTTTGCCCTGCACCCACATCTGTTCGCTCATCATAGAGCACCTCGACACCGGCTTTGGTGAGGAGCTCATACACTTCATCCGCTCGCTTAATGACCGCTTCATCATTTGTGTTTAGACTCGCTAGGTGGACAGTAAAAGGCGCAATCGAGGCAGGCCACAGTATCCCACGCGCATCATTGAACTTTTCGACTATCACTCCCATAGTGCGCGAGATCCCGATCCCGTAGCAACCCATGATTGGGTAGGTTTTCTCTCCACTTTCATTATTGAAAGTGAGATCAAACGCTTTGGAGTACTTCAGACCTAGGTCAAACACATTCCCCACTTCAGATGCCATCGCCGACTTTAGTTTGTCTTTGTGGCAAATAGGGCACTCATCACCCAGTTTGTAGGTTTTGATATCATCGACGTTCACGCAGTAGTCACACTGGTCGCAGTACAAAACAGGTGCTTCACCCGCATCGGTAAGTACTTCAAACTCGTAACTGACTTTCTCAGTAAATGCCCCACCCGACGCTTCGGTTGCTTTAGCGACCAGTCCCAATCGTTTGTACACATTCATGTAAGCCACTTTAGCTTTGGCATAAAAAGTATCAAAATCCGCTTGGGTAGCATGGAAACTATACATATCCTTCATGAGGAACTCGCGCCCGCGCATAATACCGGATTTTGACCGTAGCTCGTCGCGGAACTTCCAGTTAATATGGTAGATGGCTAGAGGTAGATCTTTAGCACTATGAATCCACTCTTTGGCGAGCGGTGTCACTGTCTCCTCATTGCTTATAGCTAATGCATATTCTTTATCAGTCCGACTTTTTACTTTAAATAATACGTCGGCCTTGTCCCATGCCCCTGTCTGCTTCCACAAACTAGAGGGGTGAAGTAGTGGCATGAGTACTTCTTGGGCACCGATATTATCCATCTCCTCGCGCACAATTTTAGATATTTTGTTCAGCACCCGCAGTCCCAAGGGGAGGTAGGTATAAACTCCAGCCATGACCTGGCGCACAAATCCGGCCTGCACAAGTAGACGGTGGTTCGCCGTATCGGCCGCACTGGGTGCAGTCTTTAAAGTTTTGACAAACATTTTCGAATATTTCATAAATCTCCTTTGATTAGTTGTTAAAATAATTTTCCGCCGATGACTGCCTTCTCATTGTTTGGTGAGATTAGCACACATTGTCCGTCTTCATCAGGGGCTCCAAGAGTGAGACACTCCGACATAAACGGTCCAATTTGTTTGGGTGGGAAATTGACAACTCCCAAAACTATTTTGCCCATCAGAGTCTCTTTAGTGTAATACTTTTTCACTTGCGCACTCGATCGTTTCTGTCCTATTTCGCTCCCAAAATCGATGGTCAGTTTGTAGGCGGGTTTCTTGGCTTCGGGGAAGTCTTCGACCCCCACTATGCGCCCCACGCGGATATCCACTTTGGCAAAGTCGTTGTAATCGATCATATGTTTACTCCTTATATATACAAAAAACCCTTGCATGCACCCAAAAATGGGAACATGCAAGGGCCTTCTCTGGGCGGTACCACCTTGCGGTTTTACTCAATTTACTGCGTCTCGTGCAGATTACGTAGCACTCATCGTACTCAGCTTGACTCGCCAGGGAGGCGGTCGAAAGGGCGGGAAACCCCTTCATCGCTTTATCAATTAAGACCATTATATAGTACGTGATAGCAGCTCGTCAAAGAGGGGGGTAACACTATCTTCCGTAATACTTTGCAAATCAACTCCGACCTTGGTATGTAACCAATTTTCAAACCAAAACGTCCAATCGTACCAGGTATCGCTTCTTGTCCCATACCGGTCTTTTAAATCATTGACCCGCTCGCGGTAACTCACTACCCCACTCGGTATAACTCTGCAATCTGCGTACATGAGAATAATCGATTCTACTCGCGCCTTCGCCAATTGTTCCTCCCGAGCCTCCGCAAAATAGAGTCTTTCCTCTTCGTCGATATAAGACTCAAAATGAGGCAGTCCGGCCTCGCGCAAAATCCCGATAGTCGCATCGTGAGCATCCTTGCCATATTTATCCCAGTATCTTCGCTGAACTTCTTGCCAATGTTTCAAATTTTCGATTCTGCCAAACTTTGACATATCAATCCCATCACGCAAATCAAACTTTACAATATTCCCCATATCGTGGATCGAACAGAGATCGGTTGTAAGTTTTGTGTCACACTCACCCTGCCAGTTTTCCGCAATTATTTTACCCACTCCAGCGACTCTCAACATGTGAGTTTCAAGTTGTGGCATAATTTGATACTTTGCATAAAGTTGTTTGATCGTCATAAAGGCAGTATAGCGCAGAGTATGCTACTATCAAACTATGCTCAACATCTTCTTCTATACCGCCTGCATTTCACTCCTTCTCTTTGTCATGACTTTTCTCTTGGCCGTCATGCTCCGCAACAACAGCATTGTCGATGTCGTCTGGGGCATCGGATTTGTCGTAATCGCTGGGGTAGCTTACATATTTAGCAGTGGCAACTTTATCTCTCAGCTAGTGTTAGCCTATGTCGTCGTTTGGGGTGTGCGTCTGGCTCTCCATATCCTCGCCCGTAACTGGGGTAGGGGAGAAGATTTTCGCTACGCTCAGTGGCGTAGAGATTGGGGCAAAACTTGGGTGATCCGCTCTCTTGTACAAATATTCCTACTACAATGGATCCTCATGCAACTGGTCTCTATCCCTGTGGTACTAGGGATTATCGGGGTGGCGACGATCAGTCCTTGGATGATGTATTTGGGTATGTTCATATGGCTCACTGGATTTTTCTTTGAGGCGGTGGGGGACTATCAACTCTCTCAGTTCAAAAAGAAAAAATCTAGCAAAGGCCAGCTCATGACCACGGGTTTGTGGAGTCTAACCCGCCACCCCAATTACTTTGGGGAAGCTACTTTGTGGTGGGGCGTTGCTCTGCTCGCCTATGGTGTCTCTCGCAACTACTTCGTTTTTGTCGGACCACTAGTCATCGATTTTCTCCTCCTATTTGTTTCTGGTATCCCACTTCTCGAAGCCAAATATAAAGGGCGCGCAGACTGGCGAGCATATGCAAAGCGTACCCCGGCTTTCTTTCCCAAAATCAAAGTAGTTTAATATATTCATAGTCAATCAACTGGAGGTACTATGAAAAAATTACTATTATTTTTGCTGATCCTTATTCTCATTCCCGTCGGTGTCCTGACCTATCTCGGGCTCGTTCCCAGTCTCTCACCATATGTGACCAAACCCATTGATCTCGGAATCAAAACTGACAAGTCTCTCGTCTCTGCATTTGAGTCCAAATATGGGGAGCAAAACCCTACCGGTAAAGTCAAACTAGACGTCAATCTCACGAGCGAGGAGATCACCTCAATATTCGCAGTTTGGGAAGATCGTGATGTTTACTTCCCGCTTAAAAATGTGCAGGTCAGATTTAACGCAGATGGCACTGGCGAAGCCTCAGGTTATCTCAAAATTGGGACTGCCATCTCCCTAGCCAAGAACCTCGGCTATTCAGATCAAGACATCGAAAAAGGTAAAGAGTATATCAAGTACGTCTCCGGAGATCTGCCTTTTTATGTCAAAGGTACGGGCGGGATGACTAGTAACCAGCTCAGTATCAGCCCTAGTACTTTTCAGATCGGCCGTGTCACAGTCCCGGACTCCATTACTAGCCCAGCCGCAAAAGCTGTTGGGGATATGATCCAAAGGCGGATCAAACAGATAGGCGGGGCCGACATCCAGTCAGCCAATTTCAAATCCGGCTCTTTTCATTTACTTGGTACTGTCCCAGCCACCATTAAATACTAATTTATAGTGTAAAATAATGGTATGACCACAGTAAAACGACCGCACTACAAGTCTCCATTTGCTGAGTATTTTAACTACCTATCTCGCATCGATCGAGGTAAAAGATATTCCAAAGAGTACGGTTCCATTCTCCTACTCTCACTCACCGAAGAAGTCGGGGAGATCGCTCGTGCCTACCTGGCCGAGCACGGACGCAAACCCCTCAACTTGGCCGCCCAGCAGGACGAGTCCTATGAGCAAGAGCTAGGTGACTTGGTTGTGACCATCCTCCGGATTGCCCGTATCAAAGACATCAATCTTCATGAAAGAATTCTTCAAACTCTCAAAAAAATCGAAGCCCGCAAATCTAAACCAAAACAATACAAAGAATTAGCTTAAAAGGAGTCCTATGTTCAAAAAACTGCTTGTCCTCATTACCGTCTTCTCAGTTTTTGCTTTCCCATCTCAGGCACTAGCCAAAGTCATTATCCAAGAGCAGGGTAGTGTGGTCATTCCTGCTACCGAAACAATCGATGATGATCTTTTTGTCGCCGCAGAATCGCTTAGTATCGACGGTACTATCACTGGCGATGTGTTTGTAGGTGCAGGTACTGTCCGCATCAGTGGAGATATCAAAGGAGGACTCTTTGTAGGTACCGGAGATCTCATCTTGACGGGCGCCACAGTCCGCAACTCAGTCGTCGCAGGGGCTGGGAATGTCACAATTGACTCAACCAGTCAAATCGGCGGCTCTCTTGTCACAGGCACTGGTAACCTCAAAAACTACGCTCCCATTGGTCGCAATCTCATGGTAGGCGCCGGGACCATTTATCTAGACAGCAAAGTCGGTAAAGAAGCTCGCCTCGGGGGAGGAGTGATCGATCTAGGCCCAAACTCTCGTATCGGTGGCAACCTCACCTATGCGCTAGGGGAAGATAGCTCTACGCTCACCCAGAGTCCCACCTCTACTGTCGCAGGGACTATCTCTCGTTTCACCCCTCCATCAGATGCTCGCCGTGACATGGATAAAGCCAAAGAAGATTTTGGTAAATTCGGTCTGGTCGCCCATCGTGGCTGGCTAGCTATCTCATTCCTTGGTTATCTCCTGCTCGGATCATTGCTCCTCCGTCTCTTCCCCAAGTCTGGCATGGGGCTGGCGCAAACTGTCGAGAACTCTCTCCTGCGCAGTCTAGGTATTGGGTTTTTGATAGTTATTTTTGCGCTCCCCCTGATGTTGGTTCTCGCAATCAGCGTAATCGGTCTCCCGATTGTTGGGTTTATGATTCCTGTATTTGCGCTGTGCCTCGTCTTAGCCAAGCTAGCTAGTAGCTACGCCCTCGGTCGCTTTGTCGCCCGCCAGTTCAGCTGGAACAAGATGGGTATCTACGCCACCTATTTTGTTGGTCTAGCCATCTTTTATCTCCTGCGTGCGCTCCCCGGGATCGGCTGGGTTACTACTATGTTATTTACCTGGGTCGGCCTCGGTGCGATCTGGGGATACACCCACTCCCACCTCAAATCACTCTAAAGGCTTGCGATGTGCCATCTTAGTCTACGTGGGGTAAATATGATTGATTCATTCACACCACTAAGTTTAATCGAATATGAGAGTCTTCTCTCAGGTATGGGGGAGCTAACTAATTCTGGTCTTAAATTTGTTACTGACAAGATAAAACTGAAGGTTTGGAAAGCCAAAGTCGCTATACTCCCAAGCGTATTATGTGGCGCCATTCTGCTAAATGACCATGTTCAATATTTGGTTGAGGAACAAACGACAGAGTATATCGAAAGAACACCTATTTTAAAGTTAATCTTTGACGGAGTTCTTTGGATACTGCTTGGTAATGATGAACAAAATCAATCCACCAGTGTGTATAGGCCACTTTTGAGGTAAAATACTCCATGCAGATGCGGGATGATGAAGTGGTATCATGCGACACTCTGAATGTCGTCTCCTAGGTTCGAGTCCTAGTCCCGCAACATTGACCTATAGTGTATAATGTTAACATGACTCCAGATCATTTATCACCACAACTTAATCACGAGAAATGGAAAAATCAGTTAAACGAAAGACCTTTCCTAGGACCTTTAAAGGTAGGCTCGCATGTTCGCAACGTCAGCGAAATAATTGATATATGGGGATTTATTGACCATTACTCAAGAAATAATTCTGAACCAGAATATGTAGGATTAGTAGGAAGTAGACAAGTAGGTAAAATTTACTGGAACCACTCTAAATTAAAGCGGTACTGGGGTCATGAACTCAGTGAAAAATCTATAGCTTATCTCGCTAGCAATCTCCCTATTTTAGGTGCCAATATCGACGGTAGAGACGTTCTGCCAATTCCAGAATTTGAGCAATATGTAGACATGAGTCCACCATCTGCAAATGAATTTTACTATGACGTTGACATCGTCTTAGTACAAGATAAAAATAGCAGACCTTTGGATGTCAAAAGGCGTATTGGTGAGAAAAGTGGCACACTTATCGAAATCTTTGCTATTTCAAGTCGAATACTAATAGAAAATAGCTATAAGGAAATACAGGAATATTTTCTCAACTCACAACGCATTTCTAGATAATAGGTTCTAACATAATCCTTAACCGCCAACACTAATCTATTTATCTATACTCGAAAAAGATTTTCGCATATCAATCACATATCTTTTCGCCACCTGTTTGTTCAACATTGATTTCCATGCTTTATTTACATCTTTAATATCAATAATTTCTATTTCGGGGAGTATATTATGTTTCGCACTGTACTCTAACATTTCCTTGGTTTCGCGAATTCCACCAATTCCAGATCCTGCAATTGATTTCTGACCATTGATCACACCAATCGAATGGAAGCCAGGCATCTGCTCTATCGGGCCCACGAGACAAATCGTGCCGTGGAGGTTTAGTAAATTTAAGTAAGGTGACAACTCGTGTGCTTTGGGGATGGTGTCGAGGAGGAAATCGAATCGGTGTGCCGCATTTTCCATTTCTTGTGGTGAAGTCGAAACGATGGTTCCCTGGGCGCCGTATGATTTGGCGACTTCAGCTTTGTTGGCGGAGGTGGTTATCACCCACACTTCTGCCCCCATCGCTACAGCATATTTCACACCCATATGACCGAGGCCACCCAGTCCAATAATCCCCACTTTCATCCCAGGGCCTACTTTCCAGTGTCTTAGTGGTGAATAGGTGGTGATACCGGCACAGAGTAGGGGAGCGGCCTGTGCCATGTCTAGTGATTCGGGGATGTGGAGTACAAAATGTTCAGGTGCGACCATCACAGTTGAGTAACCGCCTTTGGTATCGGTCCCATCCACTGGGTCAGTGGAGCTATACGTCCAAGTAGGATCCTTAAAACAACTATTTTCAAATCCGCCTTTGCAGGCTTCGCACTCCCCACAGCTATTAACCATACATCCCACTCCAACTCGCTCGCCGGGTTTAAATTGGGTAACTGCCGAGCCAACGCGAGTAACCACCCCAACAATTTCATGGCCTGGTACACAGGGATACTCGACTTCACCCCAGTCACCATGGGCGGTATGGATATCGCTATGACAAATTCCACAGTAGTGAACATCAATCACCACATCTGTAGCAGTTGGTTCTCTCCGTTCAAACTCGTAGTACTCAAGGGGTTTATCAGACGCTGGTGCAGCAAAAGATTTAGTTTTCATAGGATATATTATCCCACATTCATGCTGTAGTGCCATATCTCATCGAGCCTGATAAAATAGTTTTGCAAACACAACAAGTAGTCAGTGAATGTGAATTTGTCAGGATTATCAAATGAAAAAATACTCGACCGTCGAAGAATACATTGCCAGTTTTCCATCTGATATCCAGGTCAAACTCTCTAAACTCCGCGAAATAGTGTTTGAGTGGGCGCCGACCGCACAGGAATACCTAGGTTATGGCATGCCAGGATACAAACTAAACGGCAAGCCACTCATTTATTTTGCCTCCTTCAAAAATCATCTGGGTGTTTATCCCACCCCCTCCGGTGTAGACGCCTTTGCCTCCGAGCTCCTAGAGTACAAAACCGCCAAAGGATCCATCCAGTTCCCCCACGACAAACCTTTCCCCTTTGATCTCTTTACCAAAATTGTCAAATATCGCGTCCAAGAACTATAATATATCTATACTATATTTAGGAGGGTAATATGGCCAGCAAAAAAGTAGTTGAAGAAAAATGTGTATGTGATCATGAACACTGCAAACCAGTGCATGTCCACAATACCGGTAATAGCAGTGGTGGAGCAGTCTATGGACTAGGTATATTTGGCGCCGCCTTTTATTTCTTCCCCCAAGCTGTCGGCGGGGAACAATTTCTCCTCGCTATTTTCAAATCACTCGCATGGCCAGGATTCCTCGTGTACGAAGCTCTCAAGCTCTTGAAGCTATAAATTCACAGAAAATTTAATTTGCTAGATCGCTCGGCATGGGTTCAGGTGGGAGGAACTCATCACCCTGATCAGTCATTGGAGCGTATTGTTCAGGCTTGAGCCATTCTACGTAGGGACATCCAGTGGCTTCTTTTTTGTCGCGGTCCCATCCAGAAGTAGAGCATTTCTTCATTTTCTTCCCGGCGGCTGTTGTATAGAGTACGAGCTTTTTGCCACAGTCGGGGCAGTCCTCATCTAGTTTTTCGGTTGTGCCATTGATCCACTCGATATAGTCACAGCCCTCGGCTTTCTTGAGTTCAGCATTCCAGACGTTGGTCGAACACTTCTTCATTTTCTTGCCAAAGCGGGTGACATTGAGTACCAGTGGCTTGCCACATTTGGGACATTTCTCGTCGAGTTCTTTGGGTTGGACTTCGAGCCATTTGACGTAATCACACCCTTCGTTTTTACGGGTATCGGGGTTCCAGCTCCCACCACTACAACGCTGTAGTTGGCGACCAGTTTTGGTTTCTGCGACTGGGCTGAGATCTTTACCACATTTGGGACATTTCTCTTCCATTAGGACATAATAGAGGGTATGTCGTACTTTGTCTATATGCTAATTTGTGAGGATTCTAGTTTTTACATTGGTACCACCAACGACGTTGATAAGCGGTTTATCAAGCACGTAGCCGGCAAAGGAGCGAGCTATACCCGTTCCCACAAGCCAGTAAAAGTTGTATACCGTGAAGAACTAGTAGATAAGTCTTCCGCTCTCAAACGCGAGGCGACTCTCAAAAAACTTACACACAGACAAAAATCTTCCCTTATCCTGGTATAATTTGGCCATGAATACCAACGTCTCAGCCAAACGCATCCTCATCTACGGTGATTCCTATACATTTGGCAAGATCCCCGGCGGCCTTCGCTTTGATCCTGCCACCCGTTTCACGGGAGTTACCCAAAGTTATTTAGGTAGTGAATATGAAATTATCGAAGAGGGGTTACGCGGTCGTACTATTTCTGGTGAAAACGGCTTCTTCCCACATCGCGATGGACTAACGCAATTTGACGGCATTATCGGTAGCCATTTGCCACTCGATCTTGTCATCATCTTCCTTGGCACCAACGATGTAAATAGCTCGCGCAAATCTTCGCCCGAAGAATTAATCTCCCCGCTTATCAAATATATTCGTGGTGTGTCTTGGTGGGCCAAACACCTCGGCTTTCCCAAGCCTCGGATCGCTCTCGTGATTCCGCCAGCTATCGACGAGCCTGCCTCCGACAAAGCATTTAAAAATATCTTTAGCGGGAGTGGAGAAAAAATTTTGTCAATGCAAAAACTGATCAAACAACTAGCCGATGACAACAAGGTACTCACTTTCGATGCCTCGAAAGTTGTGACTGTCTCGCAGGTTGATGGAATCCACTTGGACGCCGAAAATAATCGTTTACTCGGTCGCGCTCTAGCTCAATTTATCAAGGAGGTGTTATGAAACTAGTATCAATTAATCCTTCAACCAATGCAGTACTTGGTGAGGTAGAGATGTCTACAAAAGAAGAAATCGATGCCAAAGTAAAATCTGCACGCAAAGCACAACAATCCTGGCGAGAGCTAGGCATAGAAGGTCGCAATAAAATCTTGCGCAATTTTTATGATTTACTCGAAAAAAATAAACAAGAACTGGCAGAGCTACAGTCTACTGAAATGGGTATGATAATTAGTGAGGCGGTAGGGGACATCGAGGGTAGTATTGATTATTTGCGCTGGTACAGTGATCACGCGATCGAACATCTCTCTCCCTATACCACTTTTGAAAACGATAAAGAGATTCACCGGGTGTATAGGGAGCCTCGTGGCTTGGTCGCTTCCATCATTCCCTGGAATTATCCGCTCGCCAATTTCGTCTGGCAATGTGGTCAAAGCCTCGTCGCCGGGAACGTGGTTATCCTCAAGCACTCAGAAGAAGTACCTCTATTTGAGAAAAAACTGGAAGAGCTTGCAGTTGAAGCCAAAATACCCGCCGGAGTACTGAGTTTTGTGTATGGCGACGGCAAAGTCGGTGATCAATTAGCCCATGCAGATATTGATATGTTGTGTTTTACTGGTAGTACAAAAACTGGTAAGTATTTGTACACCGTGGCCGCCGAAAAGTTCATCCCGGCCGTCATGGAAATGGGTGGATCAGCCCCTGGAATTATCTTTGAAGATGTTGATCTTACCGGAGTAATCGATACGATATATGGCAACCGCTTTATGGGTTGCGGTCAAATGTGTGATGGGCTCAAACGCCTCATCGTCCACAAGTCTCGCTATGACGAAGTCATCAAGCTATTAACCGAAAAAATTAATGCTAAACAAATAGGTCAGGCTATAGATCCAGCAACCGAGCTCGGACCACTTGTTGCAGAGCGCCAAGTCCAAGCACTTGAAATCCAAGTAGAAGACGCTCGCGCTAAAGGTGCAACTATTTTAACTGGAGGTAAACGACCGACAGGATTCGACGGGGCATATTACGAGCCAACGCTCCTTACTGGTGTCACCAAAGATATGAAGGTTTGGACAGAAGAAGTCTTTGGTCCAGTTCTGCCCGTTGTCAGCTTTGAGACTGTACAGGAAGCCATCGAGCTCGCCAACGATACCAAGTATGGACTTGGAGCCTTTGTCTTTACGACAGACAAAGAACTGATGTCTAGGGTATCTGCCCAGTTACAATCTGGCATGGTCAGTCAAAACAACTTGAGCTATATCAAGCCGTACGATCCATTTGGTGGTTACAAGCAATCTGGTCTAGGTCGTGAGCACGGCAAGTATGGCTTTGAGGACGTGACACAGGTAAAAGTCATAGCTCAGGAGAAATAACATGACTAAACCAAAAATTATTATCATTCCCGGCAATGGCGGATCGCATATTGCAACCGATCATTGGTATGCGTGGGTGCGTGATGAGCTCAGGGGTAGGGGATACGAAGTAATAGCCGAGGACATGCCCGATCCCGTGGCCGCTCACGCAAATATTTGGCTCCCGCATATCGAAAATACTGTTAAAGCCGACGCAAACGCAATTATCATTGGTCATTCATCAGGTGGTGTGGCGGCGCTTCGATATCTCGAAACTCACAAACTACGAGGTGTCATTATCATTGGGGTGATGCATACAGACTTAGGATTTGAAGATGAGAAAGATAGTGGTTACTACGACTCTCCTTGGCAGTGGGACAAAATCAAAGCCAACGCAGGTTGGATAGTCCAGTTTGCCTCGACCGATGATCCCTATATCCCGATCGCCGTTCCTCACCTGATTCATGAGCAGTTGGACAGCGAATATTATGAATTATCCGATCGTGGCCACTACATGACCGATCAAAACCCGCTCAACAAGACCTTCCCAGAGATTTTAGAGGTAATCAAAAAATATAGTTGACTTCGGGTAGTATTTGGTTAATACTATAACTATGGAACCAACGAAAATAGTATTATTCAAGCACAAACAGATCCGTAGGGTTCTTCAAAATGGGCAGTGGTGGTTTTCGGTGGTGGATATTATTTCTGTCTTAACAGAAAGTGAAGATTCCAAAGATTATTGGTACCGAATGAAAATGAGAGTAAAAAGTGAGGATGGGTTTCAGTTATCGACAATTTGTCGACAACTGAAATTGGAATCAAGTGATGGTAAAAAGTATTTAACTGATTGTGCAAATACTGAGGGTATTTTCCGCATTGTTCAGTCCATCCCATCCCCCAAGGCAGAACCACTCAAACGCTGGCTCGCCAAAGTCGGCTATGATCGGATCCAGGAAATTGAGGATCCCGAGCTAGCCACAAAGCGTACTCGCATGCTCTATAGAGCCAAGGGTTACCCCGACGACTGGATCGAAAAGAGGATGAGAGGTATTGCTATTCGCGAAGAGTTAACAGAAGAGTGGCAAATGAGGGGAGCTAGAGAACGCCGGGATTATGAGATTTTAACTGCTGAAATCAGTAAGGCCACGTTTGGTCTAACACCAAGCAGTTATAAAAAACTAAAAGGGCTAAAGCGAGAAAACCTTCGTGACCACATGAACGACTTTGAACTCATCTTCACCATGCTGGGAGAAAAAACCACCACCGAGATTCACAAAAACGAAGATTCACAAGGATTAAAGAAACTCGCGCAAGACGCTAATATCGGTGGTAGTATCGCCGGCGAAGCGAGGGTGAAGATTGAGCAAAAACTAGGTAGACCGATTATTTCAGAGAAGAATTACAAGAAGATAACAAAATGAAAATGATTATTAAATCAAATATTGATCAAATCAAGCTTAAAAACCACCTAAAATTTATCGAGGCGTTTCATGTATGGTGTCAGGCAGAGGGATGGCGTCTCGTAGTCTATGGTGGCTACGGACTAGACGGCTACTTGCAAACTATTACGCGAAATCATGGCGATATTGATCTCGTGGTTTATGGTCTCAAGCCGCGCGCTCAAGCACTAGCCAAAGTGTCGGATCATCTCAAGAGCGAAATAAACAATATTGAGATCATCGCCAAAGACGAAGAGTTTTTGATAGATATCAAAGTAAAGAGTACTATTTTTCATGGTAATTTTTACTACGTCCAAACAGCCGAAGATCCATACGTCAATCTCAACAAAGTGGTCAAGCTAGATGGTAATATCATAACCAACTCACCCATAGACTTCCCTGGACCAGTTGCAGGTAAACTGGGTGATCTTGAGGTCGAGGTCCAGGATCAATCAGCCCACTTGGCCGATATCCTCCGTAAACGCAAGAGCGACGCAGTCCTCACCAAACACGACCAAGATATCGAAAATATCAATTCGTTTCTTCAAAACTAACAGTGCCTATGTATGGGAGTTCGCGGTGATACTTGCCATCGTAATCCATCCCATATCCGATCACAAACTTGTTGGGGATATGCTTACCGATATAATCGACCGTGACTTCGACCTCCCTCCGCTCATCTTTTGATAGCATTGCTACCGAGACCAATTTGCTCGGTTGCCTAGCCTTTAGCATCGCTTGAAGTATCGACAGACTAAAGCCAGTATCTACAATGTCTTCGACCACAATGACATTTTTGTTGCGGATATCATGCTTTAAATCTTTAGTAATTTTTGGTTCTCCCGAAGACTGCTCAGAGTCACCATAGGTATCCATCCCCATAAAATCAATAATCAGATTTTTCATACCCAACTTATGTAGCTCTCTAGATAAATCATTTAAGAAAGCGAACGATCCATCCAGCACTCCTACGAGCACAACTTCTTCAGACTGGAAATCGCGATATATTTGCTTTGCCAACCCAGCTACGATCATCCCAATCTCTTCTTCACTGATCAAAACATCGATTCTATATTTTGGTGAGTTGGTCATGCTTACAATATAGTCTATTTTGTAGCACAATGGAAACATGTTAAAGAATATAAAGAAGTTTCTCAAAACAGTCGGCCCTGGGATAATTAGTGGCTCTGCCGACGACGACCCATCTGGGATTGCTACCTATAGTCAGTCAGGAGCCCAGTTTGGTTTTACTCAGCTCTGGACCGCTCTATACATGTTGCCTTTTCTAATCTCAGTTCAGGAGGCCTGCGCCAGGATTGGAGCGGTTACAGGACGTGGGATCTCGGGCGCAGTCAAGCGTCATTACTCCAAGCGTATTCTAGTTGTTATGGTTTTTGCGGTCCTTATCGCCAACACCATCAATATCGGGGCGGACATTGGTGCCATGGCCTCTGCACTCCAGCTCGTTACTCCTTTTCCCTTTATGCCACTTACCGTTGTTATCACTATTTCAATCCTGTTACTGGAGATTTTTACATCCTATCGCGTCTATTCCAAAATCCTTAAATGGCTCGCTCTCTCGCTCCTCGCATACCCACTAACACTTTTTATCATCAATGCTCCCTGGTCAACCATTCTCCCCGCTAGCATCACCCCACATTTTGAGTTTACGCTACCATTTTTTCTGTTGTTTACAGGGATTTTGGGTACCACCATTTCACCATACTTATTCTTCTGGCAGGCATCCGAGGAAGTAGAGGAGGAGCGATCACAAAAAATGATTAAATATGGCATCCCGCACTTGACTGCCAGGTTTGTCAAAAACATTCGCTTTGATACTATTTTCGGCATGATTTTTGCCGAGCTAGGTACTTGGTCGATCATTATTGTGGCCGCTACTGTCTTGCACTCACATGGGATCGTTGATATCCAAACTGCCGCTGATGCCGCCGCCGCTCTAGAGCCACTTGTTGCCGGTTTCCCCAACGCTGGATACCTCGCCAAACTTATCTTTACGACGGGCGTAGTTGGCTTGGGTCTCTTGGCTATTCCCGTTCTTGCCGGATCAGCCGCCTACGCAGTCTCTGAAGCAGTAGGTTTTCGTGATGGGCTCAATCTCAAGTTTAAACAAGCTCACGGCTTTTACTTGACCATGACAATTGCTACTTTAGTCGGCCTGGGGATTAACTATATAGGTATAGACCCCATTAAAGCTCTAGTCTATGCGGGAGTAATTAATGGGTTTGTGGCAGTACCACTTATTTACTTGATCGCCAAAATCAGTAGCGACAAAGCGATCATGGGCAAATACAAAAGTGGTATTTTCTCCCGCACCCTAATTTGGGTTACTTTCATAGTTATGGCGGGTGCCGCACTTGGTACCGTCTATATGCTTCTATTCGTATAGCTTCTCCCAGCAAAAACCCCGCCTTGCGACGGGGTTTTTCTTATATCTTAAATCTAATAACTTAAATCTAAAATTAGTAACTGGAACGGCCATATGAGGAGCCACCACGATTGTCGCGGCCACCACCATAAGAAGAACCACCTTGTGGGCGGCCTCCGCCAAATCCACCACCACGACTGTTGTCGCGAGGTTCCATTGGGCGTGCTTCGTTGACAACGATTGTGCGACCATCTAGGTCTTTGCCGTTGAGCTCAGCGACAGCCTTTTGGGCTTCTTCTTCTGTACTCATCTCCACAAAGCCGAAGCCTTTGGAGCGACCAGTTGCACGGTCAGTGATGACGCGAGCACTGACGACAGTACCTACCTGGGAGAATAAAGCTGATAATGAATCGTCAGTTGTAGCCCAGGCTAAACTTCCGACAAATAATTTGGTTGCCATGTGCGGCACCTCCATAAACGCGTGCCATCACTGATCACTCAAACAAACAGGAAAAAATTCACTATCGTTGGGAAAAGCATGTACACATAAATAACTAGGTCGTAGTATAGCACATATTTAGCCTTTATGTGTCAATAGTGCTAAGATCATGTCATGAAAGGCTTCTTAAACTTTATTCGCGAGCAGGGAGTAATGGGGTTGGCAGTTGGGTTTATCTTGGGTGGCGCCATCTCCAAAGTGGTCTCCTCTCTCGTGACCGACATCGTCAATCCACTTGTTGGCATCCTGCTTGGTTTTACCGCCAATTTAGCCGACGCTTCCTTTTGGCTCGCCGGCAAGCAAGTCATGTGGGGCCACTTTGTTTCGGTCCTAATCGATTTTGCCGTCATCGCCGCCGTTGTTTATTTTGGTGTTCATGGTTTAGGCTTGGATAAAATCGACAAACCCAAGGAAAAAAAGGATAAATGAAGCATCTTTTCCTGGCCAGCAGTATTGAAAATCGCACAGTCACCCAGGATATATTTAAGAAAATCGGAAAGTCTTCTCCACTTAAAACACTATGCATAAAAACTGCCACAGAAGACAAGGTGCGACAAGATCTCTCATGGTATGAAGATGATATGAATGGACTCAGGAGTGCAGGATTTGATGTTATTGAATTTTCAGTCAGTGGTAAATCTGAAAAGCAGCTAAGTGATGCTTTAGCCTCTATAGACGTTATTTTTATGTCAGGAGGAAACACCTTTTACTTACTCCAAGAATCTCAAAAAACAGGCTTTATCAAAATCATCCAGGAAAAAGTAGAAAATGGACTACCTTACATCGGTAGTAGTGCAGGGTCAGTTATCGCAGGGCCAGATTTAGAACCAATTTTAGGTATCGACGATGTCAGGCTTGCCCCTGAATTGAATGGGTATGCTGGCTACAACTTAGTGAATTTCTGTGTACTTCCACATTGGGGTAGTGATATTTTCAAAAAATCATATCTCACAAATAATCTTGAGCCGATGTATAAAGAGAGGACTCCACTGATCACTCTAAACAACGACCAATATGTTGAGGTAGTAGGCATCCAATTTAAAATTGTCGATGTCAGGAGAGAGAAATGAAAAGACTTTTTTTGACTTCACAGGTACAGCACGTTGCCGATAAGATCGCCGAAACACTTGGGGATGAGGTTAAGCTGAAAGCCGTATTTATCGACACGACTATTCGTGATCAAGTACATTCAAATCTTGATTGGCACAAACTGAACAAGTCAAAAATGGAGGAATCAGGCTTTGTTTTTGACATGTACGATATTGCGGGCAAGTCGGCCGAGCAAATAGTTTTAGATTTGGATAAATACGACATTATGTACATTGAAGGTGGTAATCCTTTTTACTTACAGCAAGAAGCTCAAAAGAATAATTTCATTGAGTTTGTTAAAAGAAAGGTAGAGGAAGGATTAATTTATATAGGAACTAGTGCAGGCTCTATTCTTGCTGGTCCCGACACATCATCTGTTAATAGGCCTGGTAAGTCTGCTGATATGTACAATTTAGCGAGCACGAAAGGGCTGAATCTAGTCAATTTTGTTGTTATGCCTCATTGGGGTGATGTAAAAAAGAAAGATTATTGTTTTGAATATAAAATTCCAAACAGTTATAACGAAAACTATCCATATATTATGCTCACCGATACTCAATACGTTGAAGTCAAAGACGACTCATTCAAAATAATCGACGTAAAAAATAATAACTCTAATTCCTCGAATATTTAGAGTTTTACAATCATGAATAAATCTCTCAAAATCCTCCTCGCGGTCAATAGTATTTTTGTTCTAGCTGGCAATCTTTTGGGTCCACTATACGCAGTTTTCATCGAAGGATTGGGTGGGAGCATTGCGGTCGTCAGTGGGACCTGGAGCGTCATGCTCCTCACCACCACACTAGTCAATTTTTTCTTGATCCGCTACGGTGATCGCGTCAAGGAGCACGAGTACTTTCTAATAGTCGGCTTTGTATTTAGAGCGATTGCTTGGATAGGTTTTATCTACGCTCACAGTCTACCAACTATTATTCTTCTGCAAATCATCATTGGACTCGGCGAAGCAGTTGGTAGTACTGGGTTTGATGCCATCATGGCAGAACATCTTGACCGGTCAAGTCATATTCGTGATTATGCTGTCTGGAAAACTATTTCCAATTTGCTCGCCTCATTGGCCACCTTAATTGGAGGCTTTATAGTTACTTGGTACGGGTTTAACCCTATGTTCTATTTTATGGGAGTAGTCGCTATAGCCTGTGCCATATTTACCTATTTACTCCCTCGTCGAGCACTATAAATAGTGGTGGGAGTTATTACTACGATAATTCGAATTATCGTAGTATGTCTTCAGTGCTAAAATGTATTTATGATAACAAAAATCCTCAACAAGGTTCGTTTAATCCAAAAATGTATCATGGTGGGCAAAGACGGAAAAATTTTGGCACTCAAAAGAGCACAGGACGATCACTCGCGTGGTGGCAACTGGGACTTGCCCGGTGGGGGATATGAGCAGGGAGAAGACGTCATCGATGCCATCAAGCGAGAGGTTATGGAAGAAGCCGGTTTGATCGTTCATTCTCTCCGACCCATCTTTTTTACCAACAGGATAGGGGTGGGGGAAGGGTTTTTTAAAGGAGATACAGTTTTTGGTGCCTGTTATGCCAGCACAGATTGGGAAGGCATGTCCTCCGAAGCCTTGGCGAAGGAGGGGGAGGTAGTCTTGTCTAGCGAACATACTGAGTATAAATGGGTGAAACCTGAGGAGCTTAAATCATTCGACTTTGGCGCAGACAGTGGATTTTTTGTTCAAGCTCTCGATGCCTATATCTCTACCCTATCCTAAATTTGACATATTCAAAAAATAGAATATGATGACTATATATGCAGTCATCAATGTTTAGAAAAAACGCGGCCCACCTCAAAGTCCTCGGCCACGCCAAACGGTTGGAAATTGTCTGTCTTTTGCATGGCCACGAGCTCACCGTCAATCAGATAGTTCAGATGACAGCGCTCCGCCAGGCAACAGTATCCCAGCACCTCATACTCCTCAAACAGTGCGGTCTAGTAAAGACAAGAAAGATCGGCAAAGAAATGTATTACGTACTCGCAATGGATCGTTTTGCCACACTATCTATCTTTATCGACGGTCTAACCAAAACAAGACCCATGAGCGAAGCCGAGCCCACTGTGGTTGACCCAGTTTGCCAGATGCAGTTAACTCCTAGCTCTGCAAGCTATACCTGCGAATACGATGGTGTGCGCCACTACTTTTGCGGCAAAGGTTGTCTCAAAGAATTTAATTCTTTACACAAAGGAGTTGTATGATCACCAAAAAATACGAAGTGGTTGGTATGCATTGCGCCAGTTGTGCCAGTATTATCAAGAAAAAGCTCTCCAAAGTAGATGGGGTGAAATCGGTCGACGTAAACTATGCTACCGAGGTTGCAGAGTTGTCGACAACCAAAAACATTGATGATTCTAAATTTAACTCGCTAATCTCTCCCCTCGGTTATAGTATCAAACCAACCGACCCCAATCCTCCTATGGGCCACCCCGGTTACGACATGTCCAGAATGGATCATTCCCTCCATGCTGGCCACGACATGGGGCCCGTAGGCACAAACCCTGCCAAAAAAGCCGAAAAACTAGCGGATTTAGCCAAGCTAAAATCTCAGGTCAAGATCTCTCTCCCGCTGGCCGCCGTGAGTCTCGTGATGATGATTTGGGAATCATTCTTCCCCTACCCTGATGCTGTCAAAACCTTTTTCCACCATCTCCTCCCCATCATGGCCACCTATATGTTATTTGTCATAGGTTTGCCCTACATCAAGTCTGTGTTTCGATTTGTCCAGTATAGAGTTGCCAATATGGATACCTTGATTGGTATCGGTACCTCGGTCGCATTTCTTTATTCGTTTATCGTTTCTGCCTTTGAGGGGATACTCGCACCATACCTCGCAGTAGAGCAAGTCTATTACGACGTCACCATCGTGGTAATTGCGTTTATCACCCTCGGTAAATACTTAGAGGCCGGCTCCAAAATGAAAACCGGCGAAGCTATCGAAAAACTCTTGGGTTTGCAAGCCAAGACAGCACTCGTTCTGCGCAATGGTCAAGAAACAGAGATCCCCGTCAGCGAAGTGATTATCGGAGACATAGTCATCGTCAAACCAGGAGTCAAAATCCCAGTGGACGGAGAAATCATCAGTGGCGACAGTAGCGTGGATGAATCCATGTTGACCGGCGAGCCTCTCCCAGTAGATAAAGTCGTCGGCGACAAAGTGATCGGTGGCACTATCAACAAACAAGGCATGTTCAATCTCCGCGCCACTGTTGTGGGTGAGGGGACTATCCTTTCTCAGATCATCAAAATGGTCGAGACTGCACAGGGTAGTCACGCCCCGATCGAGCGTCTGACCGACCAAATCTCCTCGGTTTTTGTGCCTATCGTCATAGTTTTATCCGTGCTAGTTTTCATTTTGTGGACAGCGCTAGGCAACCCCCTCCTCGGACTCCTCAGTTTTGTCGGCATCCTCGTCATCGCCTGTCCCTGTGCCCTAGGTCTAGCCACCCCGACCGCGATCATAGTAGGTGTGGGCAAGGCCGCCCAAAAGGGTATCTTGGTCAAAAATGCCGAAAGTCTCGAAAAGTTGCGCGCGGTAGACTACATTGTTCTAGACAAGACGGGTACCCTGACCAAAGGCGAGCCCACCGTTACCAATCTCAAAACAGTAGGTACTCTCTCAGAACAAGACTCACTCGTCCACCTCGCTTCACTGGAAGCTAGCTCCGAGCACCCGCTAGCTCAGGCGATCGTCGCAAAAGCCAAATCAGACAAACTAACACTCTTATCAATCTCAGACTTCAAGTCGATTCCCGGCCAAGGTTTGCAAGGCAAAATCGGGAAAAAACTCTACTACGCAGGCAATCTCAAACTTATCTCATCCTTGGGCCTCAAAATTGACAAAGGTGTTATCGAAAGTTCTGCCGCAGTCGGCGCGACCCCGATCATCTTGGCCTCATCCAAAGAGATTATTATGTACCTAGGCATCAGCGACACGCTCAAAGACGAATCCATCCAAGCCATCAAAGATCTCCACAAGTTGGGGATCAAAGTGGCTATGATGACAGGTGACCACCATTTGACTGCCGAGTATATTGGCAAAACCGTGGGAATTGACAAAATTATTGCCGAAGTCATGCCGGGAGACAAAGCTAACGAAGTGCAAAAATTGCAAGCCGAGGGATACAAGGTCGCCATGGTAGGCGACGGAGTCAACGACGCCCCAGCTCTCGCGACCGCCGATGTGGGGATCGCCATGGGGACTGGTACCGACGTGGCTATCGAGTCCGCTGGACTCACGCTCCTAGGGGGCAATCTCGAGAGACTACCCCAAGCCATCAAATTATCCCGCCTCACCTTCCGCGTAATCAAGCAAAACCTGTTCTGGGCCTTTGCTTACAATATTATTGGCATCCCGATTGCGGCAGGTATCCTCTATCCTCTCTATGGGATCATGCTCAACCCAGGGATCGCTGGCGCCGCCATGGCTTTTTCCTCAGTCTCTGTCGTAACCAATTCTTTACGCTTAAAGTATGTTAAATTATAAAAATATCTACCGGAAAACTGGAACACCGGAACATCGGAGCACTTGTATATGAATCTATGGCTCATTTTATTGACTGGTCTAACCAGTGGTGGTGTAACCTGCGCCGCCATGCAAGGAGGGATCCTCGCCTCTACCATCGCCAATCAAAAAAAGCTTAAAGTAGAGCCAGGCTTCGGCGCAGACGACTGGGCAGGAGTCACTGCATTCCTTGTGACCAAACTCATCGCCCACACCATCCTCGGTTTTTTCCTCGGCTGGCTTGGATCTGCTATCACACTCTCCCTCAGCATGCGACTCTTCTTCCAAGGTTTTGCCGCGCTCTTCATGTTTGCCTCTGCCATGAACCTACTCGAAGTGCACCCAATTTTCCGCTTTATGGCGTTTACCCCGCCCAAATTTGCGCGCAAACTGATCAAGAATAATACTACAGCCGATCGATTGTTCGCTCCCGGGCTCCTTGGATTCTTGACTATTCTTATCCCCTGCGGAGTCACACAGGCCATGGAGATCCTTGCCATCAGTTCTGGCTCTCCTCTCCAGGGTGCACTGATTATGGGGACTTTTGTCCTGGGGACTGCCCCCATGTTTGTATTGATCGGTATCGCGACCGCCAAGCTCAGTGAGGTCTGGCGCATTTACTTCCTCCGTACTGCCGCCGTACTCTTAATCGCCATGGCACTCTACTCATTCAACGGAATCCTCCAGGTTATGGACAGCAACTATTCTCTCGAGCGGCTAGGTCCTAGGATAGTCAAACTTTTGCCTCCCTACGACCAATCTACAGAGAGGGTCATCCCGACTCCCAGCCTAGTCGATGGCGTCCAGCCAGTTACCATAAATATCTTGAATAGTGGCTATTCGCCTAGACATTTCGCTGTAAAAAATGGTATCCCTGTCAAACTGACAGTAAATGCAGGCGAGGTTTACTCTTGTGCTACCGCTTTTACTTTCCGCGCCTTTGGTATCAATGCTTTTGTTAAACCCAATACCAATCAAGTCTTTACATTCACTCCCGACAAAAAGGGTATCTATACTTTCTCTTGTTCTATGGGCATGTATAGTGGCACTATGGAGGTTATATGACCAAGATCTTCCTCTGCGCCAGCATGAATTTTTATAAAGAACTAGTACAAGTTGAAACAGATCTCATCGCCAAAGGATTTGAGGTCGATATCCCCGTCTCCGCCAAAACGATGAAAGCCAAAAACGACTTTGTAGTAGAAAATTTCAAGGGTAGAACTACGAGTCTGCAAAAGGGTCTATACATTAAAGAAAATTTTGACAATATTGCCTCATCCGATGCTATTCTTGTCATTAACAACGAGAAAAACGGAATAATAGGCTATATTGGCCCCAACGTACTGATGGAAATTGGTCTTGCATTTCACTTAAACAAAAAAATATTTGTGTGGAACCAATTTAGCGATGACGCCGCTTACAAAGACGAGCTCTTAGCACTAGACGTACGCGTAATTAATCAGGATTTGGACAAAATTCATGTTTAATTTATTCAAGAAAAAATCAGTTGGAACGACCGTTACTCTCAAACTGAGTGGCCTCCACTGTAGCTCATGCTCACTAAACATCGACTCTGATTTAGAGGACCTCCCTGGTGTCATCTCGACCTCTACCAGCTACGCCAAGCAAGAGTCAGTCATCACATACGACCCCAAACTCACGTCCCCCTCTAAGTTCACCACAATAATCGAGAAACTAGGCTATACTGTGGTCAAATGATCACTATTGAATATCTCCGCTCTTTCCGTATTGGCAATTTGGCAGTTTTTGATTTTTCTACTGCCTATCTTGGGATTTATCTCCTTGTGCCTCTTCTCAACAAGCTAATCACATTTACAGGTAGACAGCTCACTCACTGGCAATGGATGCTCCTCGTTTTGCCCATTAGTATCCTTTTCCACTTCGCTACCGGCAACATGACTCCACTCACCAAGCTGGCCATCGACCCCTACAGTGGATACTTTTTCAAAATCATTCTCCTTGCCATGCTCTACTTTGGTCTTCGCAAGTAGCTACTGTTGTAAAATGGTTTAATGAAACTTTTTCTCGCCAGTCTCGCCAGTGCCACACTAGACCTAGTCTACCCATTACTCCCCGACAAACCAAGCAGTCTCAAACTCGCCTTTATCCCCACTGCCGCAGATCCCTACCCAGCAGATAGTCGCCCGTGGATGGATGGCGACCGAGCCAAGTTGGTAGAGATGGGATTTGCCGTGACCGACTACGATCTCAAAAATAAAAATGTCGATATATTGAGTAGCGAACTCTCTCCTTTCCATGTCATATTTGTAGCCGGTGGCAACACCTACTATTTATTAAATGAAGTGAAGAAATCTGGTTTCGACATCGTCATCAAGGAGCTAATCGACAAGGGGACTGTATATATCGGTAGTAGTGCAGGATCTATCATCATGGGGTCAGATATAGAATATGCGAAGTCACTAGAAATGCCAGTTCCAGCACTCACCAATTTCAGTGGTCTCAATCTTATAAAGAAACTGTTAATTCCTCATTATGGGCGAGAAAAATACGCCTTACGACACAGAGCACTACTTGATGACCTTAGTTTAAGATATCAGGATAATATCGTCCTCCCACTCCGCGACGACCAAGCTGTTATAGTAAATGATGGTGAAACTAAAATAGTTACAAACTAAGGAGTGTTATGTTACAAAAAACTATTAAACTAAATAGTGGCTACAATATCCCAACCATAGGTTTGGGCACCTGGAAGTCCCTACCCAACCAAGTCGGTCAGGCAGTGCGATATGCCCTAACTGAAGCAGGTTACATCCACATCGACGGAGCCATGATCTACCGCAACGAGCCCGAAGTAGGTAAGGCATACGCCGAAGTGTTTAAGTCGATAAAAAGAGAAGACATTTTTATTACTAGCAAACTTTGGAATACCAATCACGCTTCACAAAACGTCGAAGCCGCCTGTCGACAAACCCTCCAAGATCTCCAGCTAGATTATCTCGATCTCTATCTCATGCACTGGGGTGTGGCTTTTAAACATGGAGAAGAGTTAGAGCCTATGCAAGACGGCAAAGCAGTCACGGAAAAAGTCTCCATCCGCGAAACGTGGGAGGCCATGGAGAAACTCATCCAGCTTGGACTTGTTAAATCAATCGGTGTGGCAAATTTTTCCACCATGATGCTTCATGATCTTATGTCCTATGCAACCATCATCCCCGCTATGAATCAAATCGAGCTTCACCCATACAACGCTCAGCAGGAGCTAGTCGATTACTGCCTGGATCACAATATTGCAGTCACCGCCTACTCGCCCACTGGGCGCATGGGAGTCGAGCTAAATACTACTCGTCTCCACGAAGATCCGGTAGTAAAGAAAATCGCCGCCAAACACAACAAATCTGTCGCGCAAATTCTTATCAACTGGGCGATCGAGCGGGGCACCGTGGTCATCCCCAAGAGCGTCACTCCAGCTAGGATCAAGGAGAATATCGAAGTTTTTGATTTCCAGCTCGACGAAACCGATATGAAAGAGTTATCTATGTTAGATAAAGGCCTACGCTATGTCGATCCATCCGACTCGTGGGACATCCCTTACTTTAAATAATCATATGACAAACAAAGTCGATAATACAAATAGTGAGCATAACCCAGTTGGTCGTTTCATGGTGGCGGTCGGTGCGGTGATTACCAATCCAGTGGGCAAAATTCTCCTTATCAAACGTAGTCAAAAACTAGATTGGCACCCAGGAGAATGGGAAATCATGTATGGGCGCATCGCCCAGCACGAATCTCCTCAAGCTGGTCTAGTACGCGAAGTGGGTGAAGAACTAGGTATCACCATTACTGCCGGCACTCCACTAACTTGCTGGCATATTTATCGCGGTCACGAAGAAACAGCAGAGAATGAATTAGTCGGAATTACTTTCGTCGCTTCCACCGACCAACTCGATATCAAATTGTCCGACGAGCACGAAGAGTATTCCTGGGTAACGCCAACCGAAGCACTTGAACTAATCACAGTAGATGGCATCAAGCGTGATATTCAAGCTTACCTAGACCTTCAGGGCCAGGCCCTGAAGGTATAACATGACCCACATTTCCCACACAGAGTTAAACAAAAGAATTGCAGAAGCTAGTAAGTTGGTAGAGCTTGGCGCCATCTACAAGCACTACAAATACAGAGACCGTGACTACAAGGTATTGGGCTATGTGATCCAAGAAGTCACCCAAAAAGTCGCGATCCGCTACACGAACATCCAAGAAGTTAATGCCCCAGAATTTGTTAGAGACCTAGACTCCTGGCTAGAAAAAGTCGAGTGGAATGGCGCTATTGTGCCACGCTTCAAAAAGGTTATACTCGAATTATGAACATTACCTGGCCATGGTCTCGCCCCAAAGATAACTACTGGATGCTCATCTTAAGCATTGCCGTCGCCCAATTAGCTGGTGGGATCGGCTCGCTGTTTACTTTCTCTGCTATCACCAATTGGTATCTTTATCTCAACAAGCCATTTTTCTCTCCTCCCAACTGGGTCTTTGGTCCAGTCTGGACACTCCTCTACACCCTCATGGGGATCTCAGCATACTTGGTTTGGCGCAAATACCAGTTTGGCAAAAAAGCCAGATCATTTTGGCACGTCTATGCATCTCAGCTAATCCTCAATGCCCTCTGGTCGATCCTTTTCTTTGGTCTCAAATTTACCGGCCTAGCGTTTATCGAAATTTTAGCTATGTGGTATTTTATCGCGCGCTCTATCCAGGAAGGGGAAAAACTCTCACCTTGGTCAGCCTATCTCCTCTACCCCTATATCGTCTGGGTTACTTTCGCTAGTTTCCTTAATCTCTCAATTTGGCTACTCAACTAGACTCACTCACTCTTACCACACAGCTCACTTTTGGATTCTACTTCTTTTATATGTTCAACGCTGACTCTCTCGGGATTATCTACTTGTTTCCCGATGGTTATTACGATCGAGCTATCTGGAGCAATCGGCTGGTCTAGTTCTGGCACTTCACCACTGAGCTTAACTCCGATATTCTTAAACAAATCTCCCCATTTAGCTCCACTGCGATGCACGTGTACCACATCGCCCACACCATCGTGGAGATGTGCCAACTCAATTTGCTCCTCGGCTGGCGATTTTTTTACATTGTGTTCAGTACATGGCACAAAGTTCATATACTTGTAGTCGCTATAATCTTGGAGCTGGCCATCGATGTAAACCTTAAATCCAGCATGGTAGTGGACGTCCTCATGATCAGCGTCAGTAGGGGTTTTGGTTGAGTATAGCCAGTTAGCCAGTATAGCTCCAACGAGCAAGCAACCCAGTATTCCTAGTTTCAAGTGTTTATTCATACCGTTATTGTATAAGATTTTTAACGATTGACAAATGCGAACAATTCGCACTATACTATGCGAATGACTCGCACTGACATTATCAATCAAGTCCTGGGCTCGAAGGGTTTAAAGCCATCTACGGCTAGGACTATAATTCTTCGGATCTGTATGGACAGCGATCTCCCGCTCGACGTTGACGAGGTCGCGAGTAAGCTAGGAACTAAAGCCCATCTCGCTACCGTTTATCGCACGCTAGAAAAATTTGTCAGCGCCGGCATCCTAGAACGGATCGACTTCCAAGAAGGTAAATTCCGCTACGAATATATGCATGGTCACCACCATCATGCGGTGTGTAATATCTGTGGCAAGGTTGAAGATGTAGTCGATACATTGACGGAGGTCTTTGCCATCGAAAATCGTCTTCAGCAAGAATCCGGCTTTCGAGTCACCAAGCACGCTCTAGAATTATTTGGTATTTGTAATAAATGTCAAAGGAGCAATACATATGTCTAGCGAATTGTGGTCAGTAGTTTTGGCTACCATTATTATTAGCTCCGGCTCTTTTGTGGGTGTCGCGGCACTCGCACTCTCGCAAAAATTTTTAAATAAAATCCTCATGTCCCTCGTTTCACTCTCGGCAGGTACCATGCTCTCTGCCGCTCTTCTCCACCTCCTCCCCGAGTCGATCGATGCCTTGGGTACTACTTTACCCTTTCAGCTGACCCTTCTTTCTTTTATTGGTTTTTTTGTTTTAGAGCGATTCCTCCACTGGCGTCATTGTCACGACAAAGATCACTTGGCCAAGCACACGATGGGCACAATGAATCTGATCGCCGATGCGATCCACAACTTCCTCGATGGTGTCCTGATTGCCGCCTCCTTTGCGACAGGCAATGGTTTGGGACTAGTGGCTACGCTGGCTATCGCAATGCACGAAATACCGCAGGAAATAGGCGATTTTGGCGTCCTCCTTCACTCTGGTTTTACCCGTAAAAAAGCTCTCATTTACAATGTAGTTGTTAGCATGACTGCAGTCGCTGGTGGGGTACTCGGGTACTTTGCCAGTCACGCCTTGACCGAGTTTGCCAGCTATCTCATCCCGATCGCGGCTGGTGGGTTTATTTATATCTCGGCGGCCGATCTCATCCCCGAACTCAAGCACGAAACCTCTACAAAACGCACAGTCGCCATGATCGCTACATTCTTGTTTGGAGTTGTGATCATGATCTTAGTCAAAGAATAAATTAGCGCTTTTTGCTGTACCAGTAACTAGCAATCAAAGTAGTCAAAGGCACTGCCGCAATGAGCCCAATAGATCCGGCTAGAGTTCGAACTATTTCCTCTGCCATTGCTTCGTAGTTGAGTAGTTCAAATGGTGTAGCTCGACTGGTGACAAATAATAGGAGTAACGGTAGCGAGCTCCCAGCATAAACAAGGACCAAGGTATTGACGAGTGAGGATATATGATCATGGCCGATCCGCATCGCCCTCAAATATAGATCCCTCATCCCTAGTTTGGGGTTGCTATCTGCGAGCTCAGATACAATCGAGGCCTGAGAAATTGTAATATCATCCAAGACTCCAAGCGATCCAATAATAATCCCGGCAAGAAGCAAATTGTAAAACCTCTCGACCGGGAATTTGTCGAGCAAAAATCCAGTCTCCTCAGCGCCAAACCCAGTGAGTCCTGCCCAGCTCCCAAACAGACTGGCGAGGATCCCAGTCACAAACAGTGCTCCCAGTGTACCAAGGATTGCGATCGTTGATTTGTGGCTTAGTCCATGCGTCAGGTAGTACGAGACCAAGAGAATCATGGCGCTAGCGATGAGGGCTACGCTCACTGGGTTACTGCCCCCCACTATTTGGGGTAGTACATACATAAAGATGACGGCAAAAGAGAAAGCTAGTCCAAAGAGCGAGCGGACTCCAGCTATCCCACTTACTGCCACAATCGCGACGACAAAAAGGATAAACAATCGATACAAGGCTAGGGTTCTGACTTTGTCAGTGACGCTATAGAGATCTTCAAACTGTGGATCATGACTCACAATCACCATGTCGCCCACTTTGTAGGGGAGATTTGATTGATACACTGTGGCTCTGACCACTTTACTCTCCATCGCCACCTCGGCTATTTTATGTGGCATAGGAGACTCGATTATTTGAGACAGCGAGACAATTGCCCCAGCCTGCGGGTCACTTGGTATTAGCCGCTCCGCAAAGACAAACACCACCATCAAAGCCACGACCAACAATCTCACTAAATATTTCATTAGACTCATTCTACCAGGCTAGAGGTGGTATAATCAAACTCATGAAAATGCGGATTCACAAATACTTAGCCCATGCCGGGATCGCCTCTCGTCGCCACGCCGAAATCATGGTGGAGAATGGGGAGGTTGTGGTGGATGGTAGTATCGCCAAAGTTGGTCAGGTCATCGAGTCCGATACTGCCCAGGTTAGTGTCGGGGGCAAACCAGTCGGGATCGACCAAACTCTTGTGTACTACTTGCTCAACAAGCCACGTGGCGTAGTCTCGGCCGTTACCGATCAGGATGGTCGTCGCACTGTCGTCTCGCTTGTGCCTGGTGGCCACCGCCTCTATCCTGTAGGCCGGCTAGACTATGACTCCGAGGGCTTGATCCTCCTCACCAACGATGGTGATCTCGCCTACAAAATGACTCATCCTAGGTTCGAGATCGACAAGACCTATCATGTCCTAGTCAAAGGAGTCATCCCCCTCAAATCCATTGGTTATCTCGAGTCAGGAGTTACAATCGAAGGCAAAAAAACTGCTCCGGCCCAAGTCACGATTGCCGAGTCTCAGCCAAATAATACTTGGATCGATATCACCATTCACGAAGGGCGTAACCGTCAGATTCGCAAAATGTGTGAAGCTGTGGGCTACCCAGTTTTGCGTCTCATCCGCACCAAGCTAGGCCCCTGGGAGCTAGGCGATATCCCATCTGGCAAGTATCGCACCCTCAAACCATCCGAGATCGTGCTAAAATAGACAAATAATATTTAGGATTTGAGAATTTGTGATTTAGGATTTAAATCATGTACGTCACTATTATCAATGATTGCCACGACCCGCTTACCATGAATCGTCAGGTGGTCCGCGCCGCCACCTTTTTCCCAGCTACTCATATCAGTCCAGTTGCAGTCGGCAACTACGCCGATCTCGAAGCTAGCGGGGTTATTATCGATACCATCGATGCCGCCATGGATGAGCCAGGTATCATTATTGCCAACGTCGCCCCTCGTCATGGCAAAGCCAAAAAATGGCCAAACGGTACACCCTTTGGTCACATCAAATATCAAAACACCCACATCTTTACTACCGTAGACGGAGCTACCCTCTCTCTCGTCCACAAATATGGCCTCGCCAAAGAAATCGAAGTTTACGACATCCCCACCGTCCTCGATGCCATGATCAAACATGGCAAGCTAGCCGAACATCTCCGCCACCCAATCACCAACACTCAGTTCCGTAGTTACGAGTTTTTGCCGCGGGTAGCTAAGTGGTATATGAACGGGATCGATCTGCCAAGCGATATTCATCCGCTCTCCGATTTTTTGCCAGCCCCCCTGGCTGTCTGGTATATCGACAACTTTGGCAACTGCAAGACCACTGCCTGGGCCTCTGATATTGGCCATCAGGCAGGCAAAAAGATCAAGACTCAATGGGGCGAAATTTTGTGTTTTGATCGTCTCAAAGATGTTCCAAATGGGGAACCCGGCATCATCGTTGGCTCAAGCGGTTACCGCGATAAGCGGTTTATCGAAATCGTTGTTCAGGGCAAATCTGCCGCCGATCACTTTGGGATCAAGGTAGGTGACAAGCTTGACGCTTAGCACTCCATTGTGTAAACTGCTAAGCTATGAACAATCTAGTCCCAGTCAAACCAACGGTTACCCATCAAATACCCCTCATTCCTGTCCGAGACGTTGTCGTCTATCCAACCAACGAGGTTGTGCTCACCTTTGGTCGCAAAAAATCTATTTTAGCCGTTGAATCAGCTCTCTCCAAGGATAAATATGTCGCTCTTTTTACGCAAAAAGATGGCAAAATCGAAAACCCCGAACTCAAAGACCTCTATGATCTAGGCACCCTCTGCGTAGTCGAGCGTACCCTCAAGACAGACGGGGAGCTCAATGCCCTAGTCAGGGGGATTGCTCGCATCAAACTCCAGTCCATCGTGTCAGAGACTCCCGTCCAGATTGTCGAAGTAATAGAGCTCGAAGAGACTTTTCACAACTCTCCCGAGCTCGAAGCTCTTGGTCGCCACTTAACCACCCAATTCCGCGAAGCAGTCAACCTAGGCAAATCGGTAGAATTTACCAATTTTATGCGTCTCATGTCTGGCGTCAGCATTAGTGAGTTGGGCGATCAGATCGCGGCCACTTTGACCGTTGGTTTAGACGACCGCCAAAAGATCTTAGAGATCCTCGATGTTCAAAAACGACTCTACCAAATCAATGCTCTCCTCGCCAAAGAACTAAAAGTTCTAGAAATCGAAAAAACCATCGCCAACAAAACACAAGAAAAATTTAGTAAACATATGAAAGAAGCAGTTTTGCGCGAGAGAATGAACACTATCAAAGCTGAGCTAGGCGAAGTAGATGATATAGACAGTGACCTCGACGAACTCCACGAGTCATTACACAACCTACCACTATCTAGTAAAGCCAAAGCCAAAGTTCACAAAGAATTTGAGCGCCTCGATCGCATGTCACCCAACAACCCAGAGACTGGCTATATTCGCACCTGGCTCGAGACTGTAGCCGAACTGCCCTGGGGCAAACTGAGTGCTGACCATGTCTCGCTCAAGACTGCCGAAAAAGTATTAAACGAAGATCACTACGGTCTGGAAGAAATCAAAGAGCGCATACTCGAATACTTGGCAGTCATGAAGCTCAAACGAGCCAAATCGCAAAACTCCGCCCTCCCCACAATCCTTTGTTTTGTCGGCCCACCAGGGGTCGGTAAAACCAGCCTGGGTAAATCTATCGCGCGTTCGCTCAAACGCAAATTTGTCAAAATATCCCTGGGCGGCATCCGCGACGAAGCTGAGATTCGAGGTCATCGCAAGACCTATGTCGGTGCGATGCCAGGTCGTATTATCGAAGGGATCAACCAAGCCGGCACTATGAACCCAGTCTTTATGCTCGACGAAATCGACAAAATTGGCAACGATTTTCGGGGTGATCCTTCTGCCGCGCTCTTAGAAGCTCTCGATCCTGAGCAAAACAAAGAATTTTCTGACCACTATCTCGAGCTAAACATGGATCTCTCAAAAGCCATGTTTATTGCGACCGCCAACGTCCTCGACACTATCCCTTCGGCTCTGCGTGATCGTTTAGAAATTATCAGATTCTCTGGCTATACGCGGATCGAAAAATTCCACATCGCCAAAAAATACTTACTGCCCAAAGTGATCGAAAAAAACGCTCTTTCTGCCAAAAATCTCAAGCTAAGCGACACTATTATCAAAGAGATTATCTCAAAGTACACTCGCGAGGCTGGAGTTCGCTCCCTCGAACGCGAGCTAGCCAAGGTCGCCCGCAAAGTCGCCAAAAAACTTGCCAGTAGTCCAAAAAAACCTCTCAAAAACTCACTAATTTCTACCCCTCAAGCACTCCACAATTATCTTGGACCTACCAAATACAATTCCACAATCGCCGAGAAAAAGAATCCCGTTGGTATGGCAACTGGCCTAGCCTGGACTAGCGTAGGCGGGGAGATTTTGTTTATCGAAGTCTCGACTATGCCAGGTAAAGGTGGAGTACAAATCACTGGACAGCTGGGAGAGGTCATGAAAGAGAGTGCTCAAGCCGCCTACACTTATGTCCGTTCCCACTACAAGGACTTTGGCTTAAAGAGTGATTTTTACAAAACTATCGATCTCCATATCCACGTCCCAGAAGGTGCAGTCCCCAAAGACGGTCCCTCTGCTGGTGTCACCATGACGACTGCCATTGTCTCTGCGCTCACTGGGCGCGCAGTCAAAAAGCACATCGGTATGACGGGTGAGGTCACCTTACGTGGTCGGGTGTTAGAAATCGGCGGCCTTAAAGAAAAAGTCATTGCCGCCCACACTGCCGGACTCAAAGAGATCATTCATCCCTGGGAAAATACCAAAGATCTCGAAAAAATCCCCGAGGAAGTAAAGAATGATCTCAAGTTCCACCCAGTCAAGGAAGTTTCGGAGGTACTACATCTGGCGCTGGTATAACTAGGTCAGTAATCGGCTTTTGTTGTAAAGATTTAATAAACTTATCGTGCCTTTCACACATAGCTATAAACGCCGCAACCCATTGATGGTATGGTAAATTAGGATTGATTCTCTCTTTTTCGATTATAGGAGGCATTGCCTCCACCCTACTCTTATCTAGCGACTTGTATATAGGCAAAAAATGTTACACTATGTTTATTACATACATTGGAGGTCATTTATGTCCATCGCACTCTCAAAAGAAAAAGTCCAAGCTCAGCACGGACTGATGATAATTTATAGCTTTATCACTCTCTTTATCGTCAACAACTTGGTGCTCCACTTGGCCAATATGTTTTTCCCCGAAAATATCGTCCTAGGCACTGCTTCCATCTCACACTGGTGGGCTATGTACCACAGCATGTTCAAGTTTACTATGATCAGTATCTTTGTCATGCTCCTGGTCACGATATATGAATGGAAAAACAAAGTAGTCTTTACTCCCAAGCAGTGGATGGGTACTTACCTGGTAGTCAACTTTGTCTCACTTTGGTGCATCTCTCGGTTTGCCGATAACCTCGGTCTCGGCTTCTCATCGTGGTTTGTGATCCTCCTATTTGCCGCTGTACTAGACATGGCCCAGGGTATGTCTATGATGGCACTAGGCGAAAAATCTAAAAAATTCCTCGTATGATCAAGTTCAAGGAATACTTCAAACAAATGTGTGACGAAAACAAGGCCGTTTTTGACGAATTTCAGTTTATCCATGATCTCTACAAAGCGAACAAAAAAGCCAACCAAGTAGTCTTCAACGAGCAGGGCGCAGTGGTGAGGCGCATCATCGAAGATTGGGATCGCAAGCTTTGTGGTCGGATGGAGCGGGGCAAAAATGCCACCTATTCTCAGCGCCTATCGGAAAAGTTCTGGGGGGAAGTACGCCTCCGTTTCCCCATGATCGACTTTGTCGGCGCCACCATCAACTAAATCGCTTGCATAACATATAAGAATATGCTAATATCTCTATATGTCTGCTTTATGTGACGAAATCGAAAAATTTGGTAAAGGTATCGGCAATGCCACTCGCTATACTATTATCGAATCGCTCCTCAAAGGTGAACGAACCGTTTCCGAGCTAGTTGCAATCACTCGTCTTTCCCAACCCTTAGTTTCTCAGCACTTAAAAACCCTCAAAAGCTCCAATTTGGTGAGCTCCGTGCGTCGGGGACAAGAAGTTTTCTACACCGTCAACAATGCTTATATTCTCGATTTATTAAAAAAACTCACAACCGACATAAAGCATCGTCCTGAACGAAGCTGAAGGAGAGAATCATGCAGTACAACCAGCTAGCAAGTAATGAAAGTATTCAAACAACTATTGGTGAATTGGCCAAGCACAATATCGAGGCAGTTGTTGTAGACACCAAAACAGGTGCTCTAGAGAAAATTAAAGAGCTTATTCCCTCAGGTGTCTCGGTGATGAATGGTAGTTCTACTACTCTTATAGAAATCGGCTTTGTCGACTACTTAAAATCAGGCAAGCACGGATGGAACAATCTCCACGAAGCAATCCTAGCAGAGAGTGATCCAGCCAAACAGGGCAAATTAAGAAAAGAATCAGCTCTCTCTGACTATTATCTAGGTAGCGTTCATGCCCTCTCAGAGACTGGTGAATTTGTGGTAGCCAGCAACACTGGCAGTCAGCTCCCACACATTGTCTTCACCTCGCAGAATTTACTCTTTGTAGTTGGTGCTCAAAAGATCGTCCCAACCTTAAGTGAAGCTCTCAAACGACTCGAGGAATATGTGGTCCCACTTGAGAATGAGCGTTCACTCAAAGCCTACGGCGCCCCTACCGCCCTCAACAAAATTGTCATTTTCAAAGGGGAGAGTCCCATGATCGGTCGCAAAGTGAAGATGATCATCGTCAAAGAATCCCTCGGATTCTAGGCTAGATTTGGCAAACTCGCATACTTACCTCAGATTGTATATGATGGTCTCAGTAATCAATCTTGGAGGTATTACGTATGAGTAAAAATCTCTTGCTAGTTATTTTTGTCCTCGCTCTAGTCTTGGGCGGTAGCTACCTCTACCGTCGCAATAATACGCAGGTCATGGATCCCTCACCAACCCCTAATGATATGGTAAAAACCGAGTCCACACCTATCTCCAAACAATATCTCCCCTATACAAAAGATGTCTTAGAGAGTTCAAAGTCTACTCGTCGAGTTCTGTTCTTTTATGCCTCTTGGTGTCCGACTTGTATCCCCGCCGATGCCGATTTCACCAAGAACGTCTCTATGTTGCCATCTGACGTCACACTAATTCGGGTTAATTACAACGATCCAGATACCGACGCAGATGAAAAGGCCCTTGCCGCCAAGTACGCCATTACCTACCAGCACACCTACGTGCAAATCGATGCGGACGGGAATGAAATAGCCAAGTGGAACGGTGGCTCCGTCAAAGAGCTACTGGCCAAAATCAAATAATATGTCGCTCCTTATCCTCTTTGCCTTTCTAGCCGGTATCGTCACCATCCTCTCACCCTGCATTTTACCTATCCTACCAGTCATTCTGGCCACCTCCGTGACCGATAAAAAAAGTCAAAAACGCCCCTATGGCATCGTGTTTGGCTTTATCCTGAGCTTTACTTTCTTTACCCTATTCCTCTCTTCTCTAGTCAAACTGCTCGGGATCCCAGCCGACTCACTGCGCAATTTTTCGGTGGTAGTGATTGCCTTGTTTGGCTTTAGTCTCATCATCCCCCAGTTTCAACTGATGATAGAGGCACTTTTTGCCCGCCTCGCCAACTTTATGCCTGACTCGCCATCGGGCGGGCCTAGTTCAGGTGGGAAGACTGGCTTTGGGGGCGGGGTAGTGATCGGCCTCTCGCTCGGATTACTTTGGACTCCCTGTGTTGGTCCCATTTTAGCCTCGGTCATCTCGCTCGCTATCACCGGCACCGTTACCACTGACGCCTTCTTTATCACGCTCGCCTATTCACTTGGTACTGCGATCCCTATGTATCTCGTGATTATCAGTGGGCGCAGTTTGTTTACACGAGTTCCTTGGTTGCTCAGCAACACCGGTAAAATCCAAAAAGTTTTTGGTCTCATTATGATTCTCACTGCGCTCATGATTTACTTGGGGATCGACCGCAACTTTCAGACTTATATTCTCACCAAGTTCCCTAGCTACGGCACCGGCCTCACAAGGTTCGAAGATAGGGCATTTGTTAAAGAAGGTTTAGAGGATATGGCTAAGCCAACAATTAACCTTAAAAAAGCTGGCAATCTAGCTCCTGAGCTAAAGGTCGGTGGACAGTGGTTTAACTCCAATCCACTCACCATGAAAGAGTTAAAGGGCAAAGTTGTGCTCGTAGACTTTTGGACCTACACCTGTATCAACTGTATCCGTACCCTGCCGTATCTCAAATCCTGGCACGAAAAGTACAGCGACAAGGGACTCGTAATAATCGGCGTTCACGCCCCCGAATTTGAATTTGAAAAAGATGCGGACAACGTAGATGAGGCCATCAAAGACTTTGAGATCACCTATCCCATCATGCAAGACAATAACTTTGCTACCTGGAAAGCATACAAAAACAGGTATTGGCCAGCCAAGTACTTGATCGATCAAGATGGCAACATCCGCTATACCCACTTTGGTGAGGGTGACTACGACGAGACGGAGACTGCGATTCAAGAGTTGTTATCACTCAACATCCCAGTCGCTAACCCCACCTATCGCACCTACGGTCGCACCCCCGAGCTCTACTTTGGGACTACTCGGTGGGACGACTATCCAGGGCTCAAGCTCGTGGGTGACTGGGGCAGGGAAGCAGAATTCTCAACCCCAAAATCTGGCGCTACGCTCGAGCTCAAATTCGATGCCAAATCCGCCCATCTAGTCATGACTCCCATCGATGGCCAGGCTACAGTTGAGGTTTACCTGGATAACCAGCTGGTCAAAACTATCGAGGTTACCAAAAACATGCTCTACGATTTGGTCGAGTTAGACAGTCCGGGCGTCCACAATCTGCGCCTAGTTTTCCCAGAGGGAGAGGTAGAGCTCTTTGCCTTTACCTTCGGCTAAATTATTCCGGGACAAATTTGATCGACAGCGAATTCACGCAGTGACGAGTATCTTTGTCTGTTAATTTTTCGCCGACAAAGATGTGTCCCAAATGCCCTCCACACCTCGCGCACTGGATCTCGGTTCTTGATCCGTCTGAATCTGGGATTTGTTGCACCGACCCCTCGATGTGGTCGTCAAACGCCGGCCACCCGCACCCAGCATCAAACTTGGTCTTGGAGCTATACAGTGGGTTGTCGCATTTGCGGCAAACATACATGCCTGGTTGGTAAAAGTTGTCGTACTCCCCGCTAAACGGCCGCTCCGTCCCTTTCTCCTCGATCACAGCTTTCTCTTGTGGGGTGAGTGGATTTAACTTCATTCCTCGATGATAACATACCCACCGTCTGGTATAATTCAAATTGTCACTTGAAAATTTAAATGGGCCCCATCGTCCAGCCCGGTTAGGACATCAGGTTCTCATCCTGGTAACTTGGGTTCGAATCCCAATGGGGTCACCCTCTTTCGCTAAAGCTACCGAGGGCAAGCATGTTTTACACCTACATCTTATTTAATTCAGTCACGAATCGATATTACATAGGGTATACTCCTGATTTGAAAAATCGCGTCAGAACCCACTTATCTGGTCAGGTAAAATCAACTAAGTCAGATCTACACTATCGTTTAGTGTGGTATTGTGCCTTCGAGGAGCAATCAATGGCTTTGGACTTCGAAAAGTATCTAAAGTCAGGATCTGGGATAGCAGTCATGAAGAAGCGATTTTTCAAATTTCCTGTAGCTGTAGCGAAAGAGGCAAATATTAGGGATGACTAGCTCCTCGTAGCTCGACCTGTCCCTCGGAGTCCGAAGGACGAAGTGGGAAGAGCGTAGTGGAGAATCCCAATGGGGTCACACAAAGTTAAAATTGATTATTACGTCGGAAGATAGAA
>CAZCUC010000001.1:80928-94445 GCA_964502225.1 uncultured Pseudomonadales bacterium | reverse complement strand
AGTAGCAGAAGTACCGTTTCACTTTCGCGACCGAACCGAGGGTAGCTCAAAACTTGGCCCAGAATACATATTTAATACAATGAGGTATATCATGAAAGCTAGACTCAGTGAAATTGTAAATAACCGCATCTTCAAATTTGTTATCACTGGTGGCACTGGCACCCTGGTTCAAATCACTGCTCTTTATTTCTATCGCATGGGACTAGGATATCAGCTAGCCAACTTCCTCTCGATCGAAACTGCAATTGTCTCCAATTTTACCCTGAGCAATTTGTGGACCTTTGCCGATCGCAAACTAAAAGCCGTGCAGATTCCTGGCAAATTCGTTCAGTTCAACCTAGCCTCTGCTGGTTCCATTTTGATCCAACTCGCCATTGCCTTTATGGGTGAAAAGTTCATTGGTCTCCATTTCTTGTTTACTGTTCCCTTCGTGAGCATTAATGTTGATACAGGCATGATTTTCTCAATTGTTGGGATCTTAATCGGCATGTTCTGGAACTTCTTTGCCTACTCTCATTTCGTTTGGAAAAAGAAATAGCTATTTCACCATATATAGTGCGGCAGAATCATTTTGTTTGAAGAGGTCTAGTTTCTTCTCGCACAGCTCCCACGGTTCTATTTGTGTTTGGTCACCAGCCAAATAGACATACTGTACTTGGTTGAGTATTTTGCAGTCTCGACTCTTCACGCTTTGCTCTCTCTCTTTGTAGTCAATCCCAACCAACCTAGATTGGACTGTATCATTAAAGAAGGTTGCTTTACCGGTATAGGCAGATACGTACGCACTTTCGTAGCGCAAATACAGCGGGCTAGGAGATTGTGAATCGCCAATCTCTGATCGCTCTAATGGTAGCGCCAATACGACACCATCTGGCTGTTTTTTCAAAGTCGACAATATTTCTTTTTCTTGATCACTCACGTAACTACCAGGTGGGTATTGTGCAAATACACGCCAAGTATCAATTGTATTGGGAAGGCAAGATATCACAATTATGCCGCCCACTATTACTCCCACCCATCTCGATTTACTACTCCACTCACTCAGTTGTTTTGCGGCAAGTATAGCGATCAAAAAGAATCCATAGTACAAAAATTGCACTGTATTCCACCACTCGCCTCGTTGGACCAGTAGCACATTGGCCCCCAGTGCGACAATTACACTTATCATAATACTCCACTCATATCGATCCCATTTTTTCCATCCAAAAAGAGCAATTAATCTCGTGGCAAAGTTAAATACAACAAAAATAGCTAGTGCAATGCCGCCCACAATGCTTTGTTTAATGAGCGAATCAGAGTACCTAGCTAGTGCTAGTTTGGGGAAGTAAAAGAGCGATTTCTCTTCGATGATGGGGTAGACTGTGGCCATTGGATTAAAAGACATAATAGCCCCTTGTCCTACTTTGGGTTGGTAAAACAGTACAACCGCTAACACTATAGCTGTAATAGCATAAGCAATTCTTTTCCAGTTTTTAAATAAGAGGGAGTGGACGACAACCAGTGCAAGTAGTACGGCACCACCATAAAATTTTAGTCCCATGGCGATAAATAGGAGTAGAGCAATCACCAAGTTGTCGTACGAATTTTTCTTGACCTTCCCCAAAATAAGCAAAATGTAGCCTAGGATCGGCAGGGTATAAGCAAACTGTAGATTAATTAACATCATCGGGGGTTGCATGGCTATATACGAACTACTTCCTACTAGAGTACCAAAATGCCACAGGGTAAATACGTAACTAAGTGAGTTGCTAAAGAATAGCCAGAACAATAACCATTGAAAATATCGCTCATCTCCTGGCTTGTACTGGTTGGCAAACTTTCTCCAGACCCAAATCATTAGGACAAACCAGATGGTGGGTAATAGTTTAAAGTACGAAAATTGAGCTGGAATACCGATTTTGCTGAGCAGGGAGAGTGGGTAATCTATCAACCAGTTATATCCCGCGAGTTCCTCTCCCGCGAATGTTGGCATCTGCAAAGATCCTTTCTCAAAAGCAGTCTCAGCCAGTGCCATGTGCCATATACCATCATGCTCGTGTACGCCCCAGTAGTAGTCCCCACAACGATTGTCAGCACAGTATCTACTACCACTGGGCCACATGACTAGCATTTGTACTACAAAAGCTGCCGCAATAATAACTCTGGTCAACCACTTCATAGATACTTAGTCCAATCCATCACCACCTGATAGTTAGCGAGGACAAATTGCCACGAGTACAAAAATACTGGGATAACTAGAACACATCCTATCCACTTGCCTAGTTTAGTCGGTATTATTTCACTCCATCCCGCAATCATAATAGGTGCAAGTGGCAAGCTGTAGCGAGCAATATCTCGGTGAGCCACAGAGAGAGTAAAGACAGCGTAGATAATTGCAAATAGGGAGATGGCACCCCATCCCTTTCTTTTAATATATAAATAGGTTCCACCCACCATAAACATGGTCAGATAAATTATATCTTCGGTCCAAATATCTCCTACCCATGGCATGTTGGAGGCAAATACCGCAAATGGGTAATACAAGTTAATGTTCCCACCCACCTGGAAGTAAGCCCAAAAACTACCAAAGGTTATCCCGTAATATATCCACAAACCCACTAAGGACAGGGGAATAAGCAAGTAGGGTAGAAAGCGTCTAAGTTGAGCAAAAAAATCTTTGATGGTTTTTGTAAATTGTAAATTGTAAATTGTAAATTGAACTAAATATGCTCCAAATAGTAGTATTCCAGGGCTCCGAGTAAGTACCGCTAAGCTACCCATGAGTGCCGCCATCCATTTTTTACCTCGTTCGTGGAACAATAGCGAGCCTAGGACAAAAAAGATAAACAGCATTTCATTGGATCCAACTCCTCTGGTTGCTAGCATTCTACCTGGCAAAAACAAAGCGAGTATTGAGAGCCACATCGCCATTTTTGAGTCCTTGGTATACCAGTCAAAAAACCAAAACAAGCCTAAAGCAAGCAAGATATTACTTGTAAGTATCGCAAAAAGTACTGCATTTGGTCCGCTCATGACAGTATCAAATGCCTTGATAAGTATCGGTAACCCTGGATAGTGTGCAGAAAAATACAGGGGCCTTCTGCCCGACAAAACATCCTGGTAATTTTGCTCAATGAGCACCGGATCGTAGTTGGTTTTAGCTACGATCAAAAAGTTGAGTCCATCAAAATTAGATATTATCCGCTCCATGCCAGCACCCTCAAACGCTACTCCCAACAGATTGGGTATTTTTAGTTTAAATGGTGCCCAGAATAAAAGTAGTGATACAACTGCAACAAGGACGACTATTCCAAGATGTTTATTTCTCATAACATCTATTATACTCATAATTATATGCGTGAAGTGATTGCAGAATTAAAAACAAACAAGCTCCTACGTTTCCAGTCCCTTATCTTCTTCCTCTTGTCACTATCCTTCATTGTTACCAATGGTCTACGCAGTTGCTGGTGGGGGGAATGTGGCCTCTATGTAGGCCAGTGGCACATGCACGACGCCTTTTGGCATATTAGCCTAGTCAAATCTGCCTTTAGCTCATTTCCTTTCTCGCACCCGTTTTTTGCTGGTGAAAACGTCTTTGGCTACAACTATTTTATCGACCTAATCCTCTTTGCACTCACCAAAATAGGTTTAGAACCATTTTTTGCTTTCTTTAGGTTTTTACCCATGGTGATCTCCTTTCTCTATATATTCATGGCCATCAAATTTTCTAGACTGTACTTCAAAACCTCGACTCAAATCAACTCTATCATCTTCTTCTTATTCTTTGGTAGCTCGCTCTCTTATTTAGCGACGCTCTATGCAGGCAATACCTTTTTCTATTCCAGCATGCGCGGATTCCCCGTAGTTACATCGATCCAGCCTGGTATGATGTTTTTAAACCTTCAATTTGCCCTCTCTCTTGCTTTAATTCTGGCTACCTTAATCCTCTTTAAGACTTCGACTAAATACCTCTCTGTGCTGTGGCTGACTATCCTGATGTTTTCTATTTCTGGACTCAAGTTTTATGGTGGTATTGTTTTGTCAATGATTCTGGGTGGAATGATTTTAATTCGCATTTTTAAGAAAGATCATGTTTCATTACGACTCGCTCAAATTGTGGCTATTGTCGGTGGTGACTTGCTCGCTCGCTCGCTTTTTTACAGTCGCTCAGGTGGGGATGGATTTCCCTTTGCCTTTTGGCCCTTTGCCCTGCCACACGTCTTACTAGACGATCCTATCCTTTTTAACAATCATAGCTGGACGCTCGCTAGATATTTTCTCTATGAGAATGGTGGCTGGAGGTCACCCAGATTGATCGCTCTAGAGGCATATACAGTCTTTCTCCTTGCTATTATGAATTTCGGTACTCGTCTCATTGGCATACTCGCCTTGTTTATCGGCAAAATCAGGAAGACTCTAGACTTAGATGATTTTGTCATTATCTCAACCATTATTTTTACTTTTGCCATGCCAGTTTTCTTTACCCAGGATGGGGGGTGGTTCAACACCATGCAGTTCCTTTACTATGGCATTTTCTTTGCTAGTATTTATGGCGGCAAAGTTCTCGGTCATCTCTCACTCAAAAAAAGTATTTTTTCCAAGATTATTGTGGGTCTCATTATTATCTTGACTATCCCTAACTGTATCGAGCAAATCCGTTACCTCACCGCCCCTCAAAATTTGATTCCCGATTCTGAGCTTTCAGCCCTGGAACAGCTCTCTACTCGCCCAGGCAAAGTAGTCTATATTTCACGGCCCGAGCTAAAAAATGCCATTGTTCCTTCCTTGTCAGGTAAAACTGCTTATTACCTCGATGTTGATCAGCTCATGGTAACCCACCTGGATTACGCATCTCGTCAACAGGAGATGTTCAATGTCAAACCTTCAAATATCCTTTCTCTTCCTGTTGATTTTTTCTATCTCTATAAAACTGATGAGGGTAGTCCAGAGTTAATCGCTAGCCTAGAGAGTTCTGATCTTGTGCATAAACTAGTAGAGACTGAACACTTAGTGATCTTCGAGAGATGATACAATTTTCACTATGACTTTACCCACTAGACTTAATAGTCTCTCTATATTTTTCCCTGCCTTCAACGAAGAAGGTAATATTGCTACAACTATCATCGACGCCAGAAACGAAGCCAAAAAAGTCGCTCGTGATTACGAGATTATTGTAGTCAACGATGGTTCTACTGACCGCACAGTCGAAGTTGTTAAGGAGCTCCAGCGACTAGATCATAAAATAAGGTTGACTTCTCACGCAAAAAATAAGGGGTATGGTGCGGCCGTAAAAACAGGTTTAAAGGCGGCCACGATGGACTGGATCTTTTTTACCGATTCAGATGGACAATTTCACTACGACGAGCTCGACAAATTTGTCGCGGCATCACAGAGTGCTGACCTTGTCATTGGCTACCGTCGCAAACGCATGGATCCATTTCACCGAGTCTTTGTAGCCCAAGTCCTACTAAAAATCTGGAACTTTTTCCTGTTTGGGCTCACGGTTCGCGATGTTGATTGTGCATACAAGCTATTTAAGCGAGAGGTCCGCGACTCTATTAAACTAGAAACAGAAAGTGCCATTACCGTGACCGAGCTCTTGGTCAAAGCCAAGTCGCTTGGTTATCGAATTACTCAATTGCCAGTCACTCATTATGCCCGTAAATTTGGCGAGCAAACGGGCGGTAATTGGCGTGTCATAGCCAAAGCCGCCAACGAAAGTTTCAAGTTGAGGAGAAAAATACGCCATGTCTAAATTTAAACTCGCTTTAATCTTTCTCGTCATTGCTGTCTCGGCGTTTACTCATCTTTATCAGATCGATAAAACATATATTTTCCAAAACGACGAGGGGAGAGATGCCCTAATTGCTTTCAAAATGATCGATTCAAGTAGACCAGTTCTCTTAGGACCAGAAACATCAGTGGGCAATATGTACCTTGGTCCTTTTTATTACTATCTCATGGTTCCCTCGCTGATTTTATCCAAGCTGGATCCTGTTGGTCCCGCCATCATGGTTGCAATCCTGGGTATCCTCACGACTTATCTGATATATCTCCTAGGCAAGAAAAGTTTTCATTATTATGTTGGAGTTGTGTCAGCTCTTTTTTATGCCCTCTCTCCCATCATGCTCCATCACTCCAGGAGTTCCTGGAATCCCAATGTCCTGCCTTTTTTTGTAGCTCTCCTCCTGCTCTTGCCTAACCTCAAAAAACCAATCTGGCAGGTTTGTTTTGGATTCCTCGTAGGGATTATTTTTCAGCTTCACTATGTCGCCCTTATCCTCCCAGGGTTCATTTTTCTTGCTACCAGTTTTAGTTATCTAAAAGAGCTTAAATTTAAACCTTTCTTGATATTTTGCCTCGTAGCACTCATTGGATTCCTGATCTCGTCTTCACCATTTTGGTTATTTGAGTCTCGCCATGACTTCGTTAACAGTTCTGCCTTTTTGACCTATCTATCTAGCAAAACTGCAACCAGTACAATCTATCCATCCTTTTTGTCTCGCTTTTGGAGCAATCTTCGCCTTCTAGTGGACGGGGTACTATATAGTTCTTCACTAACCCCCAAGATCCCCCCAGTTATGACTCTGGCCGGTATTATCATCTTCTTTATCTCGCTAATTTTCTCAGCAACACGATATAGCGGGCTTATCTTTTTTTCGATTTTTGGCTTATCTTTTCTTAAAGAAAGCATCAACGTCCACTACTTGGCTTTTCTTTTCCCCTTAGTCGCTGTTTGGTTTGGTTCATTATTCAAATCTGGCAGATTGTTACTAATAACAGGAGTTGGTCTTGCATTATATTTACTCATTCACTTTGCCCCATCTCACCTCTACGCCTTTAGTCGAACCGAAAACGCCCAAGTACGTAGATCCAGAGAGAGTGCAGAGTACATCGTCAAGCAAGCAGGGGGTCGGCCATACAATGTTGTGGGTGCCCAGGGTACATTTACCAGCACCATCTCATATTTCCTCTCGATCTCCGACAATCCGCCTCGCAACGATCTCCAACCCCTGCTTTTTGATATCTGCACTGGTGGGCCCTGCAAGCAAGACGAGGAAACTACCGTGCTACTATATCTCACCGGCCCGTCTCATCCCTCACTAGTAGATTACCTGGGCCATCCGGCTATTAACGAATTCACAACTCCACGAAAAATCATCAAAAACGAATGGGTAACCTACGATATCTATGTGGCGACAATCGCGATCGAACCCTGATATACTATTGTCATGCAACCTCTAGTTACTATCCTCATTCCCAACTATAACGAAAGCGGCAACGTCGAACGTGGGGTGATCGACGAAATCTTGTCTCATCTCAAGAAACAAAAATATACCTGGGAAATTCTTATTTCCGACGATGGTAGTACTGACAATAGCCTAGAATTGCTTGAGAAGTATGCCAAAGTAGAGCCACGTATTCGTATTTTTAAAAATGAACACGCTGGCAAGCCCTATGCACTTAGATCTGGTATTGCACAGGCTCAGGGCGAGTATGTGATTTTGACCGACATGGACCTCTCTACCCCCATCAAAGAATTAGACAAACTCCTGCCATGGACAGAGTCGGGGTACAAAGTAGTTATCGGGAGCAGGGGAGTCAAAAGATCCGACACTAGCTTCATCAGACAACTAGCCTCGATCATTTTTTTGACTGTGCGACGCCTGATCTTATTACCAGAAGTCAAAGACACTCAGTGTGGTTTCAAGCTTATAGAGACGAATCTAGCCAGGCAAATATTCGCTCGCATGCGAATTTTTGGTCGGGCCAACAACGCTGTGGGTTGGAAGGTCACCGCTTACGACGTAGAGGTGCTTCACTTAGCCAAAAAAATGGGAGAAAAGATCAAAGAGGTTAGAGTGGTCTGGAAAAACGAAGATGTAAGTAGTGGCAAGTCTCGCAACTTTATCAAAGAATCCATCGAGATGTTGTTTGAGATTATGCGAGTTCGCATCAACGACATGCTCGGCAAATACAATCTATGATCTTGTTGCTTCCTATCTCCTATCTCCTATCTTCTATCTTCTTATTCATCTATAGCTATGGCTTCCTCGATTTCAACCTCACTCTTTCTAGTCATCCGCTCTTTCTCGCCTTTGTTGCACCTCTCCAGCACCTCGTCTACTTTGATCGTCCGCTCTCCATCCAAATTTATGTCGTAATTATGCTACTCATGTTTACCTGCTATACCGGAATACTGATTTACTGGAAAACTGGAAAACTGACTAAGTTTCCCTGGAAATTATTTTTAACCGTAATTGTTGTCTTGACACTGGCTTATCCCATGCTCTCATACGACGTCTTCAACTATATGTTCCATGGCAAGATTCTGTGGTTTTACCACTTGAGCCCTCATACTCACGCCCCACTGGAATTTAGTGGCGATCTTTGGCTCCGGTTTATGCGATGGGTTCACACCCCCTCTGCCTACGGACCTGTTTTTACCGCTATCGAGTCACCATCATATTTGCTCGGACTAGGTAAATTTGTCCCCGTGTTAACCTTAATGAAGATCACCATGTCGGCTTTTTTTGTCTGGTGTATTTACCTAGTAGGCAAAATTGGGGAGATTCTTGGGTTTACTAAACAACGAATTGTTCTCTCCCAATTACTCCTCTCACTCAATCCTTTCCTCCTCATGGATGTCATAGTCAATGGTCACAACGACGCAGTCATGATGGCTCTATTTTTACTCTCGCTATTATACTCACTAAAATCTCAATTGGTCCCCAGCCTTGTCTCCCTCCTGCTCTCGATCGGTACCAAATACATGACCGCACTGACCCTGCCAATTTATTTGATCCGTTCTCCCAAGATCAAAGTTTGGTTTAGTTTTTTGGCCTTGCTTCTGCCGGTCCTCGTTCTTCTAGGCAGATTCCAGCCATGGTATTTGGTCTGGGCACTGATCCCAGCCGCTCTAGTTGATCATAAAGTGGTGAGAGTCTGGATTATTTTAAGTAGTCTCGCCGGGTTAGTTTTCTATGCTCCCTATATCGCAAGCGGGTTCTGGGTCAATAATCTGCAGTTTGTTTCCCTGATTGTGTATCTTCCAATTATCCTGAGCTTTATGGTCGCCAGGTTTAAGAAACTTAGTCTATAATGGTTCCATGAATTGGTTTCCAAAACTCAAATGGCGTGATTTGTGGATCATTCTTGGCATCACCATTATCTACTTTGCCACTCGCCTCTATAACCTAAACTCCCTCCCCATTTTTGTCGACGAAGCCATCTATTCCCGCTGGGCCCAGATAGCCCTCCATGATGCGTCCTGGCGATTTATCAGTTTGACCGATGGCAAGCAACCGCTTTTCATTTGGGTAGCCATGCCATTTTTGCATTTTATTAAAGATCCACTTATCGCCACACGCCTTGTCTCAGTATTTTGTGGCTATCTGACCATCATCGGACTTTGGTACGCAGGATTCCTGCTCAAGGATAAGCGAACTGGCTATCTGTCTGCCGCACTAGGATTAATTACGCCTTTTCTCTTTTTCTACGATCGCTTTGCAGTCATGGAGAGCATGTTAACCGCCAGTGGTATTTGGCTATTCAACATTGCTTATTTACTAGCCAAATCTAGACGGCTCGACGTTGCTCTCATTTTGGGGATCACTGCCGGTCTTGCTTTCCTGGTCAAGTCACCCGCACAAGTCTTCATTCTCCTTATTCCCTCTGCCTATATTCTCATGCAAGAAGATAAAACCCGTTTTTCTAAGCACAATATCCTCAAATACCTTGGACTTTTAGTCGTCGTCTATACCCTCGCAGAACTCATCAACAATCTCCAGCGTCTCTCACCATGGATGTATATGATCACCCGCAAGAATGGCGACTTCATCATCTCGCCCATGCAGATGCTTAGTGAGCACCCATACCGGATTTGGCAGAACTTTGTAGATAGTCAAAGATGGCTCATTGCTTATCTCACCCTCCCCATCTACCTCATCTCACTCTATGGTGGCATCAAACTAATCAAAAATCTTCCTCACTTCCTCCTCGTTTCTGCCTGGTTCTGGGGACCCCTCATGGCCCTATGTACGACTGCTTTGCTCTATCGTCCTCGCTATCTCGTGTTTATTGCTCCATTCCTCTTGCTTTACGCAGTTAACGCATTCCCCAGGAGCACCAAAAATCGCCTCCTCATACTCGCGGTGCTTAGTATTTGGCCTATCCGTTTTATGTATCAGGCATATTTCACTCCTTTAATCATGCCACTTATCAAAGCTGACCAAGACTATGTCTCTGGCTGGGCCGCCGGCAACGGGGTCAAAGAAATCTCGGCTTGGTTAGTTGAGAGATCTCACGCAGTCAAAAAAGATCTAGACGTCTACACCGAGGGCACCTTTGGTCTCTTACCGCACGGCGTGGAGCTTTATACCTCAGATCTCACCAAGCAAGTCAAAATCACTGGTCTCTATCCCCTTATGTCTGTGCCCCCACTCTTGGTTCGCCAAAACGCCGAGGTCAACAAAGAAACCTACTTTATTTTAAACAATACTCAGGTTACAGCTCTTCCACCCAACTCAGAAGAAATCCTTTCATTTAAAAAAGCCGATGATAGCTATATTCGGCTGTACCGCATCTTCCCATGAAGAAATTAATCATTTTACTTGTAGTTGGACTGACAGTTTTACCATTTTTCAAAACTGGCTTGTTCGATGTCCACGATCCAACCAGTGCTTTTAGAATTTTTACTTTAGTTGAGACCATCAAAGCTGGTCAGTTCCCTGCCTCGTGGAGCAATCTTCTCAACTTTGGCTACGGCTATCCGCTCCACCTTTATTACGCTCCCTTATTTGGCTATCTCGGAGCACTTAGTTATGCCCTAGTAGGTTCATACGAGATTGCCGTCAAATTAGTTTTAGTGGTAGCTAGTTTGGTAGGTACCTATGGTATCTACAAACTCCTCGAGAGTCGGGGAGTCTATAGTTCATTACTAGGTGCTGTCGCCTATACCTATTTGCCCTACAGAGCCAGTTCAATTTATGTCAGAGGTAGCTACGCTGAGTTTCTTGCCATGTCGCTCCTACCATGGGTCATCTATTTTTGGTTAATGCCTCAAAATTCCAAAAAAGTCATTTTAAAAACGGCCATAGTGACCGCACTATTTACCCTCTCTCACAACACTCTACCTATCCTGATCGCCCCCGTTATCCTGCTAATTATTGTCTTGTTTCAAAGAAATAATTGGAAGGGTGTTGCCATCGCAATTCTATCTACTTTTGGGCTCACGAGTTGGTTTATCTTGCCCGTATTTTTTGAGCGCGGCTTTGTTCAGGTAGATTCTATTGCGACTATGACCAACTATCGTGATCATTTTGTAACCCTTGCTCAGCTGTGGTCATCTCCCTGGGGATATGGGGGTTCTACAAAAGGGGTAGCGGGAGATAGTATGTCTTTCATGATCGGCAAAGGACAACTTGTGTTGTCTGCTATTGGCGTACTAGCTCTTGTTCAATTAAAAAAGTGGCGACTTCTCATTTTCTTTAGTTTTGTTGCTCTATTCTCTGTCACCCTCTCCCTCCCACAATCAGAATTTGTTTGGAGCATGATCCCGTTCTTAAGCCTCATGCAATTCCCTTGGCGGAGTCTGGCACTTAGCGGGATAGGGGTTGCAGTCCTCTCTGGCTACTCACTCACAGTTCTACCCAAAAAGCTCCAACTAGCGAGCCTCTTACTTTTTTCCATTCTTCTGATCTACACTAACCTCAAATATTTCCATCCCCAAGATTATCGCAACTACAGCCAAAATATTTTATCTAGCCAGGACAACCTAGACCCCCTTGTCAGAGACAAAATCCCCGAGTATTTGCCTGCCTGGATGCCAGTTGCACTGCCTCGCCGTGTCGATGGTTTAACTCGCTCTTCAACAACAGTTTTTGGGACAATCATGACAGATGCCACAGAACCACTGGTCCTAGCGACTGCCTATACCCCTCAGTGGGAGTTGCAGATAAATGGACGACAGCAACCCATCGAACCAAGTGAGGAGGGGTTAGTTAAAACGCAAAACGATGTCCCTTCGGGAGAAAACAAAATCGAGCTTGTTTGGCATCGGACTGCCATTGAACAAATTGGAATCTGGATTTCTGCTCTAACCATAGCCATCGTGGTAGGATTACTAGTGTTATGAGCGACGTATTAGATACCTTAAAAACCAAAGCCGTAAGGGGAGTCTTTACGCTCACCTTTAGACGCCTGGTGCTCAAAATTATCGATACCGTTGGTATTATCACCCTCGCTAGACTCTTGTCACAAGAATCGTTTGGTGTTTTTGGGATTGTCAGTTTTGTGGTCTTTACTTTTCTCTCCTTCTTTTCCGATGTAGGCTTTGGAGCCGCCTTGATTCAAAAAGAAGAGGTGAGTGATGATGATCTAAAAACGACCTTTACCATTCAACAGGGACTCGTCACTGCTCTCCTGGTTATGGCCTGGATTGTGGCTCCGTGGGTAGGACAGTTTTACAACTTAGGAGACTCTGGTGCCTGGCTCGTTCGTATTCTCTCACTCTCACTTTTTATTACCTCATTTAAAACTATTCCCTCTATTATGTTAGAGCGACGCCTCCGGTTTGAACTACTCATCATCCCCGAAATCATCGAGACCATTGCTTACAACTCTATCGCTATTTATATGGCATACCAAGGATTTGGGGTTTGGAGTTTAGTCATTGCGGTGATCGTGCGAACGGTTCTGGGTGCCATTGCTTTAAATGTAATTGCCCCATGGAAAATTGGCTGGAAGATTGTCAGACAGTCTGCCAGAGAGCTCCTCCATTTTGGGGTACCTTTCCAGCTCAACTCAGTACTAGCGTTGATTAAAGACAATATCACCCCAACCATTATCGCTGTGTGGTATGGACCTGCCGCCGTGGGATTTGTGAACGTGGCCCAGAATATCTCATCACGGCCTATGGAGATCTCCACCATTGTTTCTCGCATAACCTTCCCCACTTACTCTCGCATTCAGGGGGACAAGGAGCGGCTTAAACGCTGGATCGAAAAATCTATTCATTTGATGAGCGTAGTATACTTTCCCGCCATCATCGGGCTTATTGTGACAGCCAGTCCCATTTTGCAGTTCCTCTACGCAGACAAAAGTGACAAATGGCTCCCAGCTTTACCCACTCTGTTGTGGTTCTTGGTGGCCGCTATTCCTGTAGTCATTACTACTACCTACACCAATGCCATCTATGCCACCGGCCACCCAAAGATCGTGCTCGCTCTTATGTTCCTCTATACCACCCTCACCTGGGGCATTGGACTCCCCATGATCCATTACTTTGGCTATGTGGGGATCGCTATCACCGTCTGTCTCATCACCTATCTCACTTTCCCTCTCGTTCTCTATGCTCTGCGTCGGGTTGTCATTGTCGATACTATTGGTATGGTGTGGAGACCATTTGTTTCTAGTCTCATCATGGGTATTGCTGTCTACTTTTTGAGAGTTGCTTTTGTTGATGGTCTTTGGTCACTCATTGCCGCCATTTTTGCTGGGCTCATTATCTATTCAGGGGTAATCTATTTGATCGATGG
>CAZCUC010000001.1:45646-80828 GCA_964502225.1 uncultured Pseudomonadales bacterium | reverse complement strand
TAGAATAGGGCTATGAAACCAGGTATCTCAGCTATTGTGGTCGTACATAATCAACTCGATTTACTCAAGAAATGCCTGGATTCTATCTATAGCTGGGTAGACGAAATTATCCTTATCGATTTGGAGAGTACAGAGGATATTAAGTCTATTGTTTCTCAGTATCAGGCTAAGTATATAACCCACAAAAAAGTAGCAATTGTCGAGAGTGTGAGGCAGTCGTCTCTAGAGTACGCGAGCTATGAATACATCATATTTATTGATCCAGACGAAACTATTCCAGCTGATTTGTCACTCGATTTGCAAGAAAAGATAGGGACGGGAGAGTTTGATTATTTCACAACTCCACGCCAAAACTATGTTTTTGGTAAATGGGTCCAACATAGTCGGTGGTGGCCTGACTTCCAAACCAGAATTTTCCGGCAGGGTCATGTAAATTGGGGTACTCAACTCCACGCAGAAGCCATGCCATCAGGCAATGGTTACACCTATCCCGTGAGCGAAAAATTTGCCATTGCCCACCTTAACTATCAGAACTTAGATGAATTCATCGCCAAAAATATGCGTTACGCCAAAGCAGATGCAATGGAGCGGTTAGGGTCGGGCAATACTCTGAGTATTGTGGGTGCAATCAAGCTCTCGGTCTCAGAGCTAATTAGCCGCTTCTTTGTTGGCGAAGGGTATAAGGACGGCATGCATGGACTTGTCTTGTCTATACTCCAATCCTTTTACTACTTTATGGTTTATGCATACTACTGGGAAGGAAAAAAATATAGCGAATTAGAGTCCGAGTCTACTATTAAATCTTTCCCCAAAACGTGGTTCTCCCACGCCCTTTCAGAAGCCTTGCATTATGACCAGGCTAGTTCTACCCTCAAGTCTATTAAAGCTAAGCTAGTCAGGAGAATGATTGCGTGAAAAAAAGATCCCAAAAGATTAAGCATGCTGTAGTTTTAGTCAATTACAAAACCGCAAAAGACACCATAGCTTGCGTCCAATCAATCCAAAAAACAAAAGATGCTCCACATATTATTGTGGTTGATAACGGAAGTCAGGACGAAATCATCCAAGAGCTTAGATCGGCATGTCCAGGGTTAGATCTTGTTTCCCTTGGTGTCAATGTGGGTTTTTCTGCGAGTAACAATATTGGTATCAAAAAAGCACTTCGCATGGGAGCAGAAGTCGTATATATCTTAAACAACGACACCCAAGTAGATCCCAACTTATTCTTCCGGGCCTATCGCTATGTTGCAGGCAAAAATCGTATCGCCGGAGCCAAAATCTACTACGCCAAAGGTTATGAATATCACCCTGAGCAAAGAAACAAAGGTAACATCCTTTGGTATGCCGGAGGGTATTTTGATTGGCAAGCAGTCATCTCTAGACACATTGGAGTTGACGAAGAGGATAGAGGACAGTATGACAAGGTTAAATCAGTCGATTTTATTACTGGTTGCTTCATTGCCATCCCTCGCCAGGTATTTAAAAAAATTGGCATGTTCGACGAGCCATTTTTCCTATATTTAGAGGACAGTGATTTCTCCCTCCGTGCTCTCAAGCAAGGCATCGAAGTTATGTATAACCCAAACCTAGTTCTTTATCATCTAAACTCTAGCTCTACCATAGTAGGTTCACCACTAGTTGATTACTACATGACTCGCAATCGATTTTTGATCGGTAAACGCTATGGCTCACTTCGTCTCCGTTTTGCCCTCCTACGTGAAGCTATTTTCCGCAACTGGCATTCCCCCATCAGACGATCTGCATTTTTAGATTATTTGGCAGGGCACATGGGAAACCGCAATGATCAGATATTTAGTATCACCAAAAAGGCGTATGCATGATTAAACCTATTCTCTGGTTAAAAAAAACCGTTCTTATCTCACTATTTCTTTTTTTGGTGCTGACTTTATTTGGTATTGGTCGCAACTATCTCTTTGATTGGGATGAAGGTATCTATGCCACGATTGGCAGAGAGATGAGGCGGTCAGGAGATTTATTAACTCCCACCTGGAATGGTGATCTTTGGTTAGAGAAACCACCGATGATTGCTTGGGTCACTGCCCTGGGACAAAGTATTGCCGGTGAAAACGAGTTAGGATCCAGGATCCTCATGCCTATATTTGCGGGGCTTACGCTCTATGCTATTTTTCGCATCGGCGAGTATCTGGGTGGCACTATTGTGGGGACGATTAGTATGGCCGTATTGGGTTACTTCAACCTTTTTCTTGCCCGTACTCGAACTCTCAATACCGACGGCATGCTCCTTGCTGGCATCACTTGGTCATTTTGGCTCTTGCTCAGCAATGCCTCACCCATTTGGGTCGGACTTGCCATGGGTTTATCCATCATGGTCAAAGGCCCAGCTGGGATACTAGCTATCCTTATTTGTCTCCCTCTTCTCATCAAAAAACCCAGAAGCTACATCCTATCTATTATCTTCTATGTCCTAGCAACTATCATCCCTTGGCATCTCTACGCTTATTTGACCCACGGCAACTCTTTCCTTACTCCTTATTTGCTTGAGCAAGTAATTCGTCGTGCCACGGTCCCTATCGAGTTTCACACCGAATCACGCTTCTTCTATCTCAACTTTCTCTACAACGATTTAGGTCTTGGGGTAATCCTTGTTGCTCTATTTGGCTTACTTGTTAGTCGTAATTTTTTACTCACTTGGTGGTTAGTCCTACCTTTGTTTATTTTTACTCTCGCCAAAACTAGATTATCCTGGTATATCCTGCCAGTCTACCCAGCCATTGCATTGCTTATTGGCTCTGGGTTCTCAGTCTTCCTCAAGTCCAAAAAGAATCAGGTGGTTGTGATCGTTCTCTCAGTTGGTCTGCTCGCTCAACTACTGTTCCATACCTATAGCTATGTCGCCCCCTTTAGGGAACCGACACCTCTACCGGGATTGCTCCAACTCGCCAGTTCTCTAGGCAATTATGATGGTGCAGAAATTGCCATGCTTGTTTCGGAAAATGAGCGAGTAGCTGAGGCTATCTTGCCGATTGACCAGACCATTAGTTCTAGTTTCCGCTACGGTGGGGCACCAAGCGTAGTTTGGTATAGTCGCAAACATGTCACTTATTACTACAACTATGATCTGTTCATGGCTGACTTAGTAAACAACCAGAATATTTCCTTGGTTATCACGACCGTCAAAGATCGAGACAAGGTCCCATCTAGCTTTAATGTTCTTAGTGAGCAAGATGGCTATATTGGTTATGTAAGAGGAGATAGTTATGCTCTCCGTTAGTACCCAGCTCGCAGTAGGTGACTCACTTTCTATATTTAAAGCCATGATTAAAAGCATCTCATTTGCGAACGAGTTAGTTATTTTTAACATGGAGCGGGATGATCCTCAAGCCCTAGCCTATTTCAAAGAAATTAAAGCCAAAGTCATTGATGTTAAAACCCCAAAAATAGTCGAAGTAATTCGTGACCGTCAAATCAAAGAGGCGAGCGGTGACTGGGTTCTAGTCATGGACTATGACGAGATTATTCCTGAGTTACTCCGGGACGAAATCCTTGCCATTATTGACAACAAGGCTTCTTGTCCAGCCTACTCAATCGGACGCGATAACTACTCCCTTGGGTTCCCCCTTAAACATGGTGGTTGGGAGCGTGATTACGTAGTTCGCCTGGTGCAAAAATCTCGCTTTGTTTCATGGCCTACCAATATCCATAGTACCCCGATCGTAAAAGGTTCAATCATCAAGACTACTCACTCCATGGAACACCATAAAGACGCTAGTCTTGCTCAAATGGTTGAGAAAACTAATCGTTACTCAGACATCGAAGCAGAACTATTCTACAAAGGGGGATTGTCCCCCGTCACTCAATTTACATTATTACGCAAATCAATCATGGAATTTATCCGTCGTTATTTCTTCAAGTATGGTTTCCTCGACGGTCGCATCGGCCTCTTTCAGTCGCTCTATCAGGGTTACTCAGTTTTCATTTCCTACTCCAAGCTCTACGAACTCCAGCGAGGTCAAAAATGATGAAGAAAGCCCTAATCGTCAGTCCCTACTTAGACCACTTAGGCGGGGGAGAGCGCTATATGCTCTCTATTGCCTCAGTTCTAGAGTCCCTCGGTCATGAAGTTTACTTTGCCTGGGACAACTTGGAAGAGATCAATAAACTCTCTCTCATGCTTGGATTGAGCCTCAACAATCCGCATCTTGACCCCAAAATTAAAGATCTCTATTTCAAGGGCAGTGCCATCGCCATGTATCTCGCAACCAAGCCATATGATCTGGTAGTCTACCTTTCTGACGGATCCATCCCCATGCTCGGTGGCAGACGCAATATCTTGCATATGCAAGTACCATTCCACGGGGTTCATGGTACGTCATTTCAAAACAAAATCAAACAATCATTCATCCGCTCTGTGATCGTCAACTCCGAGTTCACCAAAAAAATTGTTGACAAAGAATATGGACTTAAATCAGTAGTTCTCTACCCTCCAGTCACCCCCATCAATTGTTCATCAGCCAAAGAAAAACTGATTCTCTCTGTTGGTAGGTTTGAGCCATCGTTAAACGCCAAAAAACAAAATATCCTTATCGAGGCGATGCGACTACTCACGCAAGATTTGCCCGACTGGAGGCTAGCACTCGCTGGTGGGTCCAGTAGTGACGACTGGTTGAGTTCGCTCAAGAGCAAAGCAGTTGGTCTACCCATCGATTTCTACCCCAATGCTACGCACGAGGAGTTGTGTAATCTCTATGGCAAAAGTCAGATTTATTGGCACGCCGCCGGGTTTGAGATTGATGAACACAAAAATCCCGAGCTCACTGAACACTTTGGCATTAGCACCGTCGAGGCCGTCTCAGCAGGATGTATCCCCCTAGTTATTCCCTACGGTGGTCAGCGGGAGATTATAAAATCAGCTGACCTCCATTGGGAGAGCGTAGACGAATTAGTGCAAAAAACCAAAGCTGTTATTGCAAATCCCAACAAATCATCCTACCTAGAAGATATTGGTATCTCACAATATACCTCTGACAATTTTGCTCTCAACTTTGGTAAGCTAATTGTATGAAAAACTGGCTATACCTTACCCTGTCTGTGGTAGTTATTTCACTTGCCCTATTCCTGAGACTCTACAAAATCGAGAATCGTGCCCCTTTTGATTGGGATCAAAACCGTGACTACTTAGCTATCGCCCAAATAGTAGAGGGGAAGCCAACACTCATTGGCCCTGTCGCCAAAGGTGAGGGAGGATTTTTCCTTGGTCCTCTTTACTACTATCTCTCAGTCCCAGGATTTGTACTTAGTGGCGGCAATCTCTCATCGCTCCCCGTAACCAGCGTCGCTTTAGACGTCTTGGCGATCGTGGCAGTTTTGGCATTATTTCCTAGAGTTTGGGGTAAACATCAATCGATTCTACTCGCACTCGCTTGGTCACTCTCCTGGTTTGCCATCGAGATGTCCCACATCTCGTGGAACGTTGCACTCCTCCAAGTTTGGCTCATTTATTTTATCTACCTACTCTCCTTGCCACTTTCATCATGGAAAGCGTTATTATTTGGTTTAATCTTAGGCCTCACTTGGCATATTCACGCAGTCATTATCCCACTTTCCTTACTAGTCAGTATGGTCTGTCTCAAAAAACTCGAGATCAAGTGGATTTATCTCCTCTATATGGGAGTTGGATATTTCCTCGCCCTGTCGCCTCTCATCCTCTTTGATATTCGCCATGTCGGACTAGAGCACAATCTTATCCTCCAATTTTTATCTGAGAACGGATTCACAAGACCTCCTATTTCTGATGTTCTCAACTCCACCCTTTCACGCTTTGGCAAAAACACTCTGGCAATTTTTAGTGGCACAAGTGATCTCTCACTTAGTACTGGAATTGTCGCTACTATTATGGCTATCCTTGCCATCATTCGTGGTACGAGAGTCGCAAAAATATCTGGAGTTATTATTCTAACCAATCTAATCTTAGTATTGTGTTTAGGAGAAATACGCTTCCCTGAGTATTATTTGGCATCCGCTTATCTGCCAGTTTTAATTATTGCAATCGATTTTCTCTCCCATTTTAAAGTATTAATCAAACCACTCGCAGTCATTTTTGTGGCATTATTTTTGTATTTCAATCTCCAGAGTTATTCAACCGAAAAAACTAGTTTTTCCTTAGCTCAAAAACAAAATCTTGTGCAGGAAATTAGCAAGCACGGAAATAGTTTTGATCTCCGCTACGACCTACCCTTTGGCCGTGACTCGGGGATCGCATTGTTACTAAAACACTCTGGCATTTCAGTTTCTAAGCAAGCCAAAACTCAGGTTCTTATCACCGAAAGTACCAGGGAGAGTGTCTTTATAGGTGGTGAGATCGCAGAAGATCTTGGATGGTTTGGAGGACTTAGACTCGCATATCACGTAGTACAATAAAATTGTATGAAAAATCAACCAAGTGTTAGCGTGGTCATCCCGTCCTGGAACAGTGAATCCCAAATGAAACAAAACTTGTCCTATGTTTTTGCCGCGGCTAGTAAGGTTAAAGCAGAGATTGTGATTGTTGATGACAACTCACAATACGATAACTCAGCTGGATACATTAAATCTCTCGGGGGTAAAGTCCGCTTTTATACAAATAAAACCAATCGTGGTTTCTCAGAAACGGTCAACCAAGGGGTCAAAATGGCCAAAGGTGATTTGATCATACTGCTCAACACCGACGTACGGCCGAGTCCCGATTGCTTTATCAAGGCTCTCAAATATTTCGAGGATGACTCAGTCTATGCCGTTGGCTTTAACTCTCAAGAAGCTTGGATGGGAGGGGAGTGGAAGGGCGGGCTGTTCCACCATTTCAAAGTCGAACCCACTGAGTCCAACAAAAACCTAGTCAACCCAAGTCTCTGGGCCTCCGGCGGTCAGGCCGCCTTCTCACGCGACAAATGGTTGGAATTAGGAGGTATGGATCTCTTATTTAAACCTTTCTACTGGGAAGATACCGATATGGGCTACAATGCCTGGAAAAGGGGGTGGAAAGTCCTGTGGGGACCAGATTGTAAATGCGTCCATGATCACGGGGATAGCGTCATAGCGAGCAACTTTACCAGAGATTTTGTTATGGACACAGCTCAGCGCAACCAATTCCTCTTTATCTGGAAAAATATCACCGATTCCAGTTTCTTGCTCTCACATTTCCTCAACCTACCCTACTATTTGGTTATGTATCCTATACCTATATTAAAAGCACTTACGTATATCCCTCAAGTCATTAAAAAACGAGCCGAAGCCAAAAAACACTGGATTAGAGCTGATCGTGATATCCTTAAGCTATGGACAAGATAAAAAAGTACTACCTGCACCTCATCATCATTTTCGCCCTCGCCCTACGCTTGTTCAACCTCTCCACTAATCCACCAGGGTTAAACTGGGACGAAGTCTCGATGGGTTACAGTGCTTATTCCATTTTAGAGACCGGTCGGGATGAGTGGGGTGTCCAGTTTCCGATTTTATTTAGGTCCTACGGAGAGTGGAAGTCACCAGTCTATATTTACTTGGTCGTTCCCTTTATCAAAGCCTTTGGTCTCAATGCTTGGGGAGTCAGGCTCCCAGCAGCCATTTTTGGGGTGCTAGCTGTCTACCTGACTTACTTGCTAGGCAAAAGATTATATTCCAAAGAAGTTGGTCTCTGGGCTAGTTTTTTACTGGCCGTTTCTCCCTGGCACTTGATGCTTAGCCGTCCGGCCTTTGAAGCAGGAGTTGCCTTGACCCTAATCCTCGCAGGAATATATCTCTTCCTACAAAAGAAGCCAATTGTAGCCTCACTAATTCTGGGATTATCTCTCCATACCTATCACAGTGCCAAAATCGTCGTACCATTTATTTTGCTTTATTTTGGTTACATTTTATTCAGAAAAATTGAGCTTAAGAAAATAATTATCTCTGTACTTATTTTCGGTATTTTTGTCTATCCAATTGCAGTAGATTTTGTAACCGGTAGGTCCCAAAAACGTTTTGCCCAGGTAGGGCTCACCACGGACGCAGAGCTCACCGAGCGGTTTTTCAAATACCGCAATACTTTCCCCTTGGGCGAGCTAGGTAACAAGTTAGTATTCAATAAATACACCTTCATCCTCTCCAAAGGTTTTTCCAATTGGACTTCCTATCTCTCACCTCATTTCTTGCTGGGTTCAGAGAGTATTCGGGCTCAGCACAGTATTCCCTTTAGGGGTGTTTTATACATCACCGAATTTGGCCTCATGTGTTATGGACTGATCATTTTAATCAAAAAATATCGTGGTCCCTCACTTGTTTTACCTTTACTACTTATCGGAGTTGGCTTCATCCCACCAGCCTTAACCAAAGATATTTATCACGTTTTACGCAGCATCCTAACCTTACCTTGGTGGCAAATCTTGGCCGCCATCGGGCTAGTCCAACTTCAAAAGAACTCTAAATTATCCTATCTCCTAACTTCTACCTACTATCTCCTAGGAATAGAAATACTCGTCTTTCTATTCCTATATTTTTCTTGGTACTCCAAGGCTTTTGCCAAGGATTGGCAGTATGGTAGTCAGGAAATGATTTCCTGGGTTACCAGTCACGAGGACAAGTATAAACACATCTATGTCACCAAATCATATGGCGAACCCCAGCTGTTCTTTGCCTTTTACGGCAAATGGGATCCTACTAAATACCAGGAAGAAAACAAAAAACTCTTAGAGTACGAGAGTCTGGGTTATCCATGGCTTGACCAGCTCCCAGAGTACACAATTGGCAAATATACCTTCAGAGATATCAACTGGCCCAAAGACAATGGTCAAAACGAGAGATTATTTATTGGCAAGGCAGATGATTTTTGGGGAGACACCCCGCGTGCCCTAGAGGTCAAATTCCCCGACGGCACTACTGCCTACATTGCCGCCGAAGGCAAGTAGTTGTGTCATTCTCTCGCACTTTTACCATTGGTCTCGCTCTAGTGATCTCGCTAGTTACCCTGTCGTCATATCGCAGTCACATTTTTGCCCTTCACTTTGTCGACGAAGACGATAATATAGTCATCGGTAATTACGTCCGGGAGGGTAAGAAACTCTATAGCGAGGTCTTCTCTCAGCACCAGCCCAGCATGTTTGTGATATCTGCGTCTGTCCAAAATACTTTTTCGGTTGATAACATCCTCATGGTCATCAAACGCCACCGGGAATTTATGATTGCCTGGAGTATTCTCTGGTTTTTGATTCTGACTGCTCGCTTTGGTTGGCCGTTACTCCTAACTGGTACAGTTATTGAACTAGTCAAAATAACTCTGCTTGGCAATCTATTCTTGGGGGAGAGTTTAGTCATCTACCCCCTACTTTATTTAGTGGCTCACCTATTTCTTGCACCAAGCCATGTGAGACTAGCAGAGAAACTATTCTTGGCTTCGATTTTCTGGTTGCTTTGGTTTAGTCTAACTCCTCTCTGGCCCGTACTTATACTAATTTTTCTCCTAATGGGATACAAGGTGTTTGGCGATAAGCAATTTTTGTATATTTTCCTGATCCTAGGATTTATTTCACTTATTGCGTTAATGCAGATTACGACCATCTATGACTACCTATATAACGCACTATATATTAACTACAAATACTACATTCCCCTAACCACGCCTGTAGGGTTTTTTGAATCAATTGTCAAAGCTTTTTGTGCCCCGCTGTATGCCATTTTCTCCCCAAAATCGGGCGAGCTCCTTATGCTCACACGGATTCTCTCGCTTGGCGTAATCGTTAACCTCATTGCACTCATCGCACGTAGACAAATGCTCAAAGCTTTTACGATATTTATATTACTGGGCCTTACCTCGCTCCGCTACATAGATCCAGGAGACACTCTCTACGGGGTCTTCCACATGCTCCCGTGGTTTGTACTCCTCATCCTGTTCAATTTCCTCACATTCACCAAACTCAGATTACACCACATTGGAATATGGTTTTTAGTCGTTCTTGCTTCACTGCAGGTAGCAAATAAAAATCTCTTCGACTATAGGGATCCATCAACCGATTTTTATGTTCATTTCTCACCCTCCTCCGATATCAGAGAGGCAGTCAAAATTATCTCCCAGTCCTCACCTCAAACCATCTGGGTTGAACCGGTCATGTACTATCCTCACTGGCGTACCGGTGCCACTCCCTACACGAGTCTTATTAACTACTACGGCTGGATGGATCGGACTGCACCGATGAAGGAAGATTTAGTGTCACACCTAAATCAGGAATTGCCCACGCTCGTTTGGGCAGAGACCTCTGAAGGTATTGGGGAGTATCTGGGCCACTACACTCCTGTTATGAGAGAGGGCAAGCCCAGCGGACTCTACCTGCGGAGCGATCAAATCAAGCAGATAACTAGCCAAGTACGAGCAGACTTGCTACATTATCGCTTTGAGATTAACTGAGATATACTAATCCTATGGAAGAATCACAAAGTAAACTATCAGTAGCCCTGGCGGTATATAACGAAGCCGATAATTTGGCACCCTGCCTAGATTCGATCAAATCCCTCGCGAGCGAGATAGTAATAGTCGACGGGGGATCAAGTGACAAGACTCGAGATATTGCAGAGAGTTATGGTGCCAAAGTAATCGTCGAGGAAAACCGCACCAATTTTCATATCAACAAACAACACGCTATCGATGCCTGTGAGAATGGTTGGATCCTCCAGTTAGACGCCGACGAGCGAGTTAGTTCGATGCTCTCGGATGAGATACGAAAAGTAATAACAGCTGACTTGTCCGCCGGAGCTTTAGCGCAGGCAGACGCCTACTACCTCAAACGTCGCAACTATTTCTTAGGTAAATGGATGAATAAGGGTGGGATGTATCCTGATCCCGTCATTCGCCTATTTAGAAAGGGTAGGGCTCATTTACCTGCCGCGAGTGTCCACGAACTCATGAGCGTAGACGGCACGACCAAATGGCTCCAAAATGATTTGCTTCACATCGCCGACCCCAACTTCTCTCGCTATCTCATGCGGTCCAATCGCTACACCTCACTGCAAGCAGACGATTGGTTAAAAGCTAACCAAATTGGAACCAGTACTACCTCCATCCTCCTCTACATGATCTGGAAACCCATGATCCGTTTCTTGGAAATCTACTTTCGCCACAAAGGGTTTATGGACGGCTTCCCTGGGTTCATTTTTGCCTGGTACTCAGGACTCCACATTGCTAGTTCTTATGTAAAATACTATGAGCAAAAGACGGGTAAAGGTGGACCTTTGTCATGATCAAAGTATTCGGCAAATATCTGGGACTTATTGCCGTTATTTTGATTGGTATTTTTCTCATTTTTGCCATTTTCCAAACCGGTCTCTACTCGTCTCATGATGGTATTTTTCATATCTATCGCACCGAAGAAGCCCTCTCCATGCTTAAGTTGGGGCAACTCCCCCTGCGCTGGGCCGGCAATTTTGACCAAGGATTTGGAATTCCGCTCTTCACTTTTGTCTATCCTCTCCCTTACTACATAACCGCCGTACTTAGTTATATCGTGGGCTCTATTTGGTCAGTCAAATCATTATTCATTGTCTCCTACTTGCTTGGTGGGGTAGGAATGTACCAACTTTTCATCAAAAAGGATCGGCTCATAGCCATTACGCTCGCTTTGATCTACCTCATGACTCCCTATCAATTTCTCAATATTTTTGTCCGTGGTGCAATTGGGGAGGTCCTCGCCCTAGGTTTAATTCCTTGGGTTCTCGTTAGTTTTCACGATCTATGGGGTAGTAAAGCCAATATTATCAAGTGGTACCACCCAGTACCTTTTGCTCTCCTTCTTCTTTCACACAATTTCCTTGGGATTTTATTTGGCGTCTTTCTCCTAGGGTACATCCTGACTCAAAAATTATCCCTCAAGACCTCCATGATTAGTTTTTTGATCTCCTTTGGCCTAGCCAGTTTTTTCATTCTCCCGATGGTTTTAGAGAAAAATCTGCTCTACTCCACCGATCACCCTGACCTTAACTTCCGCTACGATCAGCACTTTGTAAAGGTCAATCAGTTTCTCTACGGCAAATGGGACTATTGGTACTCGATGCCGCCAGACAAAGAAGATGGTATGTCTTTCCAGTTGGGTGTAGCCCAAATTGCCATTGCCGTTATTGGTATCGTCTATATTGTCGTGAACAAAAAAAGAACCAAGCAAGATTTGTTTCTGATCCTCGCGTTCTGCGGTTCCATTTTCCTCATGCATGCCAAATCCAGTTTTATCTGGGAAGCGGTCCCGATCCTCAAATCCATTCAGTTCCCGTGGCGGTTCTTATTTATGCCAGCAGTACTTACTCCTTTGCTTGCCGCTACTTGGTTGTCATCACTCAAATCGGCAAGAGCTAAATATTTGATTCTCATCACTGCTTTATTGCTCGGATTTATTAATATTCGCAATTACCGTCGTCCTATCCAGTTTTTTGATCTCACTGAATATACCGACTTGTATCGGCTCTACTTAAACAAAACCTCCACCACTTTCCGTTCGGAAATCCTCCCCAAATGGAGTGTCCCAAATGAGCGTTACAAATCCGAGGACATCTTGGTCAACGCTGGCAATATGACGATTGATAGCTTCACTGTAGCCCCGCTCGTCATTACTGCCACGATCAACAACAAGCCAGATGATAGTATTGGTCGTCTTACTATTCTTCGCAATTATTACCCTGGCTGGGTAGCTACCATGGACGGCAAAACAAAGGTAGAACTACAGCCCACAGGGGAGGGGATGATTAGTTTAATGCCCGCAATTGGGGTCCATTCCTACGTCGTTAAAATGACGAGTACTCTGGTCGAAAAAATTGCCAATCTCATTACGCTTATTTCCCTATTTATCCTTGGTTTCATATGGCAAAAATCTCGCACTCAAAAATAACCATCGATCTGGTGGCCAAAACACCCTACCCAGGATCTGGTCCTCGCGGAGTTGATGTCTACGCCCGCAATTTGTACAACAATTTGTCCAGTATATTAGGGCACGGCAAAGTCACCCTCTCTCACGATCAGGGAACTAGTCATGGATCCTCTATTACTCATTACACCTTTTTTGATCCATTCTTTCTCACTCTCTGGGGGAAAACGCACGCCAGCAAATTTATTGTGACAGTTCACGATTTAATCCCGCTAGTTTTCCCTACCCACTTCAAGGCGGGACTCCGTGGTCGCCTTAAATGGCTCCTCCAAAGACACGCTCTCCGTGGCTCATCTGCCATCATCACCGACTCCCTATGTAGTAAGAAAGATATTGCCAGGCTTACTGGGATCGAATCAAGCAAAATTTATGTTGTTCCTTTGTCTGGTGGTCATGGTGTAACAACCGAGAGGCTGGTCAAAGTCGTACGCAAGGAATATAAGTTGCCGGATAAATATTTACTCTATGTAGGAGATATTAACTGGAACAAAAATGTTCCAGGGTTGATCCAGGCATTTTCAGAGCTAGATTCCGATATTCATTTAGTCCTAGTAGGCAAGGCATTTGTCAGTAGCACAGAGACGCCTGAGTACCAGACTATCAAACAGGCAATTACCAAGTCAGGCAAATCCGAGCGTATCCACATCTTAGGATTTATACCATCCCATCATCTTTTGGCCATTTATCGTGGTGCTCATCTCTATGTCCAGCCATCCTGGTACGAAGGCTTCGGCTTCCCGGTATTAGAAGCCCTAGAGCAGGGTACTCCAGTTGCTTGTGCTAGTACTGGCAGTCTACCCGAGGTAGGCGGTCATCATGTTCACTACTTTGATCCAAGCGATAGAAAATCCTTTGTCAAAGTCCTCTCGAGTCTCCTAAGTGATGATTCTCTACGATCTAGGTATATAGAGAGTGGTAAAAAATGGGCCCATTCCTTTAGCTGGGAGAAAGTTGTGAAAGAAACACATGCCGTCTATGAAAAAGTTCTTGACTAGTTTTCGCTTACCAATTGTTATTATCCTAATTTGGCTCGCTACTATTTTATTGGTCGGGTTATGGTCGGTCCGTAATTTGCCCTTTTCTCCCACTTTCCCTTATTATCACGATTTAAGCGATCACTATAGTAGGGCACTATCAGCTCTCTCCCATTTTGACGGCATTCACTACTTACGCCTCATCCACAAGGGATACGACGACACGGGTTCACAGGCTTTTTTCCCGCTTTACCCTCTGCTCATCAAGTTCCTAGCGTTTGGCTATTTCGACCCGCTTTACGTAAGTATCCTACTAAACATTACCTTAACCATAACTACCTTATTTTTGGTTCTTAAAAACCTTGCCAGTTCTGTCCAGTTTAAATTTCTCTTGCTGTTCCTTAGTTTTCCCGCCAGTTTTTATCTCCTCGCCAACTACACAGAATCACTCTTTATCTTTTTGCTCGTCTCCTTCTTTGTGTTACTCAAAAACAAGCATTACTTTCTGGCCTCTGTTATAGCCGGGCTCGCTAGTGGCACCAGACTGGTTGGTGCATTCCTCTCGATTAGCTTACTCATAGAGTTAGTCAGGGCTCGCAAATCACTAGTATATTCAGCTATTCTGACTGTTATCTCAGTTACTGGTTTACTTGGTTTTATGTACTATCTCTTTGTTTGCTTTGGCGACTCACTCATGTTTATCCATGTTCAATCGCTCTTTAGTAACGGCAGATCCGATGGGGAGATTATTCTTTTGCCCCAGGTCGTGTTTAGGTATCTCAAAATCTTGGTACTCAATTCACCCACATCTTTTGCCTACTACCGCTCACTATTTGAATTACTCACTTTCTCTCTTTCGCTCGTTGTACTCTACATCTACCGTCGCCAAATCCCCCTCGCATCACTCATATTCTCCCTGTGTGCCATTATTTTGCCGAGTCTCTCTGGTACACTCTCATCATACCCACGATACTTACTTGCCGTTATCCCTCTATTCATCGTTATTTCATCTAGCCTATCAATCACCAAAATATGGCTTATTTCAGCTATCCAATATGCTATTCTTATATTGTCAGTAGCCTTGTTTGTCCAAGGTATTTTTATTGCTTAGTATGAAAATAATCGCCATCTTTATCCTCAGTCTCACCCTACGCTTGCTCTATTTAGGTAGCATCCCCGTTTCACTCTCCCACGACGAAACCGACAATATTATTCAAGCTCATTCAGTAATTAACACTGGCAGTGATATCGAAGGAACCTGGAATCCTTGGCGACTCCTACCAAACAGTGGCGTCATGGCCGAGCTAGGTCCTCTCATCAATGCTCCTGTTTTATCGCTCCTCCCACAGTCCATTTTTAGTTCTCGCTTAACTACCGCGATTCTCTCTAGCCTATTTCCAATTCTCATTTGGTGGTGGCTCAATCTAATTAAAGTTAATCCACATGTATCTCTCGTCTCAGCTCTTCTCCTAGCCATTTCTCCCTGGCACTTAATTTTCTCTCGCACCGCACTAGAGCAGCCCACCTCACTCTTTTTCTACATTCTTTCCTGGGCATTCCTCGCCAAGATTTTCCAAACCAAAAAATCGTTGTCTCACTACTTGATTAACTTTCTACTTTTCACCCTAACCTACATGGTCGGCTATTTTACTTACCATGGCTACAAGTTTGCCTTTCCGCTACTCACTATTATTTACCTCGCTTGGCTTAGCTACTACCAAGCGTCGCACCGGCTAGTCAAATTTGGGATCGTTGCACTTATTATTTCTAGTTTAGTGGTTAGGACTTTAATATTCTCCACTTATTATGGCAGTCGTACTGGGGAAATCATCTTTTCTGACCAGTCCAAATTTGCCATGCAGGTAGATAATAATCGCAGGTTAAGTATCGCCCCAGAATCTCTCAAATCAGTTTTTGTAAACAAGCCTTTGGTTATGTTGTCAGTTGTTCGGGATAAGTACTTGGGTGCTATCTCACCCGAGTTGCTCTTTACCCGGGGTGAATCAAATGGAGTTTTCTCTGTTTGGCAGTCAGGCTATTTTTATCTTTTTACCTTGCCTTTTATTATCATGGGTCTCGTGTACTTGGCTAGATTCTCGACCAAAGAGAGCACCCTGATCCTCACTCTACTTCTTGCGTCTCCCCTCTCAACTGTCATTCATGTCAACAATAGTCTCGCATTTCGCTCAGCCATCTATTTTGTCCTACTAAACATTGTTCTCTCATACGGGCTTGTTTACTTACTCAAGTTGTACGACTGGAGCAAATATATCGTGGCTGGATTATTTGTCATCGGCCTAGCTGGTTTTTGCTATAGTTTCTATTTTGTTACGCCGGTTGCTAACGCCAATGATTATTTTTTTGGCGATAGAGTTCTCTCCAACTATGTCCGTCTAAGTACAGACACTAAAGTATTATTAGTAGTTCCCCAGCCACGCTACCTCTATTCTGGGATCGTGCTAAGCCGTGGCACTCCAACGCTAGATACCATGAATAGTTTTAATCATAGCTATAGCCCCTCAGATGCCAACAGCTACAAGACTCCAAATTTAGAGATTGTACAGTCTTGCTCCAAAATTGAATTGGGGGTCTATGACACTATCATCGTCGACAAAAACATGCTAGAAACGTCGCTAAAAGAATGCTCTTCACTTACAGAGCTGATGGCTAATACCAGTAAAATATCCCCCCTCTCGATTGTTTCCCCCAAAGACTCAGGGGTGCAGTATCATATCTATGGCGATCGACTTTGTCAGGAGGTAGAATTGGGTAGGTACGTTAAACCAGCTAGCCACCAGGACTTTATGCTAGAGCAAATGACTAAAGACCAATTTTGTACTAAATGGATCGTGTCGCAATGACTATGAAAAAAATTATTACCTATGTCCTTTCACTATTTGTCGTACTGGCAATTATCGTTCCGCGCTTCTACAACTTGGGTAGCCAGCCACCCGGGTTACATATCGACGAGGTTAGTTTTGCCGCCGACGCCAAGGCCATGGCAGAAACAGGACGTGACACGTGGAACCAGTCTTGGCCACTCATTTTCAAAGCATTTGGAGAGTGGAAAGCACCAGGACTAGTCTATAGCATGGCATTCTGGAGCAAGATCTTTGGGGTAATGAACAATACAATCGCTCGTCTTCCATCTGCGATAGCTGGGATCGCTATCTTACTAACCTTAGGCTTAACTCTTAAGGAACTTATCCCCAAGAAAAATTGGCTCATCATACTCTTCACCATATTTGTGATCGCTTTTAGTCCCTGGCATTTTGACATGTCTCGGATTTTTTATGAGGCCTTTAGCGCTCTTGCTCTTTTTGCCATTAGTTTGTACTTCATCACAAGAGCTACTCTCTCCCAAAAACCTAGTTTAAAATTCTGGATCCTGGCTGCAGTTTTTGCCGCTCTATCTGGTTATTGGTATGCCTCCATTCGCTATATTGTCATCCTCTCTCTATCATTTTCCGTGGTTATTCAGCCATGGACTCTCAAACTTAAACTCAAAAATGGTCTCTACTTGTTAGCCATTATCTTATTTGTAGGAATAGGCTGGGTAGGGGATCTCGTCTCAGACAAAGGTTTAAATCGACTACACTACTACCAAGCCAAATCAAAGGAAGGTGCCACGCTAGAAATCGACGAAAAACGCCAGTACTGCTATTTATCTGTCAATCGGGACAACCAAAAAGTTAGACCTTGTTACGCCATCTGGAACAAGCCTGTCCTAAAAATTACCAACATTGTCAAAACTTATGCCACCTACCTTGGATCTGACTACTTATTTTCTAAGTCTATCAGCGAGTTCGGGGTCGATAGTGAGTACGGGGCCTATCTCCCACCTCTCTCCATAATCTACCTAGTAGGGTTGTTTGTTGTACTCAAGGGTTGTTTTACTCACATTACCTCTCTATTTGATCCAAAAGTCAAATCCAGTGCCACAGATCGCACCTATCTAGTATATGTTGCAACAGCCCTCATCTCACTCGCTCCCGCAGGACTCGCTAACAACGTCAATATGCGGATGGGATTGATCTCTCTATACATTGTGGCCCTGATCGTTGGGATTGGCTTTTATGCAAGCTATACTTGGGTTGGTACCTACCTCCGCAAGTGGAGCCTGTTTGTCTATCTTCTGTTTACCCTCGTTCTTTCCTTCTATATTATTCAGTCAGTTATGCATTATTTCTTGGTGTTTACGAGGAGTAATGATCTCATGTGGACGAGTGATGCAGGTGCAGTATTCTCTCAAATCAAGTCAGTCTCCAAAGACTACGACCACATCGTCGACTCAGAACTACACGGTCCGCTCGCTCCCTATTTTTATGGTGATCTAACCACGAGCGAGGTGCAAAATGGCAGTCACAGTACTCCAGATGCTTTTGGTTTTACTTACTTAACTCAAGCTGGTAAATACGAGCTTCGCCACGTCAATGTCACTGATCTTGCCTGCGAAAAATTGGCTAAGCATGACACTCGCAAAACTCTGGTCATCACCAGTCCCAATCCTAGACTTTCGGAAATTAGTAAGTTTGCTGGCAGATCATGGAGTGGGGCACTTTTACTACGTGAAGTCTACGACGTAGATGATATCATTGCCTATGAACTCAGGGTCAACGATAGTTTTAAACAAAATTGTGTCCCTAAATAAATATGAAAAATATCTCCACGCTACTCACTGCCATCTTAATTATTGCAGCGACTTTTCGGCTACCCTACTTGAATACCCACATGTCTTCGCTCTACGGCGACGAGATCGCGATCGGATACAACGCCCTCTCGATCGTCAAAACAGGCAGGGATGAGTTTGGTCGCTTTATGCCCCTTCAGTTTGAGAGTTGGGGAGACCAAAAGAATCCAGTCTATATCTATGCCGTGGCCCTAGTTCAGCTCGTGACTGGCCCAACGGCTGGCTCCGTTCGTATCCCCTCGGCCCTGGCTGGCATTGTGGCAGTCTATCTAACCTATCGCCTAGTTATGCTCCTCAAGTTAGGGCAGGGAGTAGCCTTGTTTTCTGCCCTCCTTTTGAGCGTCACTCCCTGGCATATACACATTAGTCGTGGTGGATACGAAGCCAACTTAGCTTTAACCCTTGGCCTCGCTTCAGTGGCCTATCTCTTACAGAAGAAAAACATTCTCTCGGTCCTCATACTGGCCCTCTCTACTTATACCTACTACACCACCAAAATCTTTGCCCCTGCCTTGCTCCTGCTTACTTGGGCCTGGATGGTTCATGAACAGAAGCCAAAGGCGTGGCTTAAACCATTCCTTAAATATTGGCTTGGAGCCCTAGTTCTCGCAATCCCCATTATTTATTTGGCATTATTTGCCGATGGCCAGGCTAGGTTTAAGGCAATTAATATTTTTGCTGATAAGACTGTCTCTGCCAGAGTTATACGTGACCGCAATTTCTTTGACGACGCCAAGTCACTTACCGCCAAGGTCTTAGAAAATCGCTTTACCTATCACTACCAGGATTTCTTTACCTATTACTTGGACAATTTCTCTGGCCAGTTCCTCTTTGTGGGGGGAGATAGCAATGTCCGCTATGGTCTAGGTAATCATGGAATGCTTTATTTGATCGATGCCCCTCTCATCCTGGCCGGTATTATCTTGCTCTACAGCAAGAATCGAAAGGTTTGGTTGTTCTTGTTTGCTTGGCTACTGTTAGCTCCTTTGCCCACTGCTTTAGTAGGCAGGGCCTACGGGCTACGTAGCTTGGTTATGCTACCGGTTCTTCAGATTTTTGCCGGCTACAGTCTATACCAGCTTTATGCTTGGTCACAATCTTCAAAAATGAAAACTATCTTCTACTTCATAATATCTATCTTCTATCTACTCTCAGTCTCTATCTGGACCACTCGCTATATCTACCAGTACCCTAGCTATGGCAAATATTGGTACGACGGGGCCATGTATGACTCCCTCCAGTTTGCAAAAGAACACGAAGATCAATACGACCAAATCATCATCACCCAATCATATGGCGAGGTATCTATGTATTATGCTTTCTATAATCAAATTGACCCTAGGGTTTATAGACAAGCCAAAGATAACAAACTCACAATCGACGGGGTACCCATGATCAAGATCGGCAAGTACTACTTTGGCGACATCAGACCCAAAGGGCCGATTGAGCAGATGGATTTGCCCCACAATACCCTCCTGATTGTCCAGCCCTTGTTTGAATACGGGGAAGAAGATATTCTAGCTCGGGACGATGGAAGGGTCATTTTCCGTACCTTTGGCTTCCCTACAGTTCATATGAAAGCTAAGCAAGGAGTAACCCCATGAAAATATTTGTGATAGTGCCTGTTTTTAACGAGTCCCGCTACATCGGCAAATTTCTCGACAAGCTCCTCGTCCACACCAAAAATGTAATCGTGGTCGATGATGGTAGTCGCGATAATACCTGCTCCATAGCCAAGGGTAGGGGGGTAGAATGTCTCTCTCATCCAGTCAATTTTGGCAAAGGAGAAGCACTAAAGACAGGTTGTGATTACGCCTTTAAAAAGTTAAAAGGCGATGCCGTGATTGTTATGGATGGTGATGACCAACATGTCGTATCAGATTTACGACTTTTTGAACACGCCCTCAGAAACAAAGCTCAAGTCGTCCTAGGCACGAGGCAGGTCGATGCCCAAATGCCCCTAATGCGAATTCTTGGGAACAAAGCGATTTCAATTTTGATCAATTTACTTTTTGGGGGTTATATCGCCGATATCCCTTCAGGTTTTAAGGCTTTTACCAAATCAGCCTACAAATCCTTGCGTTGGCATTCCAAGGGCTACGAAGTAGAAACCGAAATTGCGGTCAAAATCCTCAAAAACAAACTTAAATACCAAGAAGTACCCATTTCAACCATTTATCACGATAAAGATTATGGTTTTAATCTATTGGATGCCTGGCGTATACTAGTTAAAATACCGTTCTGGCTTTGGAGTTAGTTCTTATGAAGTTACCCAAGATCTCGATTGTTACCCCCAGCTATAACCAAGCCAATTTTATCAGGGCGACCATCGACAGTGTTCTCTCCCAGGATTACCCCAAATTTGAATATTTTGTAGTTGATGGCGGATCTACCGACGGCACGGTCGAGATACTCAAAAGTTATGGGGAAAAGTTAAACTGGGTGAGCCAGAAAGATCGCGGTCAAGCTGATGCCATCAACAAAGGTCTACGTAAGGCCAAAGGCGATGTCTTGGCCTACTTAAACTCGGATGATATCTATTTGCCAGGTACTCTAAGGCGGGTGGGCGAGTACTATGCTCACACCCAGGCTGATTGGATTACGGGTGATTGTCTCACAATCGACGCAAACGGCCGGGAGAGTAAGGCGAACAAGATTATTTCGCTCTACAAACGTTTTCTGATGTTTTTTTACTCGCCACTCACTTTGCGTATCGCCGACTCTATGCTCCCCCAACCATCGACTTTTTGGTCTCGCAAAGCTTGGGACAAAGTAGGGGAGTTCAATGAAAAATATCACTATGTTATGGACTATGATTACTGGTTAAGAATGTCAAAATACTACGTCCCTCAAGACTTAAAAGCACCCCTCTCAGGTTTCCGCTTTCAGATTGACAGTAAATCCCAAACGGGAAGAATTAAGCTAATGCAAGAAGGACTTATTACTCTTAAAGCCAATGGCGCCAGTAAGCTAGAGCTATGGCTTCACCAATTTCATAGCAACATAGTTTTATTTATTTATAAACTTATCAAATGATTTATCTCTTATTTTTAATTATCTCACTAGGGATGGCTGGATTAGAAGCTTTTTCTTATCCTGGTTTTGTGGTCAATCATCTGGGGATTAGTTCATATATCTTTTATATCCTTAGCGTTGTTTTCTCCTCAAAGCGGATCACAATTCCTAAAATATTGAATAGCTTGTTTTTAATTTTTGGTTGGTTAATCTCATTTATATATATAGTTTTGGTTTTTCTCGAGAAAGTTAAATATCCCAACTATGTCTATACTATTACTCATCTTAACCTCCTTACTTTCCTTTTTTTAGTCGGATTCACTTGGTTTCATATTCTCCGACTCAAACAGCTTGGACTTATCAAGAGTTTGCTCATCGCTTGTCTAATCTACGTTGGTATTGATGGGGCTGGTAGGACACTCGCTGTCATAACCAATAATCTAGATCGGGTTATACACTCATTCTTTGCTACCTACGATCAAAAAATGGCCCAGTCGTATCCTGGATTTTATCCTGCCATGCAAGAGGTCATCAAACTGACCCCCAGCGATGCGACACTCTTAATTCCTCCCCAGGGTAACCCATGGGAAGTAGAAGGGAACGCTGCAATGGTGACGTATTTTGTCTATCCACGAAAAGTCAGGAATCTTGACCCAAACGAACTCGCCAAAGCATTCCCCAAAAATACCTATATGCTCATTGCCAAGGGGTCATGGGAGCGCAAAGGGGATACTGATTATGGGTGGCCCAAGGGAAGTGTCAAAGCAAATCGTATTTGGCAAATAGATTTAGTATCACATACAAATTACGAATATAAACGTAACTACAACCCTGAGACAGATAAATGGGATTGGGGCATAATCGAGGTTAACAATGAATAGTTTAATCGCCGTTATCCTCACAACCATCTTGTTTGTCATATCAGGTTGGTATCTTACCTATCTCATACCCAGTTTGGAAAAAATAGAGCGACTTGGACTGTCCTTTCTGCTTGGTACTGGGATTACAACCTTTCTTTGGTTCCTCCTTTATTTAGCTGGACTACCATTTAATCTGGCAACGCTAACCCTTGCTAGTTTGATCGAAATATCACTAGGTTATCAATTAGCTAGACAACTCAAGCTAAAGCCAATTCCATCTCACCAGGTTAAGTTAACTAGAGTACACCTAATTCTGATATCTGGCGTAGTTCTTTCACTACTGATTGCCTTTTTAATCGGCACTCATAACCCACTCACTGCCTGGGACTCGATTGCTCTCTACGACTTTAGAGGTCACGCTATTGCCCTCAATCATGATTTGCGTGATATCACGGATTCGTCATATTATGTGAGCTATCCTCTGATGGTCTCGCTAGTTCATGCAGTTGTCTATATGCTTGGAGGTGTCAGTGCCCAGGGCATCCACGCTCTAATTCTCACTGCCTTTATTGCAGTGGTGTATGGTCGGATGAAAACATGGACCAATCTAACCTATGCTCTCGTTACGTGTATTCTGATTATTGGTCAAAATGAGATTTTTGCGCATGCTACCTACGCCTACACTAATCTACCTTACTTGGCTTACCTCGTAACTGGAATTATTTACGCTGTCTCCGCCACCAAAAAGGATGTATATTTTCTTCCATTTGCTGGGATTTTAATCGGATTATCAACTTGGGTTAGAACTTCCGAGACTTTTTGGGTTATCGGAATGATACTCATCCTAGTGCAGGGATGGCTGACTAAGCATAGGTATATGGGAATCATCTCCGCGATCATGGTGCTAATGTTCAGATTTACTTGGACAACTTATCTTAATCAAGTACTAGTATCAATCAATTATTCGTACGAAGAAACAGTTAGGAGTTTTAGGTACAAAAATGTCCTGCGAATCATTTCAAATTGGCCAGAGATATATTGGTACATGAGGTTAAATATTTTTTCTCCTTACCTCGGAATATGGCTTTTGACAATTCCTACAGCCATGACCGCCATGATTAAAAAAGATACAAAATCAATCCTTCTCTTTGGCACAATTTTCCTGTCTACTTGCATGTTGGTCTTGGGGATTATGGTCTTTAGCACTTTTTATACAACCTGGAATCAAATCGGCGACTCAGCCAGGAGAATGATACTATTTATGATCCCTCTCACCATCATTACTGCAGTCTACTCAACATATGTAATTTCTAGAAAAGAAAAACATGAATAAGCATTTTCCTGTATCACTTTTTGTATTCAAAAGACCATCCACTACAAAAGTAATTTTTGATTTAATCGCTAACTCAGGAATTTCCAAAGTATATGTTTTTGCCGACGGTCCCAGGGATTCCAGGGAAAAAACAGAAACCGACAAAGTCAAAAAAGTAATTAATAGCTTTATATCTTCTAACCCAAGCATTACTGTCGTTGCCAAATATAGTCATACAAATCAAGGTCTCCAGCGCTCTTTCACTACAGGACTAAACAAACTTTTCCAGAAAGAAGAAGCGGTCATTATTCTTGAAGATGACTGCCTCCCTTCACCTGATTTCTTCAAGTTTGCCACCGCCATGCTCGCAAAGTATGCAGATAATGACCGCATTATGTCGGTAGCTGGCACCTCGGTTGGATCATTTGGCACCAATAGCTATGACTTTTCCCGGTATCAGCTTTGTTGGGGATGGGCTACTTGGCGAAGAGCTTGGCTACTCTATGATCCAGTAATGAAAGAGCTAGGAAGCCCTAGGTGGCGAGCGGTAATCAATCGAGTCACTCGCTATCTTCATGTTCGCAAGTATTGGTGGATGATGTTAAATCTAGTACGCTCAGGTTGGCTCAAAACTTGGGATTATCAATGGACTTACACGCTCTTTATGCACAATGGTCTGGCAGTTATCCCTGGATCAAATCTAGTTAGCAATATTGGGTTTGATGATGTAGCCACCAACACCAAGGCAAAGAGTAATTTATCCAACATGGAAAGGCAAGTATTGACCTGGCCACTCACTCATCCAAAGGTGATAAAAGATAACGAAAATCTCTCACACACTATCGAAGCAAAATTCTATAACAATCCTATCGCAATCCTGGGGATGCTGAGGCAATACATATACTGGCGATGGAGCATCTATGCGCATCGGCATTAATTTATTATATTTAATCCCAGAGGTAGTTGGGGGCACAGAAACCTATGCCCGGGAGCTAATACAATCTCTACTTCCTCAGCTAAGTCAAAATGATGAGCTGATTGTGTTCTGTAGTCGTGAGACAGCAATCACTTTTAAACCAAGGCTTAAACTTAGAGTTGTTACCCTACCTTTCTATTCTCACAACCGTATCGCAAGGATTTTGGTTGAACAAATCCTGCTCCCGGTTGCCTGCCAAAAAAATGGGATCGATCTCTTGCTTTCACTTGGCTATACTCAACCATTCTTCCTACCATGCAAATCTATTGTCACTATTCATGATCTTAATTGGCATTATCACCCCGAAGATTTCAGTTTGACTGCCAGACTACTTTTACAATTACTTGTCACTATTAGTGTCAATCGCTCCAGTGCCATCATTGCCATCTCATCCGCTACCAAACAATCTTTAGTCAAAGTACTCGCCGTTGAACCAAATAAAATCTCAGTTATTTATCACGGTATGACTAAGTCAGTAATCGACAAACGAATGATTAAACAAGTAAGAGAAAAATTTTCCCTCCCAAACAAGTATTTATTTACGGTTTTATCTCATTACGCACATAAGAACTTAGAAACTTTGATCAAGGCCTTTCTAGTCATCCAAAAAGATGAACATGACCTCCATCTTGTGATCGCAGGCACTGGAACAGATAGTGCTAAAAAATTGCGTGCTAATTACCTAAATGAACGTGGTAATCAAAATATTCATCAGCTACCATTTGTCACCACCCAAGAACTTGCAACTGTCTATCAAGAGTCCAAGATCTTTGTCTTTCCTTCCGCCTATGAAGGCTTTGGCCTCCCAGTTTTAGAGGCGATGAGCCATAAAGTCCCCGCCATTAGTTCTAAGGCATATTCACTTAATGAGGTTGTAGGTAATGGTGGAATTTTGGTAGATCCCTACGACGCAAATCAATATATACTTAGTATTAAGAAATTACTAAACAATGAGACCCTTCGACACAAGTATATAAGTGCCGGGCTCAAGCAAGTTGGACAATTTACTTGGGACAAGTGTGCAAGAGCAACACTCGTCCTCATTAATGCAACCTATGCCACACAATAAACCAAAATTATATTGGCTCCACTCACATTTTCTTTACTGGATGGGTGGTACAAAGTATGTTTTTGAAGTTCTTGGGAGACTATCCAAGGAATACGAAGTTACTGTCATAGTCGAAAATGCTAGTGACTATGCGAAGCAAATATATCGTAATGCTGGAATTGAGTTGATTTCATTAGATAAATTGACTTCGACCAGTATGTTGTATTGGTTCACTTTCCCTTATCAACTTATTGACACCTACATCAAAGTGAATAGAGTAATTATTGACACTGATATCAAAATAATTGTCGGAATGTTTCCCATGAACGTAGTTGCCTTTATGCTACATAGAAAATATTTCCAGTTATGCTTTGAACCTTTTGCTTTTTTCCATGATCCAGATTTCAACGCTGGATTTTCTTGGATCAAGCGATTATTAATTTGGATTCTCAAAATTTTATATTCGCGTCTTGATATTATTTCTACTCGTCAGGCTAGGACCATCATTACTCTAAACCAAGTTACAAAGCGTGGAATTAAAAATATATACGACCGCGACTCAGTTCCAGTTTATACTGGCATCGATACAAAGCATTTTTATCCCCACATATCAGGAAAGCTAAAAAAGGAATACACGGGTAGGGCAGTTATTATACATAGTACCGATTACACCCCAGTCAAGGGAACAGATAAGATGATCAGTATTTTTGCCAAAGTCAAAAAGATCTTCCCTCAGTCAATCCTCCTAATCACTTCTACCATCAAAAATCCTACTGCCACAAAGACTCTAGAGCAACTCACCCAAAAATTAAATATTACTGATTCGGTTAAATTTTTGGGTTTTGTAGATTATGACCTGTTGCCAGAGCTATACTCGCTGTCTAAGGTTTTAGTCCAATGCTCATTTAGCGAGCGATCAGGTACTACTTCGATGGCCCTACCAGTCAAAGAGGCTTTATCATGCGGGACGTGGTGCATTAGGTCGCCCGTTACTACCGAGGACGTAATTGATGGCGCTACTGGTTATCTGGTAGATCCACGAAATGAAAAGCAGATGGTCCGCAAGATTGTCCAGATCCTTAGCCTTGATTTTAAATCTTATGAACGTGGTTCAATATTAGCCAGGTCAACAATCGTAGGGAGATATTCATGGGACAACACGGTTTCAGATATTTCCAGTATAATTAAAAAATAAGGATTCTATGATCAAGCTAATAAAAAGCTCATTTTATAATGAGAAACAGACATCCAAAGAGTTAGCCGATTTTATTGTTGGGTCAACTCAACTCTCCTTCGGTCCCCAGTGTGAAAAATTTGAATCAAAATTTTCTGAGTATCAGGAGCGTCTCGAATGTGTCTTTCTCAACAGCGGTAGTTCAGCTAATTTAGCCATTATTCAGGCCATGCTAAACTTGGGTTATATTAAAAAGGGAGACAAGGTTGGTTTTTCTGCCCTCACTTGGTCAACCAATGTTATGCCCATTATCCAGCTTGGGTTACAGGCGGTGCCGATTGATGTCGAGCTAGATACCCTCAACGTCTCCTCTAAAAAGCTAGCCAATACTCTAGTCAGACATGACCTCAAAATGGTCTTTATCACTAATTTGCTTGGTTGGACACATGATCTAGAAAAAATATTAGAGCTCTGTAAATCCAAGAGTATTCATCTAATCGAGGACAACTGCGAGTCACTGGGGACTGTCTATCAAGGCAAAAAACTCGGCAACTTCGGTTTAGCTAGTACTTTCTCTTTCTATGTTGGTCATCATATGTCTACCATAGAGGGTGGTGCAGTCTGTACAGATGATCAGAAGTTGGCTACCATGACCCGTCTTGTGCGGGCTCACGGATGGGATCGCAACTTGCAGATCAAAGAACAAGAAAGTATTCGTAAAGAATATATGGTTAATTCTACTTTTTATTCAAGGTATACTTTTTATGACTTAGGCTACAACCTGCGACCTACCGAAATGGCAGGGTTTCTAGGCAATACTCAACTTCCGTATCTTCCAGAAATTATTGCTAAACGTGAATCTAATTATAAAAAAATCGCTGATGGCATTTTTACTAACTCTGATAAGTACTACTCCTTACGAACTGGCCATCTTGATACTTTCTCCAACTTTGCTGTACCAATTATTTGTAAAGATGTGGCTACTCGTGATGAGCTAGTCAATAAATGTTCAGATACTATCGAGATTCGGCCCGTTGTGGGGGGTGATATGACAGAGCAACCATTCTACAAGAAATATATGTCTCAGTATGTGGACGACATGAAGGATTCAAACGCCTCACTTGTTCACAGGCAAGGTCTCTACTTTGGCAACAACCCAGAATTGACGGACATGGAAATTGAGGCCATCATTGATACTTTTAAATAATTTTATGAGTAAGTTTCTACTCATAATTTCAAGTCTAGTTATCACTCTAATTTACTCATTTTCTATTCATCCATTTGAAGTGCCAGATGAGAATGCTCATTTCTCATCACTTATTTTTCTAGATAATCAGGGGAGGATGCCAACTATACTAGATCAGGATAACCTCACCTTAGAAGAGTTAGAAACAGAAAAGATTTTTGGCATTGTCGAGCATCAAAATAAGTATTCCTATCACCCAGAATTCCGAATGGAATATTCTTCCGACACAGTCGGACTTTATGAGGAAAAGATTAAATCCTTTAATACCGAATCAAACCGCACTACATATGATACTTATCAGGCAGCTACCTATCCAGCGTTATACTACTGGATTACCTTGCCATTCTATAATTTGGTCAAAAGTAGCGATATTCTCACAAGATTATATATTTCTAGGTTGTCATCCGTCATCTTAACCTTGCTCTTAGTGTTCACCTCATATCATATCGGCAACCTGGTTTTTAAGAGTAAAAAATATGGATATACCCTCGCTGTCATGACACTTTTCTTTCCTATGACTACCTATATCGGTGCAGGGGTCAACTCCGATAATCTGCATAACCTTTTATTCTCATCAGCCACCTTACTCGCTCTCAAGCTAATCAAGGATGGCTGGAGCCACAATCTATCTCTCCTGATCGGTACAGTCATTGGGCTCGATCTAATTACTAAGCCACAAGGCTATATCCTGATCCCAATTATTGCTCTGGCAGTAGTTATTCGCTGGCAGTGGGGTGAGTGGCGGTCGATCTTGTCTTCTCTCTTCTATCTCCTAACTCCTATCTTCTTGTTAGCCGGTTGGCAAGAACTACCCAAGCTCATCCTCGGCAATAGTACCGTTGGCGTGACCTCCTACACAGCACGTGTCGTAGAGCACGGTGGTCTAGAGAATTTCAAGATATTCTTCAGTGGTTATCTTCGCACTCATCTAACCGAAATGATTGTATGGTACTGGGGAGTATTTAAGTGGTTTGGGGTCATCTTGCCCCGCCCACTGTGGTGGATCGGAACTCGCCTGATTGGTCTCTCAGTCATAGGTCTAACCATTAAGTTTTACCAAGACTTTCGTTCTCGTCGCCTCAGTGGGGAGACACGTTTTGTGATCTTCGCCCTCGGCGCCAACCTTATCTACATTGCCGCACTCGGCTGGTTTGACTGGCAATTTTATCAAGAATATGGCCGTTCGCTTGGACTCCAACCTCGCTACTATATGCCACTTCTCATCAGTCAGCTCGCCCTCATCCTCATGGGCCTCACGAGTCTCAGTTGGAATGAAACGGCAAAAGAGTGGATCCGGCGCGGGGTAATATTCTTCTTCCTTGGTCTCCAACTCACTTCGTTTTATGTCCAGCTCAAGAGCTATTATGATCTCGTCCCTGTTTCAACTTTAATCAACCAAATCTCCCAGTACAAGCCATGGTTCGCCAAAGGTAGTTGGTGGTATCTCTGGTTCCCGCTCTACTTTGCTGGTATCATCACTACATTTATTACTGTCATCAAAAGTGAGCACAAAAAATGAAAACAGCCATCATTGTTCCGGCTTTTAATGAGGCCGCCGTTATTGCCCAAACCCTGCAAGATATCCGGACTGTCTTACGCCGCGACAGGATCAATGCCGACTTAATCGTGGTTGATGACGGTAGCAGTGATGGGACGGGGGATGTTGCACTCGCCTATGCTGATCGCTTACTCAAACACAAACATAATTGCGGGCTCGGTGCAGCTCTAGCCACCGGAATCGAATATATCAAACGCACGAATTATGACGCTTGTGTCACCTTTGACTCCGACGGGCAACATGACCCACGGGATATAAAAAAGGCGCTACTGCAACTGCAGTCAGGCACCGATGTCGTGATTGGTAGTCGTTTTATAGGTACACACTCTGGGATGCCCAAACTGCGCCGCATTATCCTATTCCTAGGCAACCTCGTGACATTTATGTTCTTTGGTGTCTGGACCACCGACTCACAGTCAGGTTTCCGTGGTCTTTCACGTCGTGCCATTACCTCGCTTAGTATAAAAAGTAATCGGATGGAGGTCAGTAGTGAGTTCTTTGGTGAGATCCATAGATTAAAGCTCAAATTTTCTGAGATTCCCATCCATATCCGCTATACTCCTTACTCACTGAGTAAAGGGCAGAAAAACACCGCCAGTGCCTCAGTTCTGTTAAAATTACTATACAGGATGTTCTCTTAAACTTTATGAACCTAATACTTCCCATCCAGATCATGCTTTTAGTGTTTGTGCTCTTTGCCGCCTCTCGGGCAGTTCTGCAGTTTAGGGGAGGTACCATTCGCTTTGGAGCCTTAACTTTTTGGTTACTTATTTGGGCAGTAGCCCTTGTTGCCATCTTCTACCCCGAAGAAACCACACGTCTAGCCAAGATTTTGGGGATCGGTAGGGGAGTTGATGTAGTTGTTTATGCCTCAATTGCCATTCTCTTCTACCTTGTTTTTCGCCTCCATGTTTACCTCGAGAACATTCGCACCGAAATCAGTCATCTGATCCGCGAGGTCGCCATCAAAGAAGTAAAGAAAGGGAAGCGATTATGAATTTTTGGTCAGGCAAAAAGGTCGTGGTAACTGGTGGGGCTGGGTTTCTCGGCTCTCACGTGGTCGCCAAACTCAAGGAAAGAGGTGTTACTGACATTACCGTCCCTAGGTCCAGTCAGTATGATCTCCGACTCAAAGAAGCGTGTGCTGAGGTCGTAAAAGGGGCTGATATTGTGATCCACATGGCCGCCAATGTGGGCGGGATCGGCTATAACCGTGACTACCCCGGTACCCTTTTCTACGACAATCTTTTGATGGGTGTCCACATGATGGAGGAGTCTCGTCTCGCTGGAGTCTCCAAATTTGTGGCTATCGGAACTATTTGTGCCTACCCCAAGTTCGCTCCGATTCCTTTCCACGAAGATGATCTCTGGAATGGCTACCCAGAAGAGACCAATGCTCCCTATGGTTTAGCCAAAAAAATGATGTTAGTTCAGGCTACTGCCTACCGCTCAGAGTACAACTTCAACTCTATTTTTCTACTCCCGGTCAATCTCTATGGTCCAGGAGATAACTTTAGTGTGGAATCTAGTCATGTAATCCCGGCTCTAATCAAGAAATTTGTCGAAGCCAAGGACAATAACTCACCCAGTGTAACCGTCTGGGGTACCGGCAAGGCCACCAGAGAGTTCTGTTACGTCGAAGACGCCGCCGAGGGTATCGTACTAGCCACAGAAAAATACGACGAACCAGAGGCAGTCAATATCGGTGCCGGATTTGAGATCTCGATTAAAGATCTGGTAGAGAAAATTCGCTCCCATGTCGGCTACTCAGGTGAGATCATCTGGGATATGACTAAACCTGATGGCCAGCCACGTCGTATGCTCGACACTTCTCGTGCCAAGAACAAGTTTGGCTATGTCTCAACCACCGATTTTGATGCCGGACTCATGGAGACAATCGCATGGTACAAACAATCTCATTAACCTATGCAAACAACCATAATCAAGCCTACAAACAAACTTCAATTTCTCAATATCCAAGAAATATTTAACTATCGAGAATTACTTTTTAGTTTGGTCAAGCGTGATTTGCAAGTTCGCTACCGCCAAACGATCATTGGTGGCCTGTGGGCGATAGTTCAACCACTTACTACTATGATAATATTTTCATTTTTCTTCGGACACCTAGCCAATATTTCAGGTGGTGGTGTACCTTACCCAATATTCTCCTACGCTGGACTACTCCTATGGACATACTTTACAGGGGCAATTACTGCCTCAAGTGCTAGTATGGTCGCAAGTTCCTCACTAATTACCAAGGTATATTTTCCTCGGATTATCATTCCTATAGCTGCCACCATTACCGGGCTCGTAGATTATGCTGTGGCGAGCTTAGTCCTTATTGTCTTGATGTTCTACTACCAGATCATGCCTAGTACTCAGATTCTTTTAGTCCCCCTTACCTTATTGCTCACTTGGTTTCTCGCGATGGGAATGGGTTTTTGGCTCTCAGCCATCAATGTTAAATATCGTGATGTAGGCTACGTTCTACCGTTCTTTATCCAACTCATGCTCTTTATCACTCCAGTTATCTATCCTAGTTCCATTGCTCCCAATTTTAGATCAGTCCTAGCACTTAATCCTATGACGGGAATTATTGATGCCCACAGGGCTATGATTCTTGGTGGCTTACCGATCAATTGGGGAGCCCTTGGTATCTCTGCAGTATTGGTTATCCTTATCTTTGTCACCGGCTCCGCCTATTTTAAGAAAGTAGAGAGATATTTTGCAGATATTATCTAAAGGAATTATGTCAGATATCGCAATCAAAGTAGAAAACATTAGTAAAAAATATTTAATAGGAGAGAACAAAAGCTATCCTACTTTGCGGGATAAGCTCGTAGAGCTCCCTAATCGTATATTTAAGGGTCCAACTAAAACGAAGGACTTCTGGGCACTCAAAGATGTCTCATTCGAGGTAAAGAGAGGCGAGGTAGTCGGGATCATCGGCAGGAATGGGGCAGGCAAGAGTACTTTGCTCAAAATATTAGCACGCATAACTGAGCCAACCACTGGCCAGATTACCATGCATGGCCGTGTAGCCAGTATGCTGGAGGTTGGTACTGGATTTAATCCAGAGCTAACAGGTAGAGAGAACATATATCTCAACGGCGCCATTATTGGCATGAAAAAATCAGAGATTAAAGCAAAATTTGATGATATCGTCGAATTCTCTGGTGTAGGTAAATTTCTCGATACCCCAGTCAAGCATTACTCCAGCGGGATGTATGTCCGTCTAGCCTTTGCCGTGGCCGCTCATCTTGATGCCGATATTCTCTTGGTTGATGAGGTTCTCGCCGTGGGCGACGCAGAATTTCAAAAAAAGTGTCTAGGTAAAATGTCCGATTTATCACGATCCGGCAAAACTATTATTTTAGTTAGTCATAACATGGGAGTAATATTGTCTCTTTGTGATAAAGCACTATTGCTAAGGGAAGGAAAAGTTGAATCTCAAGGAAAAACTCAATCGGTTTTAAATCATTATGCTTCGGCAATATTCAAAAAATCAAAAATTAATTTAACTAAAATTAAACATGATAATAGGCCTAGGGAATTTGGTTTGCTTACAGAGCTAGCTATATACGATACAAAACGCAATTTGTGCACTATATTTGCTATGGGAGATGCAATTGTATTCACTATTTCGCTAAAGTGTATTAAAAAAATATCTAGTGCAGAAATAGGGGTTAAGATCAGTAGCTCGATTGGTATTGCAGTACACTATTTAACATCAAGTTGGGAAGGTATGAAATTAGATTTAGAACCTGGCACACATATTTTTGAAATAACGGTTCCTAAAATACTATTGTTACCTGGAAAATATATTATTGGGGCATGGTTCCTCAAGGAAAGCATGGCTTCAGACGATAGTATCCAGGAAATAACAATAATTGAAATTATAAGTGGCAACATCAACGGCCATCTGGCAAATTTTGATAAGTACGTTTATAGTGGATCTGAAGTTTATACGATTAGTAATTGGAGATTACTCAAATGACAAGCAATATGGAAACTAAGGCAATTATTCTGTGTGCTGGACAAGGAATTCGTCTAAGACCATTAACCGATAATATTCCCAAGTGTTTAGTCAAAGTAAATGGTATTCCAATTCTAGTTAACGCTATCAGGGTTCTCTCCGGCATAGGCATCAAAGAGATCGTTTTAGTAGTCGGTTATCTAGCTGACGCTATCAAAAAGCAGATAGGGGAAGATTTTGAGGGAGTGAAGATCAAATACATTGAAAACAAAGCCTACAACAATACGAATAGTATGTATAGTCTTTCCCTAGGATTAGAAAGTGTATCTAGCAATGTATGGGTTTTGGAGGGCGACGTCTTCCTTAGTAGACAAATTCTAGATTTACCACTATCTGGTGAAATGTCTTGGTTTACAGATTCAAGAGCAGCAATATTTGATGGTGCCTTCCTCAAATCTAAAGACTTAAGAAGAGTTGACGGCCTCAAAATCATAAGAGGTAATGAATCTAAAATCGGCCTACACAAATCAATAGGGCTACTATATATAAGTAAACCAGTAGTAGAAAAAATAAAAAAGTGGTTAACCGATGGAGTTGTGCAAGAACGCACTAACGAATATTATGACTTAATCCTCGCAGATCACTTTGATCAGATAAAGTGTAACCTAGTCGATGTAGTAGGGTGCAAGTGGTTTGAAATCGATACGATCGAAGATTTACAAAAAGCAGAACTAATATTTAAATAAACATATGAAAAGTGTCATGGTTATTATCGATGGTCTAGGAGATGAACCAATACAGGAATTGGACAATCAAACACCACTAGAAGCTGCTTTTATTCCACACATTCAGTATATTGCAGACAAGGGTAGGGTTGGACGAATTAATACCACTTTTGAAGGTTTTCCCATCGAAAGTATGGTTTGCATCATGGGGCTTATTGGCTACGAGCCAGACAAATTCTATCCATCTGGCAGAGCTTCGTTTGAAGCTACAGCACAAGGGATACTATTAAATGAAGGTGACTTAATTCTACGGTGCAATCTTGTTTCAGCAGATTTAGACAAGCAAATATTAACTGACTTTACTGCTGGTCAGATATCAGACTCAAACGCCAAGAAAATTATAAGTAAAATCAAACTACCTTATGATAACTGGGAACTCTATCCCGCACAGAGCTATCGGAACATATTGGTTATTCGGGGAGCAAACGTAGATGTACGTAAAATAAAATGTTTCGAACCGCATATGCATATTGGAGAAAAAATTAACTCAATGATGCCAACCTCCAATGATAAGAAAGCAGTCACTTTGATTCAACAAATAAACAAGTTTCTTTTAGACACTCAAAAACAAATTACGCAAATGAATATTCATGACAACAAAGCCAGTATGCTCTGGGTGTGGAGTCCTTCTACAAAAGCTGTTTGGCCAACCTTTAAAGATAGAACTGGCTTAAATGC
>CAZCUC010000001.1:20020-45546 GCA_964502225.1 uncultured Pseudomonadales bacterium | reverse complement strand
AAATGAATACAATTACTTTTAGTCAAAAGGCTCATCACTACTGGAATAATCTCATAAACGATCCTGACGTAGACGGAGTCTCACCCATGGGTGGTGGTGGGATGATTGAAATATACTATAGAACTTATTTTGAACTCCTCAACTTTCTTAAATTGTATAACTTTAAATCTAGACCAAATATTTTAGAGGTGGGATGTGGATCTGGCAGATGGGGATTTGCATTACACCCATATGTTTCTCACTATACTGGGATTGATATAAGCGAAGTTTCTATAAAACACGCCAAGATGCACGCCAAAATAAGAGAGGTGAAAAACTGTTATTTTGAGAATGTCAGTATTCGGAATTTTCATTCGAATAAAAAGTTCGACCTCATATATTTGGGTGGAGTAACTCAATATATAGAAGACAAGATCCTATACAAAGATTTATTACATCTAAAAAGCATGCTGAAATCAGATGGTATGATAATCGATCGGTCGACACTCACTTTAGAACCTAATAGAGTAATTAATAATCAAAAAAAATATTATGCAATTTATCGAACTGAAGAAGAACTTAAGAATATTTTTAAACAGACTGGCTTCATTAAAATATCATCTCAAAAATCATATAAATTTCTACGAATTGGTATATTGAGTAAAATAATGAGTTATCGTCCGATTCTCACATTTTTAAGAAAAATTCCAGAGATTGTATTTCCTAGTCTACTACGCGTAACTAGTCTTCTAGATTATGTGTCACCAAAGATATTTGAGGAGAATGAGATAGGCAAATTTACTCATAAGTTTACATCATTCAAGATAACATGAACACAAATTTTAAACCCAAATTAGTAGTTGGAATATTGGGGGGTATGGGACCCTACGCAACTTCAGACTTTTTCAATAAAATTTTACATTTAACTCCTGCAAAAAAAGATTGGAATCACTTGAGGTTAATTATTGACAATAATCCGCATATCCCAAGTCGTAGCATGGCCTATGAGGGTATAGGACCCTCACCAATTGAAGAGATGATCGAAAGTTGTAAAAAACTAGAAGAATATCCTTCAGATATAATAGCCATCCCGTGCAACAGTGCATCATATTTTATCCCAGCAGTTCAAAAAGAAATTGATATTCCTATCCTTAATATAGTCGAAATTACAGCTAGACAGATAAAGTCAAAAGTACATCCCGGTAGTCGTATAGCAGTTTTGGGTGGTCGTATCACATACAATGAAAAACTGTATAAGCAATATATAGAAAGAGAAGGGTTTACATATATTGATCATAATGAGGAAGCCCAAACAACGATTACCTCATTTATAGAAGCAATTAAGAAAGGTTCGTCTTTAGACAATGAGTTGTTTAGTAAGTTTCTCGCCGAATATTCAAGTATTTATAAACCAGATGCAATAATTCTAGGCTGCACAGAATTTAGCTGCCTGGAAAATATTGATAATCCTACACGAATGATAATTATAGATTCAAGCACTGAATTAGCTAGACATATCGTAAATTTGGCTTATGGTCACTCAAAATGATTATGAATATCTTCCGAATATTTTTATTAAAAGCCAAGCTAAAGGCTAATAACAGGAAAGCACTAGTTTTTGGTCTGTATCGAGGGGAGCTTCAATTTTTAGAAAATATCATTCAGAAATGCTACGACGATGTAAATAGTCCTGTTATCATTGCTCATGAAAGCAAAGAAACCTACCAGGAATTTTCTATAGTATTCCCGCAACTGCTTCATAAAGTCTCCCACGTTAAGCTGTCAGATCTACGCAAAAATATTCTTACAGAAAATGAAATTTCGCTCTACATTTCAAGCGACGGACTAGGGCTAGATAATATCTATAGTATATACGCCTTTCACGGCCAACCATCAAAAGGCCTGACGTTTACACATCGCAAGTTGGACAACTTTGACGACTTATTCTTGTACGGCAAGTTACAAAAAGATGCATACGATCACTACATAAAAACCCAGTTGAAAAATCGACAGCCAACTCATTTGTCATTGCATAAAATAGGGTATACCAAAAGTGATGACTTGATTAGAGGAACAATAGACCGAAACAAAGAACTAGAAAAGCTAGGCTTGCCGGTGAGTAAAACTACAGTATTATATGCTCCAGCATTCAATGAGCATGCCTCCCTCCGACAGTTTGGTCTTCAGATTTTAAAAATTCTCTGTAAGAACACCAACTATAATGTTTTAACTTCACTACCCGTTGATTGTTTAAAGCCAAAGGATGATGCTTACGCAAATGGTGGAATTGATTGGTATCAAGAAATTTCCAAACTAGAAAATAAATTTTCGAATTTTCGCCTATTTCGTGGTCTCAATAACAATTCTATTCTCGCAGCTTCTGACGTCTTGATTACTTGTGTTTCAAGTATTTCGTTCGAATTTTTAGCCATTAAAAAACCAGTTATATTTATTAACACCCCATTATTCTTCTCTAGCTTTCTTAAGCAATATCTTCCAGAAATAGATACAGCGGGTTGGGAAAATCTCCCTTTTGTTAATGGTGGCAAGCTATATGGAATTACGATTAATCAACCTAAAGAGTTGGTAAGAACTATAACAAAAGCTATGCATGATACCATCCCAAGCTCTGATCAAAAAAAACTAGTCGACTATTTGCTATACAATCCAGGTCATGCAACAGTTGAGGCAGTCAAGCAAATCAAGCAATTAATCAAAAGTCACGCAAGAACTTCCAGGCATAGAGTTATTTTTTCATTTAAAAAAAGTATAGTCTCACTCATTTCAATTAAGATAGTGGCTTTGCTTATGATTGCTAGGAGAATTTTCAATATCGTAGCGAACAGATATGGATATACACTAGAAAAAACTGGGTTGAACTATCTCCGCGCCGATATTACCATAGGACAAGCTCAATCTCATAATTTATCAATTTGTGATTATCTTGAAAGTCTAAATATCGATAAGAGGAAAATTGGTAGAAGAGATCGCATAATTGCCAAGCTGAATGATCTAAAATTATTCAACAAAGCCCGTAACATTTGTGAAATTGGCACCGGTACGGGCATGTATTTAGAAAAAGTGATACAGTTATCCCCAGTTGCTAGATACGAAATCTATGAAACGTCCACTGATTGGAATCAGTATTTACATCAAGCCTTCAAACACAAGATAAGAGAGCTCATAATCCATAATGCTGATGGATATTCTCTTTTTCAAACGACTAGTGGATCTATTGATGTGGTACACGTACATGGGGTATTTGTTTATTTACCAATAATAAGGACATTCGATTATCTTTTAGAATGCGTTAGGGTCTGCAAAAAGGGTGGCTTTATTGTATTTGATGTTATTTCAGATGACCACTTTGATGTTATAGTAGCTAAGCAGTGGTCTGAACTTCAACACAAATTTCCAGTGATTACTCCAAAGTCCTTTATCTCTGACTTTATTGAAAAAAATAATTTGAGACTTATAAAGACCTTTGAAGAGATATATGGCGGATCATCTTCAAAATACTATGTATTACAAAAATAATAAATATCCAGTGTTACAATAAGCAAATATACAAAGGAGTTTTATGACACAATTTTCAGGTTACGCAAAGTATTACGATGATATGTATGTCCAAAAGCCGTACGAGAAAGAAGTAGATCAACTCGAGGCTTTTTGGGTCAAACATTCCCCCCATCCAGTCAAGAACATCTTAAGCTTTGGCTGTGGGACAGGGACATATGAAATAATCCTTGCCAAACGAGGCTACACGGTCACGGGCGTCGACCTCTCTCCTGACATGCTTAAAGAAGCCACAGAGAAGATCACACAGGCCGGTATGAGTGATCATATTACGCTGTTGCAAGGAGATATGTGTGAAGCAAAGTCATATGGCGAGTTTGATGCTGTAATCATGATGTTTAATATCGCCGGATACGTGCATACTCCAGACGCTATGACAAAATTGGCCAAAAATGTAACAACCAACCTCAAGTCAGGTGGCACTTTCATTTTTGATGCCTGGAACGAGGTCGCCGTAGTTGCTGATCCGCCTACCGATCGGACTAAAGTAATCGAGAAGGATGGTGGGCAGATTACCCGTGTAACTCGTGGGTCCCTAGATAAAGAAGCCAAGCTAGTCCTAATTAAATTTGAAGTGTCTGAGGAACATGATGGCAAGGTAGTCCATTCCGTCAGCGAAGATCATCCAATGCGTTATTGGGGAGTCAGCGAACTCACAGACTCACTAAAGATGGGTGGTCTAACAGTCCAAAATACTACTTCCTTTGCTGACCCATCCAAACCTGTCTCAGGTAATGAATGGGATATGTACGTTGTAGCCACAAAACCAGAGTGATATGAAAATTGGCGTCTATTTCAATGCGAACAAATATTCTGGGGGTGTTTATCAATATTCGCTAACCATCATCGAGGCAGTTAGATCAATCAAATCGACAAGTTTGGTTATTTTTTCCACCAATCACGATCTCCCAGAATCGTACCTGAAAGATAAAAGAATAAAGGTCGTCTACATTGATGAAATGCCAAAGTATTTTAGCTATCGGATACTAGGGTTAATTGCCAACACTTTCATTTCTCAGGGTATTTGGCTAGAAATTTTTGAGCGCTGGTCACATCTTTCCAATATTAGGGTCATAGAGGATTCAAAATTAGATTTAGTTATCTATCCCACCTCATCTAGTCTTAGCTATCTTGTATCTACTCCATCGATGGTAGCTATTCATGACTTGCAACACAAACTAAATCCCCAATTTAAAGAAGTCTCTGCAGGTGGTCAGGGTAGGATCAGGGAGTACAACTTTGCCCGTATCGTAAAATATGCATCTAGAATTCTCGTTGATTCAGAGATTGGCAAGGAAGATCTCCTACATTGCTATCCTGGCGCAGACTCAAAGAAAATCGTAATTTTGCCTTTTTTACCTCCTTCCTATCTCAAAACTAATATCACAATATTGCAGGCCAAAAAGATTCTTGCGAAGTATGGAAAATTCGATAAATATTTTTACTATCCCGCCAACTTCTGGCCTCACAAACACCATTTAGAACTACTTAAAGCGCTAAAAATTACTCATCAAAATAAGTTGAAAATTCATCTGGTATTAACCGGCAACGCCGAGGTAGAATACAGTACTTATCCAGAGTTCATGCAGATCGCACAAAAATATCATTTGACCAAATATATCCATTATCTGGGTTATGTGGATAGTCAGATCATTTCGTCCCTATACCGAGCCAGTCTTGGCCTAGTCATGCCTACTCACTTTGGTCCAACCAATATCCCGGTCCTAGAGGCATGGGCAATGGGCACACCGGTTATTTACTCAAGTGTGCGCGGGTGTCTCGAGCAGTTGGGCAATGCCGGCATTTCAGTTGTCCCGACAAATCCAAATGAAATTGCACGAGCCATGATTTCGCTCGTTCAAAGTGAACAATTAAGGTCAAAATATATCAAAAGAGGAAGGCAGAGATTACAATTATGGACGGAAAAGGATTTTGTAACTCGGGTACGCAAAATGATACAATCATCACATGGATATCCGCACAATCACTCACAAAGATAAAGTTCTAGCTCATATTTTCTCTCATTCAATTCATGCCGAGGGCGTACGATTTCTTAGTCCCAATGAATACACTCTTCAGCTAGGTCTACTCGAACACCCCGCTGGTAAAGTCGTCAGGGATCATGTACACAATCCAGATATAAAATACAAAGTAGATACAACTCAAGAGTTTCTCTACGTCGAAAAAGGTAAAGTCAAAGCTAAGATTTTTACTGACAAATTTGAACTAGTCGAAGAAGTTGTTTTAAATGCGGGAGATTTTCTTTTACATGTATCAGGTGGTCATGGATTTGAAGTGATTGAAGATTGTCGCATGATCGAGGTCAAACAAGGACCATATCCAGGGCCAGAGCACGTCAAAAAATATCGCTTAGAAAAAGAGTAAAGTATGATCCCCAAAATTTTTGTTGTTACCTCGGTACACAACTCACTTTCTCATACCAAAAAATTTCTCGAGAGTTTTTCCCATCAAACTTACAAAAGCTACCAGATTATCCTCGTCGATGATGGCTCAACCGACAACACTGCGCCTTTCATCAAAAAGACATATCCTAAAGTCAAGATATTATCCGGAAATGGTTCTCTTTGGTGGACTGGTGGTATTAATCTGGCGATATCCGAAAGTATGAAATCAACTAAAGCAGGTGATTTTATCCTCACGATCAACAACGACTGTGTGGTCGATTCTACCTATCTAGAGAAAATTGCCTCTACTTCGTCCACCCATCAAAGGTCAATTGTTGGCTCACTAGAAATAGAGCAAGCAACAAAGCGTGTTCACACTGGTTATCTTCATGTTGATTGGAGGAAGGGGATCTGGCTGAATCAAGTAAAGGATGTGAATGTTATCAAATCATGTGATCATTTATCTACCAAGGGGACTCTTTTTCCAGTCGAGGTCTTCCAAAAAATAGGTTTATTGGATGAAGTTCGACTGCCTCATTATGGTTCAGACTTTGAGTTCACCAATCGAGCTAGGTTAAATGGCTTTAAACTTTTACTAGATCCAGACTGTGTAGTCTATTGTGATCACGAGCGAACAGGTCTAACTAGGCAATCTCGGAGTGTGGGATATTTAGAGGTTTTTAAACTTATTTGGTCGATAAAATCAACGATCAATGTGAGGGATCAATATTATTTGGTCAGATTAATGTGTCCCAAGGAGTTAAGGCCACTTAACTACTTCCGCTTGTTTATCAAAGGTATTTATCTTTTGTCTCTCCCAATACGCAGGCTGTTCAGCCGTAAAAAGTCATGAATACACCAGTCGCCATCTTTATCTACAAACGAACTCAAAATTTAACTTTAATTTTTGCTAGCTTAAAAAAAATTAAACCCAAGACTCTATATCTTATCGCCGACGGTCCCAAAGATGCTAGCGAGATAGTCCAGGTAGAAAATACTCGTAAAAACCTGGAATTACTCATTGATTGGCCGTGCATTGTCCATAAGAACTATGCCAATACCAATTTAGGTCTCAAGGAGCGATTCAAATCTGGAATAGACTGGATATTTAACCAGGAAGATAAAGCAATTTTTCTCGAGGATGACTGTATCCCAGATCCTTCATTCTTTAGATTCTGCGACGAGTTATTAGAAAAATACAAAAATGATGAGCGAGTATTTAGTATTTCCGGCAACAACTTCCAATTTGGTAAGGATAGTCCTAAGGAGAGTTATTACTTTTCAAAGTACCCTCACATTTGGGGTTGGGCGACCTGGAAGAGATCGTGGGACAAATACGACAGCGAGATTAGTGACTGGCAGAGTCGTAGGTCTTCTAGTTGGCTCAGAGAGGTAATTGGTGGGTTTATCATCGCCAAATTCTGGAAATATATCTTCGACCGCTTGTCTGCCGGCAAGATCAATACTTGGGACTACCAGCTGACCTATGCCAGTTTCAAAAATCGCGGGCTAAACATCATCCCTTCGGTTAATTTGGTCACCAATGTGGGCTATGGTGCAGACTCTACCAATATTAAATCGAAAAACAAAACGATTGGGGTATCTACTGTACCCATGCAGTTCCCACTTGTTCACCCTACGGAGTTTAGGGTAGACGAAGAAAGTGATCGACGAATCGAAAATCTTGTTTATTTACACCCCTTAGGCAAAATTTCTTTATTTTTGAAATCTATCTTAGGAATGATATGAAATTTAAAACACTGGCGTTGATTTTTTACGTTCTTGTAGTGACCTATGTCATTAGCCACACTCCAAGCACTTTGGCCCTTCAGCACGACGCGAGATCATATTACGATACTGCAGTAGCAATGGTCGAAAACAAAAACATCATCTCTTCCTTCTTCTCTGTTTCACCCCAATTCATCGATCACGGATATCCTACCTTCCTTGCCATTATTATGCAGTTTACTGGCACCAAGAATATTATTGTTCTCCAAATAGCCAATTATCTGCTTTGGTTTTTTGCTAGCGGGATTATATTCAGATCGCTCCTCTTAACAAGATCTCAGTCTTCCTGGAAAGGAGGACTGCTCATGTTATTTTCTCCACTATATCTAACATTCTCGGGAAAGGTCTATTCTGAGCCATTTGCCTGTTTCGGTGCATCACTCATTGTCTATGGTCTTGTCTCCATGATCAAGAAATCTAGCTTTCATAGTCAGCTTGCACTAATTGTTGGAGGCATTATTCTCTTTAGTACTAAATCTGTACTCTTACCCTTTATTGTCCCGCTCTGGATCTATCTTCTATACGAAAAGCAATTTAAATATCTCCTAGCGTTAACAATCGTGCCTATAATCCTCGCTCCCAGTATCCTTGGCTCTCTTGGTGGTGGCAGATCACTCTATACCCTCAATATCCAGTCAAGTAAGGTGTATCAGTCATATGATCAGATTGTTTCTTGTATTCCCTATTACCTTTCTTATCCACTGGGTAAGGCTATGTTGCCAAAATATGAAGGTGTCTGCCATCAAAACGATGCCACGCCTGACATGTCAATGTACGATAGTAATCCCTACGTCCTCGCCGATATCAGCCGGGAAAAAGGGTTTGATTACATAGATTGGCTAGCCAGACTAACTAATAATCCCGTTAAATATATCCTCATCATGATCGTAAGTCTAAGTAACATCACATTATTTGAAGGGATATATCCTAGTATCCTATTGCTTTTACCATTTCCATTCATCTTGGCAGGATTCGTTATTTGCAAAATATTTTTATCGTTTTATTTATGGATCAATACTTGGAATAAAATCAAAAATAATTGGATCTTGGGTTTCCCGATTATTTATTTCGTCCTAGTAGTTACTCATTTCCCAATCGAACCAAGGTATTTTTATCCTTTCATTCCCTACATATATTTCCTCTCTGGTTTAGATCATAATAAGCAGAAGCTATGAAAATCTTACATCTCTCTACATGGAAAACAGGCGGGGCAGCCATTGCCGCTACCCGTTTATCCAACCAGCTAAATAAGATGGGAGTTGACTCACTCATCCTCAACATGTCTAGCAAGTTACCTGCCTATGTCGACGCTGCCATCGGCAAGCTAACCCACACCAAAAACCCTATCTTCCACTCATATAATTATTATGGAGAAAATATTTCTCGGACAATCGCTGAGTTTAATCCTGACATCATCCATGTTCATTGGATCGGCGCCGGCTTTATTACTCCAGAGAGCTTGTCGAAATTTAATCTCCCTATTGTCTGGACTCTCCATGACCTATGGCCACTTTGCGGAGCAGAACATTTACCCAATTCAAAGCGGTTTCAGGTAGGGTATCTAAAAAATAATCGACCAACAGGAGAATCAGGCTTTGATCTTGATCGACTTGTTTGGCAAAGGAAAATGAAAGCATTTGGAAAATTAGATATTACCTATGTCGCACCCAGTCAATATGTCTATGCAACAGCAAAAACAGCCAAGGCTATTAATGGTCATAATCTAGCTTATATTGCCAACGGAGTAGATACATCCATCTTTGGTAAATCAGCAATCAAGTTAACAGACAAGCTTATTATCCTTTTTGTGGCCAACAATCCAACCCTTGACTTAAACAAGGGGTACGCAGATTTTCAAAAAGCCATTAACTTATTACCTACAAAGTTAAAACAGAATATTGAAGTAAAAATTGTCGGAGGGGAGGTAGTCAGGGAAAGTGAGATGGCTAGCATCTACGCCTCTGCAACTGTGACTGTCGTTGCATCTAGGATGGAAACACTTTCATTCGTCACTATGGAGTCACTCGTTTGTGGGACGCCAGTTGTTGCCTACAACGTTGGTGGTATCCCCGATTTAGTTGAACATGGTAAAAACGGCTATTTAGCTAAGGCCTATGATGTTAAAGGTCTATCTAGGGGAATCGAAAAAATCATTACCTCGTCGGTACTTCAGAAAGAATATGGGCGATATGGGAGAGAAAAAATAGTTAAATTATTTAATCTCTCTGTAATTGCCAAAAAGTATCAAGAACTGTACGAGACACTGATCTAGGATAGAATATAGATATGGGCAAAATCTTAGTCACAGGTGGGTGTGGATATATTGGTAGTCACATCGTCAAGTTACTCAGTGAAAATGGCGAAAAAGTCGTAGTTTTTGACAATCTCTCTCAGGGTTCCAAATCTGCTCTGCTGCACAATGGAGAACTAATTGTTGGAGATATTACCGACAAGTCTGCACTAACAGAGCTGTTCTCATCTCATCAGTTTGAAGCCGTGATCCACCTGGCTGCTTTGGTTAACGCCGCCGAAAGCAACGACAAAGCAGATGAATATAAGGCAGTCAATGATCAGGGTTCTCGCAACGTGTGGGAGGCAGCTGTGCAGGCTGGAGTTCCATACCTACTCTACGCTAGCTCAGCCGCCGTCTATGGTACGCCAGATAGTCGCGATCCATTACCAGAATCTGCTCCACTCCACCCTAGCAATACGTACGGTGTCACAAAGTTGGCCGGGGAGACTTCTCTTCAAGAGCTCTCAACTGGTGATACTCGCTATGTCGCCTTCCGCCTCTTCAATGTCGGCGGGGCCGAAGAGGAAGGGAGACTGGGACAGAGCAAAGCTAGTCGTGCCATCATACAGCGACTATTTGCCGTCTCAAATGGCGAAGATGATCAGATCACAATCAGCGGTCACGACTATGACACGCCAGATGGTACAGTGGTTCGTGACTTTATCCACGTCGAAGATATTGCTTTTGCCTTTACCCTAGCTTTAGGATATTTACGCAAGGGTGGTGCCTCTACAATCCTCAATCTAGGTTCGGGCGAGACCCATACGATCGGTGAGGTCATCAAAGAAGTCGAGATCGCAACCGGCAAAAAGATCAATATTGTTTATGGTCCCCGTATTGTGGGAGACATTAGTTATTCTCGTGCTGATATTAGCCTCGCAGAAAAAATCCTTGGCTGGGAGCCAGTCCACACACTGCGATTAATTGTTAGAGACGGCTGGAATAGTTATGTCAAAAGAACTCATTAAATTTGCGCTCGCGATAGTTGGAGTGATCCTAGGATGGGTCGTGATTGTCCCAGTCTTCGAGTTCCCTGACGAGCAGGCCCACTTTGGCTCTATTAGTTATTTGGTCTCCCACAATTCCATGCCAGTCTATGACAAGCTAGATTTAACGCTAGAGATGGCAGAAACCCAAAGGCTCCTGGGCGTATTTCGTAACGATCTTGGCCAAAACAAATATACCTATCACCCTGAGTACCACCCAGAATATACAAATACGATGATAGGTCTCTATGAGGATGAAATCAAATCCCTCAATACTAGCGAGAATCGTGGGACCTATGTAGGCTCTGAAGCAGCCAAGTATCCACCTCTCTACTACGTACTTAGTTCTCTCTACACCAGACTCGTCAATCAGTCTGACATTATTACCAGGGTTTTTGCTTCACGCTTGATTAACTTGGATATTGCGGTGCTCATGGCACTAGTAGTCTGGCACATCGGTATCCTTATTTTTAATCAAAAAATCTACGCCAAACTCCTCACTTTCCTGGTTATGCTCCAGCCGATGATGAGTTTTGTGACTGGTGGGATCAATTCTGACAATCTCCACGATCTCCTCTTTTTTACCATCATCTATCTAGGGTTAAGAATCATTAAATTTGAACTCAAATTTAAAGATTTACTTACCCTTGTGATAGTCATAGGACTTGATATCTATACCAAGCCCCAGGGCTTTATCGGAATCGCAGTAGCTAGCCTCTCAGTACTCCTAGCAGTCATTCGTAGTCGTAAGTGGAAGATGCTTGGCTGGACCCTCCTCATTGGTCTAGGAGCCATTCTCGTGGCAGGAAGTCAGTGGGAAACCTATCGGGGGCTGTTTAGTGTCAGTAATATACACGGAGCGACCTTCATCGAGTATTTACGCTTTACTGCCAATAAACTGGTGGCTCAAAATGTAGTCTGGTACTGGGGAGTCTTCAAATGGCTTGGCGTTGTCTTGCCTCCTATCTACTGGCGTGTAGCCAATCGGATTGTCCTAGTCTCTGTTATTGGACTAGTTGTTTACTGGTGGAGAATACTTAAAAAAAAGACGACTATTGCTGATCCATATTCGATATTCTTTGTTCTTTGTTCAAGTATTCTTTATGCCTTAATCATCTTTTGGTACGACTGGCAACACACCAAACAAAACGGGTATTCCCTAGGTATCCAGGCTCGCTACTTTTTCCCCACCATTGTCGCTCACATGAGCATCCTCCTTACTGGCATCATGTCTTTAACCTCTAATCTCAAGGTCCAATCATGGCTCCGTACTGGTCTAGTACTTCTATTCACCTGGCTCCAACTGGGAGGCATTTGGAGGGTTATCTCTATTTATTATCCTGGGACAAATCTCTCAGAAATTATTACCATGGCCAGTCAATACAAACCAGAGCTGATCAAAGGGGAGTGGTGGTATGTATGGATCCTGATCTATTTGGTCAGTCTACTCTACCTAGTTAAAAATGTGTTGATTGAGCACAAGCCGGTAAAGGTGGGGCAGAACCTAAGATAATACAGTAGTAATCATCCGAGTGATCTATATATTTACTAAATTGAAAAAATGTTTTGCTATTGGCACCTTCATTCATCACCTCCAACATTTCCGTTTCTAACTCTCTAGCTAAAACATTATCGTCCTCTGTTACTTCGCCATAATAGTAAAGCGTCATTGAATTAGACACTCTCCGAGCTCTTAAAAACCGGGAAATTGACACGATGGGCTCATAATCTAGATAGTTATTAGCTACAATCAGGATAGGCTTTTTGGTATCTTGGTTCAAGTCGTTTACCGACTTAGTAATATTTTTATCAAAAGATCCCGTCTCTTTTACAACTCCAACAATTTGATTTTGAACTCGCTTGTAGCCATTGTGATAAATTTGGTTGGCCATTATTGTCACAGCTATAAGTAGGGTCAATCCTTTTATCCGTCCTTTATTACTTTTAGATAAATATGACCATATCCAAGCAAAACTTATCACGTCCAGCAAACGCAAGGCTATTACACCAGGAAAATCATATCTCATATTTGTTGGAAGAGTATTGTTATAAAAAATATACTGGCTGGCCACTGTCCCACCAACTATTAACATCATAATTAAATATTTCCTGGTGTCCCTATTTTTCCAAGCTACAAATATCATTCCGATTGTAGCTATTAGGGAAAAATATAAATGCTGGGTGTCAGTAATATAGCGTTTATAACTCCAAAGTGTCATGATTCGATCTTTATAGCTAATCTGTGTTCCATATACATCAGTGCCAATTTTGATCGTTGCGAGTCCTATTCCAGCGATGATCCAAGCAGTGTAGAGAGTTGCCACCACTCCTAAAATTATTTCTTTTTTACTGATTGTTTTATTCCAAATTTTAACTGCTAACCAAAATAAGAGAATCGGCAACATAAATAGCATATTTTCTTTCGAACCTACACTAATTAGGTATCCAATAAACCAAAGGTAGTATTTTTCTTTCATCAAACCAAAAGAAAATAAGGCGAGTCCAAAAGCGGCATAGATTTCAGATGGTCCGAGTCTAGTCAAAATATCCGACCACAAAGGTAAGGTCATCAGGTACAAAACAATCGTAAAAGATAGAATCTTTGGTATAAACCTTGAAAGGATTAGATATGTTAGGGTTAGGCAGACTACCAACATTAAATAGCGTGTACCGTACCAAAGCATCGCATTATCTTTCCAGAATGTTGCTTCAAGGACTCGTAGCGTGTAGTAACTTGGTCTAAAACGAGGATACTCTCCCCACTGCCCAACTTCAGTCGAGGATATTATTTTGGTGATTTCGTTTAGTTTAATTTTTCCATCTTGACCCAAAAACATCACTATCTCGTGATCATCGATCATTCCGAGTTTTGCCTGCCAGGTATTCCCAACGAGAAAAAATCCAAATACAGCAAAAATAAACCAAGGAATAATCTTGGCAATCATAAGCTTTTTTCTTGCACAATATAGAGTGGTCGCTTTTTTGTTTCCAGGAAGATTTTACCAATGTATTCACCCACAATGCCTAGGATCAGTAGCTGTAGTCCACCAATAAACAAGACACTGATGATGACCGATGGCCAGCCAATGATGACACTAGATCTGTTGGTTAGAAACACGATCACGGCATATAGTCCGTATATTCCGCTAAATAGTGACATGAAGAATCCAATAATAGTCGCAAACCGTAGTGGGATTATGCTAAATGATGTAATAGCATCCAGTGCTAGGCGGATCATTTTTGGATAGGTATATTTCGAAGTTCCCCAAATACGTGAGTCGGGGACATAATCGATTGCATATGAGGTAAAACCAGTCCATGAAACTAGCCCACGTAAAAACAAATTAGCTTCTTCACTGCTTGTAATTACCCTTACTACTTCCCGATCAAGTAAACGAAAGTCAGCACTGCCTACATCGATTTTAGTTTCTGACATAGAGTTGATAAAACGATAAAATAGTTTTGAGGTTATCTGCTTTAGGTAAGTAGTTTTTACATCATCTATTCTTCTGGTAAACACAATCTTGTATTTGCCAGTAGCCCACTTTTCTAGCATTTTAGGAATTAGCTTGGGAGGGTGCTGGAAATCGCCGTCGAGCGAGATCACCGCTTCTCCCTGGGCATGATCGAGTCCCGCTTTGAGGGCGTATTGATGACCAAAGTTTCTGGTAAATGAGATGTATTTAGCATTTTTATTCTTTGCCTGGAGCTGCTTAATTTTGGTAAGCGTTGAATCAGTTGACCCATCATCAACATATATGAATTCAACTTCGTACTCTTTAGGAATAGCTTGCTTTAGTTCGGCAAAAAAGGGCAGAATATTACCTTCTTCGTTATAGACTGGTATTACAATTGATATCAAGGTCTTTGGCATTATCAAATTATCTCATATTTTAGTAAAATACTCTCGATGAAAAAATTAGAACTAGAGCCTGACTTAGCCAACTGTGAGTTGGCACAGCATCCAGAATCATTGGCCATAGTCACGACCACCTTTTACAAAAAGTGGTTTGATGGCGACCCGGATATAACAAATACCGACAAGACTAGGGGAGATATCGCATTTTTAACCATTCAAAAGGCCACCAATCTCGGTCACCAAGTTGTAGTGGTCGACGGTAGTCCTGTAGATAGTCCTTTCTACCAGGCAATCCGCAAAATTCCTGGAATCAAGGTGTTTGACGAAGACGCAGAGCATCGGGGCATGGACCCATCTCGCCAATATGGTTTTGAGTTAGCTAGTCAACTAGAGGGGGTCAAAGCTATTTTGTGGACTGAGCCAGAAAAAGAAGATCTGATCCGCCCAGAGTGTCTCTGGCCCGCAGTACTAGCTATTCTCAGAGACCAGTATGATTTAGTCATACCTGCCAGGGACGATGCGGGTTTTGCCACTTACCCAGATTATCAAGTTGCATACGAAAAGCGCGCCAACGGATTTTTCAACCGTATTCTCAAGATTATAACCAAACCAAAAGGGTTCTTAGAATTTATCACTAGAAAACTACGAAAGGGAGATATTCCATCACTTGACGCATGGTTTGGTCCTCGGGTATTTAAACCCGAGCATCTTTCCTACTTTTCTGGCAAGTACGAGTTTGCTGGCATGCCAAAAGAAGAATCTGTTGATACAGAAAGTGATCCTCCGGCAGTACCTGCCATGCATATGCATGTCAAAACAAATAAGTACAACAGCGCCACCTTTATTCCCATTTTGAAGTTAGCTCACGATGGTAAACGGATTGGCTCAGTTACTGTGCCATATAGACATCCCAAGATTCAAACCGACAACGAAAAAGATAATCTTGATATGCAACTCAAGCGCCACGACCAACTAATGAACATTATCACAGCCTCTCTACATTACGCTCGTTACCTATTGAACAAAAAAAGTCGCCTCAGCATACACTAGACAATTTTTCACAATTTGCTAGCATCATATCTATATGACAGAAAACATAGATTTTTCCGAGCGCGCGAGTGAGAGTAAAAAAACTATTGGCCGCTCCGTCTCGGTCAACGGTGTCCACGCGATAGACTTGGAATTGAAGCAGTCCGAAAACTTAAATGACCCGATTGTCGATATCAATTTTAAGGTGAATAATCCGATTGGTCGGCTGTGGCTCGCGCTCAAGCGTATCTGGAAAAGTCAAAACACCATCATCTCCCTGCGCTTCACTATCCCTCTGCTAGTACTCCCGATCGCGCTATATGTCTTGTACATTTTGTGGCAGGGGAGAGGAGTGAGTATCCCCATGTCCAAATTAGGGGTTATTCACGCAGTAAACATGGGGGGAACCCCCCGCGATATCCTGGTACTACCCACTTCGGACGTCTACACGATTGAGTACGCCGGCAACTTTAACCAAACGACACGGTTAGCCGAAAAGCCAGTAATTGTGGTAGGCACCTATCATTCGCCCAGCAATACCTTGAAGGTCGAGAGTCTCACTCCCTACTCTCAACTCGATCTGCCCCAAACCACTCCTTCACAACCACCACCCCGCTCAGTCTGGGACAACATCTGGTCTTTCATCACTCAGTTCCGCTAGTCCGCTCAGACAGATACAAGTTATAACTATCATTGATCTTCCATTCCTTGATTGTTTTGGCCGGTTTAAACGTATTGAGCTCGTAGGCGCCGTCACTCTGCCACTCCTCGTTTTTGTAAACCACAAACAGGTATTGATTATTTCGATAATTTTCAAAATCAAACTTTGTATTATTGATTAAAAACAAGTATCGCTGTGTAATCGATCTCGTGTCGTACCACATTACAATGTTGTAGTTAGTGAGGTTCTCTCGTCTCACGATCTCGTTTACCTTGAGCTCATCCTGGTACTTCCAATTTTTCAGAATCCCGCCTTGTTTGGGACTAATCACAAAGTCGCGCACCGCCCACCCTGCCATGACGCCAACGATAACAAAAATCATTGGTTTGGGGATTTTGCTAGCAAGGACTGTTGCTATCACAGTTACTCCCACAAGCATCAAGCTCAAGAAATATTGGATAGGCAATCCACCTCCGCCCAGTTGTCGAGCAAACTCATCCCAGTGTTGCAGGTAGAGTCCAATAGTGCGCAGGTTATAAAAATTATTACGTAACTCAAAGACGATCAGGGGAGAAAAGCCGATGGCTCCGCCCACGAGCACTGCTCCCAACTGAACCCAGGTAATCCGAGGCCTACAGATTATCAGGTAGAACATGACTACCATAATAACCAGCACGAACTGATAGTGGAACTGGAGGAGAATGCCCATGGCTAGACCCACAAGTCCTGCCAACTGCCAGGTAGCTCTGTGGAGATAATGCGACAAGATGTAGATTAGGATAGGGGTTAGTGCCAGCTGGTAGTAAGGATTGGTTAGTTCGAGTGTCCCGGTGATGATGGGTGGTAAAAAAGCATAGGTCGCTATCGCGAGGGTGGCCGCTTTAGTTCCACCCATCTTTTTCGCACCTAGCCAGAGTGGGATCACCATCAGCGACGAAAAGAGGATAAAAGCCAGGGTTGAGTTTTTCGGATCAAACCCGCCGATCAGTAAAAAGAAAAGCTGGGCAAGATAAATAATCCCACCCTGAAATACTTGTCTCCCCTCCAAGTTGAAGGAAATTGGCGGACCAATCAGGGGGATATCTTTGCTCTCCCAAATCTCTAGTGCTTTGATCGAGAACAATGGCTGATCATGGTAAAAGTGAAAAGTATCGGGGAATCGATACAGCCGAACAAACAAAAATCCGCTTACAAAAAACAAAATTAAAAGTATTTCTCCGATTTTCAACCGAGACAACCGCATATTATTTCATTATACCCTCGGCTCATGCATAGTGATTTACCGATGATGTAAAATACAGTAATGATGAATACCATGATCCCCGTTAACGCTCCAGTCGTTACCCCAGAATCAAAAGTACTCGTCGCCAAGGCACTTGAGGAAGGCTGGATCTCATCCGCTGGTCCCTACATCGAGCAATTTGAAACAGAATTTGCAAGCTATTTAGGCGTCAAACATGCTATCTCTGTCAATACTGGTACCGCCGCGCTCCATATCGCTTTGCTCGCCGCCGGTATCGGCGAGGGCGATGAAGTAATCGTCCCATCATTTACCATGGCCGCGTCCTGGATGGCCGTTATGTACACAGGTGCTATTCCAGTTTTTGTCGATGTGGAACCAGATATCTATACAATCAACCCTGATTTGATCGAGCAAGCTATCACTCCGAGAACCAAAGCCATTATGCCCGTTCACATCTATGGTCACCCAGCTGACATGGATAAGGTTTTACCCATCGCCAAAAAACATAATTTAATTGTCATCGAAGATGCCGCCGAGGCGCACGGCGCTACCTACAAAGGCAGACTAACCGGCACTATAGGAGACATCAATGCCTTTAGTTTTTACGCCAACAAAATTATTACAACCGGGGAAGGTGGCATGGTCACGACCGACAACGATGAGTACGCTGGACTCGCTCGTCGGATGAAAGATTTGGCACATAGTCAGAACAAGCGTTTTATCCACGATGCTTTAGGGTATAACTATCGACTAACTAGCATGCAAGCAGCCCTCGGGTCAGGACAGCTCAAACACATAGACGAGTTTTTAACTATCAAACGACACATGGCAGAAAAATATGTACAAGGATTGAAGGGGATTCCAGGGTTAACCCTCCCTGTGACTCGCGCGTGGGCTACTCACGTCTACTGGATGTATGCCGTTTTGATTGATGAGAAAAAGTTTGGTATGAATAAAGATCAGTTCCGAGCTGTCTTACTAGAAAAAGGAGTTGATACCAGGGACTTCTTTTATGCTCCTGTCACGCAACCAGCCTTAACTAACGTAGGCTTCGGCAAAGGAGATTTTCCCGTGACTGAAATGATCGCCAAAAATGGTTGTTATTTGCCGTCTGGTCTAGCCATCACAGATGATCAAATTGACTCAGTTTGTGAGACAATAAGATCAATATGTCCCAAGTTGTAAAATCCAAGGGCCTCTTGTCTATCCTCGTTCTTGGCTCCGGCAATGTCGTGGGCACCATTGTCTCCGCCATTGCGCTTATTCTTTTCTCTCGCTACATGGGACCCACCGAGTTTGGCTTGTTCTCGGCTGCCTTTGCGGCCATGCAGATCACGGTTCGCCTCTCTGACCTCGGGACCAATATGGCGGTCGAGCGCGCCGTCGCCAGAGTCCACGATGTCAAAGGTGACTTGGCTGACAGACTCATGCGGGTCGCCTTTTGGTTCAAACTGGTTAGTTTTACCCTCGCCATGATCATCGCGTGGTCTTTAGCTCCCTGGATCAGTCATATCCTCCTCAAAATAGAGGATTTAGTACTGATCCGCTTGGCGTTCGCGCTCTCTTTTGGTACGGTGTTTTTTGAGTACTCGACTGCCGTGTTCCAGTCCACTCATCGCTTCGCCATGGTGGCTCGGATTACCATTGCCCAAGCACTAGGCAAACTCCTCTTTGGTCTGATTCTCATTTGGCAGGGGATGCTCCACGCTACGAGCGCGGTCTTTATTTATGGTTTGCTCCCAGGACTCGGTGCACTCATGGGCTGGAGTCGCCGTATCCTCTCCTCGCTCACGCTCCCCAAAACCTGGCGCAGTGATCTTACTCTCATTCTCAAAGTAGCCAAGTGGACGAGTATCGCCGCGATTGCCGCGACACTCGCCGACAATATCGATACGCTCATTGTGCAGTCGTTCATGAGTAGTTATGACACGGGGATCTGGTCTGGAGCAGTCCGTATCGCCACCTTTGCTAGTGTCATTGGCTGGTCGATCGGATCTGTGCTTTCAGTGCGAGTCGCAAGGTACTCCGATCCCAAACATCTGCGAGAATATCTGTCTAAAGCCTGGAAATTATCCCTCCTCGTCCTACTTGTTCTTTTGTGCGCTATACCATTTGCGACGCTCGCCATCAATCTCACGATTGGCCCTGCCTACCTAATAGGTACATTGCCGCTCCAGATCCTCTTGGTTGCCACCGGTATCAGTGGTGCCACTACTCCCTTTGTGGCTTTATTTTACTTGTTTGATAAGCCACAATACTATGCCATTGCGGGAGTCATCCAGACCATCATTTTGGTGGGTGGTGATCTCCTCTTTATTCCACAATATGGCCTGGTCGGGGCCGCCTGGGTAAGGGTAGTGGTTCGACTGTGTGTTACTATCTTTACCCTCATCTACGTTCGTCGTTCTTACCTCGAATTCTTGCGACAGGGTCGATCATGAAGAGTACCGGCATCACGGCTCACATGATCGTCAAAAACGAAGATCAGTGGGTCTGGTACGCCATCAACTGTGTCTTGCCTTATGTCGATACTTTTTTGATCACGGACACCGGCTCCACCGACCATACACTGGATTTGATCCGCAGGGTACGATCACCTAAAATCAAATTGACGCAAACTAAAATTCAGGTTCCCGCCGACATGACGCGTGCTCGCAACGACCAAATAGTGGCCACCTCAACCGAGTGGATTTGGCTGGTCGACGGTGACGAAATCTATAGTCACAGCGCCGCATCAGAAATTGTGACCGCTGTCCAAGCAGATCAGTATAAATGTATTGCCGTCAGACGCAACGATCTTTTGGGCGATGTCTATCACCGGCAAATGGAGAGTGTAGGATCTTACTCTTTGTTTGGTGAAAGGGGACACTTGGTCACTCGCCTCTTCAACCTCAAATCTCTTCGGAATTTAAAAGTGATAAGTGATTACCCCAACGAAGAGTATGTCTATGCAGGTAGTAGATCCACTTCACATTTGCCTATAACAGACGTTTATATTACCCAGTCTTACCTCTACCACGCCATGTATCTACAGCGCTCGAGTCTTGGCTCCAATTTGACGAATATGTTCAACCGTAGTAAGTACAAAATTGAGCTAGGTATCGCTCCAGTTGGGACAACCCCAGAAGTCTTCACAAATCCCCATCCAAATCAATTAATGCGTCCGCTCGCAAAAAGAGGTTTAGTCTACGAGCTACTCGCGAGCATTATCACTCCCATCAAGGCACTAAAAAGATTATTATTACCTTCAGTATGATTACTACTAAACTCGCCAAGGGGACATGGAATCAGGATGATTATTACGATCAGGCTCGTGCCGCTAGTCAGGCAGAGCATCCCTCGCTTACCCTCATCCAGGCGCGATATCGTGGCAAAAACATCCTCGAGGTTGGCTGTGGTGAAGGAACCAAACTAGCTCGTCTACAAGCCAAAACTCGCACTGGTCTAGACATCTCGCGTGTAGCCATCAAGCGCGCCAAAACCGTGCTAGATTTTGCGGTTGTCGGCAATGCCGAGTCGCTACCATTTGAATCCAATCGGTTCGACGGTGTGCTCAGTTTTTTCTCCCTCGAGCATTTTGAGCATCCCGAGCTCGTCATCGCAGAAATGCTGCGTGTGGCCAAAGTTGGAGGAGAAATTGTTATCCTCACTCCCAATTTTGGCGCTCCCAATCGCTCATCACCTTGCTTTGTCGGTAGTCGCCTCCGCAAGTTGATAGTTGGCTTGATTAATGATTTTACGCCGTTTCAGCGAAGCCTCGCATGGAATCACGTGACTCCACTATCTGTCGATCATCGCTACGAGTCGGACTATGACACTTTGGTTGAACCATATTTGCACTCATTGATCGGCTATCTCAAAAGTCAGAACCTAGAGATTATCGTCTCTTCGTCCAACTGGGCAGTGGCTATGCAAACTGAAAGCCTTCTTCAAAAATTATTTAGAGTACTCGGGGAGTGGGGGATCTACCCCTTCACTTACTGGGGTCCTCATGCCTTTGTCATCGCTCGGAAAAAACTATGAAAATCGCTTTCCTCCATATGACAATGGGGATTACTACACGGGGCTCTGAAGTCGTTGTCGACAACCTAGCCTCCGCACTATCCAAAAAACACGATGTGATGGTTATCCAGTCAGGCAAAGCTGAACCAAAGCCTTATCTGGTCAAACGAGTCTACCCATTAAGCGAGGCGCCCTCGGTCGCACCATCAAACATCATCGACAAACTAATGTTTCGCTTACATTTAGATAACGAGAGCGAGGCGGTTGCCCAGTTCACCAAAAAGGTTCTGCCACAGCTTGCGTCCTTTGACCCCGATATTATTGTGGCCATCAATGGGCCGCTCCAGCTCCGCATCCTTCAAGGCCTGGCCTTGAAGGCAAAACTGGTCGTCTTCGGTCATGCTGGTATCGGCTACCATGACAGAGATAACCTTAGGTCAAACCCTGATTTATTTGTTGCCCTAACCCCCACAGCATTGAGCTGGGCACAAGGGATAGCTCCTTCAAACACCAAAGTGGTCTATATCCCCAATCCAGTCAGGTCAGTGAAACCCAAGACAACCAAACTTAACTTGCCGAGTCCTGTGGTCCTTACCGTTTCAGCTCTCTCAAAATATAAAAATATAGACAAGGTCTTGCAGGCAATTGAGGGTCTACCATATTCCTGGATACTCATTGGCGATGGCGAAGAGCGGGGGGAGATTGAGAATGGATTCTCTACCCTAGCCAACGATTTCCGCTGGCTACGGGAAGTGGAGCAGGGTGAGATCATGAGCTACTACCACAGTTCAGATGTTTTTTGTTTTATTCCAGCCCCTCAAGAGGCTTTTGGCATGGTCTATCTAGAAGCCATGTCAGCGGGTCTACCCATTGTCGCCAGTGACGATCTGGTGCGTAGAGATCTCATTGGCGAGCAAGGCATCTACGTCGACCCAAACGACCAAGAGTCTGTGATAAGGGGTATTCAAAAAGCCACGACGATGGGTAGATTAGATTACTCTAAAGAGCTCGCACCCTATTCACTCAAAACGGTAGTAGCCCAAATAGACAAGGAGTTCCATGACCTCATCAGCTAAACCAGTGGCATCCGCGATTCTGGCTGTCTATAACGCTGACTCAACCATAGTAGCTTGCCTCAACTCCCTTCTCAAACAGTCGCTACCTATCGAAATAATTATCATCGACGACGGTAGTACCGACCAAACAAAAAGTCTAATGGTTCGAACCATCGAACTATTCCCTCAGGCTAGTGTAACGATGTTAAAGCAAAATCACGGTGGCCCAGCTTTAGCCAGAAACTTAGGTGCTAGTCACGCCAGTTCTGACATCCTACTTTTTGTGGATGCCGATATGACCTTTGACAAAGATTATGTAAAAGATTTGGTTGCTCCGATTCAAATGGGTAAAGTGATAGGTACCTATACCGTAGATGAGCGAGTCGCCAACTGGAATAATGTTTGGGCCAAGTGCTGGAATATTCAGGAAGGTTGGGAAGATGGGAAAAGGTTCCCCAAGAATCCACCCAAACTAGGCACAGATTTTAGGGCGATCCTCAAAACCGAGTTCGACCGGGTAGGGGGATTTGATAACATCGGCTACACCGACACTTGGAGCTTGTTTAACAAGTTAGGGGTCCGACCCTTAAGTACTCATGCCGTCTGTTATCACAAAAATCCAGATACTTTATCAGCTGTGTTCCGCCAAGCACGGTGGTCCGCCAAGCGGCCATACAAATACGGCTTACTCGGAACTTTCTATGCCCTCATCCGCACGTCCTTGCCTCTCTCACTCGTCATCGGCTTCGCCAAAATTTACAAGGTTCGTAACTTTGTAATTTTCAAAATTGTCTATGACTTTGGAAGATTTATCGGTATTCTAGAAATGTTGTTGATTGGGAAATTAACTAAATAACCTACTTCCCAAATCTCAACCGCCAGGCTTCTTTCGTATACTCAACCGCCATCTTGAATAGTTTCGATTTTGACTGGCCACCCAGCCGTGCTTGATAGGTCGTGGGCACCTCTACCATTTTCCATCCCGCTTGGGCGGCGTAAAAAACTAGCCGCAAATGATAATCGCCATAGCCGTAGTAAATGCGTTTCAGTCCCAGCTTTTCTAAATCAGTTTTGCGGATAGCATAGTACCCACTGGTGTTGTCCCAAATCGGCAGTCCAAACAGACGAAACATCCCATTAAACAGGAAGGTCGGGAGCATCCTCCACCCCTTCATCCCTCCATCACCCTTGAATCGAGACGCCACAACCAGTTTGATATCACCCGTTAAATGTTTGAGCATGTTGGGCATATCCTCGGGGTCGTGGTTGCCATCAGCGTCCATTCCAATCACAATATTGCCCTCGGCCTGACTCATACCTTCCCCGATTGAGAGACCCAGGCCGTGATTACTCTTTCGAACGAGTATTTTTATATTCTTGTTTTTCTCTCCCGCTTTCCTAACTACCTCCGCGGTGCCATCAGGCGAGTCATCATCTACGACCAATACCTCGTGTTGATATCCAGCTTTAGCCAAAACGTTTGAGACGTGCAGTGCATGTGGAACTATCGCGTCTTTTTCATTAAATGTGGGTAATATGACCGAAACAAAATCCATAAGTAAACTCCTATTCCTGCTAATGTTACCAGGTTCCCCACTCTCTGCACAGGGGGTGCAACGAACTGTATTTCTATAATTTGTTCTCCCGAGGGTACGCGACAACCGATCAGTCCAGAGTCATCAATATGACTCAAAGTACGCTTGGTCACAAAACAGTTCGGCGGGATTTGCCATCCAGGGAAGTAGGTGGTATTAATCCGTATTTCTCCTTCGCCCTGACTCTTTACCAAGTACTGTTGCCGATTAGACTTTTCGATTTGACTAATGATCTCACCTTCACCCTGTACAAACTCAGCACGCTCCCCAAATGGGGCGCTGTCACGGGTCACCCGTGTCCGCGGGGCATACTCCCCGTAGCTATCACCCGTCTCGCGCGCAAACCAAGACAGATTGCGATCCCAGTAGTCGTTCGTATGTGCGATTGGGCTGGTTTGGACGAACAAAAAAACTACGCCGATAATCAGAAAGGTTTTTTTTAGTGATCGATTTGGTAATTGCTCTATTAGCTGTGCTCCAATCCACGCTGTGGCAAAGATGGTACACATGAGCAGACGCCAGGGAAAGTCGATGATTGCCGTCAAATGAAGTAGGTTGTAAACCGGCATCGAAATTGGCAGGATAAAGAATATTGCAACTAGGCATGCTCCAATCAAATATCGCATCTCCCGAGCTTTGGCTTTGAGACTAGCCAACAGACCAGTCACTAGGAGGATCCACTGGACATATCCGATCTCAAATGACATCCCATCATTCTGACCTGGGAGGGACACTCCATATCCCCATGGTGAGTGGATCAACTGCGAGAAGGTCGGGAACATCTCTAGAGTGTCTGAGAGGGTTGGTGAGTAGTAAGTGTATTTAGTCAGGGCGAGTGTGGGCAAGAGATTGAATGCGGCAATGCTTAGCGCCACCAAATATGGGCCAAAGAACAACTTGAGTTTTGTCATCACCGACTCTCGCTCAGATACTAAGAGAATATATCCGAGAAAAAATGCCGAGAAACACGCCGAGGCGACGGGGTGAGTCAAAAATAGGCCTGCCCAGCCCAAGATCAGGATCGGCCATGATCGCTTTGCAAATCCCCAAATCAA
>CAZCUC010000001.1:2436-19920 GCA_964502225.1 uncultured Pseudomonadales bacterium | reverse complement strand
CTGCCCAGCCCAAGATCAGGATCGGCCATGATCGCTTTGCAAATCCCCAAATCAAAAGGGGAGGGAAGATAAATGACACGGCCTCACCCAGTGCCCCGCGTACATAAATATCTAGTAATCGATAAGGGGCTAGGGTATAGACCACTGCGCCCAGGTAACTGGCAATCATCCCAAACCTTGCCTTGAGGGCAAGATACATGAGTAGTCCTGATCCGACAAATGAGAGCGCGAGTACCAACTTGTAACTGTCAAAAATTGTCATTCCCATCCGCACAAAAACCTCACTAACCATGTACGGCAGTTGATAATTGAGCATCATGACTGGAGAACCAATCCCTCCAAGTACTTCCTTGGCCCACATCGGTGGATACTGGCCGTCATCGAGGGCTCTGTGGTAAGCGATCATTCTCGCGATGTGAGGGTTGCTATCGTGGAACATCGGCATCCCAGGTATCTTGAGATCGAGCATAAAATAGCTCGTGATCGCAAGGAGTGAGGAGATCACAATCGCACTTATTGTTTTCCTGCCCCAGTTGCTCATGATTCCTATCCTACGCCAATCAAAAAAATTAGGAAACTATAGTACTATGCAAGGCGTGCGATCGGCTTGAATACTCAAGTCATGAGTTTCCATCGTTCCAAGGTCACGGGTTGTGAGATTCCACTCGTCTGCGCAACCCAACAATCCCTGTTTCGGGTACAAAGTAACCCTTATGCTAGTGCCAGCAGGGATACTCCAGGTTGGAGATTTACCTTCATGGTTGGTTTCGCCACTAGCTAGGACTTCGCTTGTTTGTGTGTTTACGACTTTAACAGGATACTGCTCAGCAATCAGCTGTTGGTTATTAGCATAGACATATCCCCTAATATAAACATTGCTGGCGCTCGAGTTGGTAGGTGAGGGGACTGGGGTAGATGATGTGACGGGGCTCGGTGTTGGGCTCGGCGTTGGTGATGCATGCGATGTAGAGGAGGGCGTCATGGTTGGAGCAGGGGAAGAACTAGATGGATTGGGAGTCGGCGATGTACTAGGATTCGCGGTTGGTGTAGCCGGTGAGGGAGATGGGGCAGGAGTCGCAGATGGTATGACAGGAGGTACAGCAGTAGGCGTCGCAATCGCTGGGCGCTCATCCAAGTTTTGTGCTAGCGGTCTTACATCTATTGGACTATAAATCATCACCGCTAGATAACTATCAAATATAATCATGCCGAGCAAAACAAGACGATTGACGACTTTGGTGCGTGTTTTTATCCACTGAACAAAACCCATAATATTTATCATTTCGGCATTCTAACACGAGTGTAATACAGTTACAAATATTGTCGTTCGGCCTGGTACAATCAGAGTATGGGATATCTGCTCGGATTATCGATCGTGCTCCGTCTAGTTTTACTCAACCAATCGCTATGGCTAGACGAAAGTATCCAAGCTCTCGCACTCATGGGCAGGATGGGTCCACTCCTCACTTATGCCCTCGCCGATTACCAACCTCCGCTCTACCACTTACTCGGCTACCTTACCACTCAAGTTTTTGGATATAGTGAAGTGGCGCTTCGCCTCCCATCGCTCATCGCCGGGGTGCTCACGGTATACTTCATTACCAAAATAGGTCAGGAGATTGGCTCCAAAAAAATCGGTTTTATTGCCGGCCTCCTCGCCGCCACCAATCCACTCCTCATTTATTATTCACAGGAGGGACGTACTTATGCTTTGACTACTTTCCTGGTCACGGCTAGTTTCTATTACTTCTTGCAAATATTAAATAACAGAAAATCGTCCAAACTACTTCCTACGGCCTATTTCCTATTTACTACAGCCTTTCTCTGGACCTCCTATTTATCTTGGTTTGTCTTGGTCGCTCAAGGACTATATGTGATTTGGAAAAGGCGCTACGACCTCCTCCTGCTCCAGGTCTGCTCAGCGCTCACACTGCTAGCCTGGCTCCCTTCCTTTATCACTTCGCTCGGTATCGGCCAATCGACCCGTTCTGGCAGTCCCGAGTGGGGTAGGGTAGTAGGTGGACTCTCCTGGAAATCTCTCCCTTTGACCTGGGTCAAGTTCAATATCGGCCGAATCGGTTTTGACAACAAATGGCTCTACGGCGCTCTAGTTGCTCTAATTGGTTTGCTCCACGCGTGGATCCTCCGCCGTGTAGCCTTTAAAAAATATCTCATTCTGCTTGGGTGGGGGGCCATCCCAATTGTTTTGGGTCTCGCTACTGCGTTTGTTCTCCCCGTTTACTCCTACTTCCGGGTGCTTTTTGTTTTGCCTGTCTATCTTCTCCTTTTAGCTATCGGCGCTGAGCATACATCACCCAAAATCGTTAGTTTGTTAATCACGATCCAGCTGGCTTGCTTGTCTATCTTCTGGTTTTCTCCACGTTACCAGAGGGAAGATTGGCGATCACTCACGCGAAATCTACCTAGTCACGCCGTGGTGGCTATGCCATCCCGGGCCCAAAACGCGCCGCTCCTGTACTATGGATGGCAATCGCCCATCATCGAACCCAGCCACGAGAACCTCTATGGCACACCCATTTACTACATCCGGTACGCCGAAGATCTCTTTGATACTGGTAGGCTCGGCCAAGCAAACTTTCTCGAGTCTGGTTATACTATTACTAGTCAGCAAAGCTATCCAGGCATCCAGCTAGATATCTATGAAAAAAATTAACTTTATGAACTTTATAAACTTGACGGCCTAACTATGCGTATAGCTATCGATGTCTCGCAGATGTGTTACTTGGGTAGCGGTGTCTCTAGATATGTTACTGGCCTCACCAAAGCACTCCTTGAGTCCTCATCTCACGAATTTGTCCTCTACGCAGGGACTCTCCGCCAACGCTCATTCTTTACACGACTTAGCCAAGAAAAACCCTGGAACCAAGCGATCTGGAAGATCTTTCCTCTCCCCCCTAGATTAGCCGGTTTTGCTTTGACAGATAGCGAGATTCCCTTTGAGCTACTCACTGGGCCCGTTGATTTGATCCATGCCTCTGACTGGAGCCAGCCTAGTGCCAAAGCTCCTATCGTGACCACTGTTCACGACTTGGTTTTTGTTAAATATCCCTCGACAGTTGAGCCCTCAATTCTGCGTGCTCAGACAAAGCGTTTAAACAAGATTGTCGCGTCCCAGACACAGATCATTGCCGATTCAATGAGTACAAAAAATGATCTTATGGAAATATATCACCTCCCTAGTTCGCGGATTGACGTGGTATATCCAGGGATAGACAATCGTTATGTTCCACAAAAAACCAAAGAAATTGATCGAGTGAAAAGACTCTATGATTTACCCGACCATTTTATTTTATCCGTGGGTACCCAGGAGCCACGCAAAAACCTGGCTCGCCTCGTAGAGGCGGTTAGTTCGCTCAACATCCCACTCGTAATTGTCGGCAAGCATGGGTGGGGGAGTCAAACTAAAACTCTTGGCTATGTGCCAGACTCTGACCTGCCTGCTATCTACGCCTCCGCCAGCGTTTTTGCCTATCCCTCCCTTTACGAAGGTTTTGGTTTCCCCGTTCTCGAAGCCATGGCGTGCCAGACTCCCGTTGTAACCTCAAATATTTCCTCGCTCCCTGAGCTAGTTGGCAAGGCAGGAATCTTAATTGATCCAACCGATGTGACCTCAATTTCTGCGGGGATCAAGCAGGCACTGGCCTCGCGCTCCAAGCTGATCGAGCTCGGCTTAAAGCAATCGCAAAAATTTACTTGGGATAATACTGCCAAACAAACCTTGGAGGTCTATGAAAAAATTATCCATCGGGATTGACATCAACGAAGCAAACGTCACTAGCCGTGTTGGTACTGGTCAGTATTGCTTTCATTTACTGTCGCAATGGTACAAAGAGAAAAACATCGATTTTCATCTCTACCACCGAGATCCGCTCGTCGCCGATCTGCCTAAAGAGGGCGAATGTTGGCACTATCACTTAGTCAAACCCAAGAAAGGATGGCTCCTTTTTGGCTTGCCCCTTCATCTTGTAACCCATCCTAAGCACGATGTTTTTTGGTCACCAGCCCACTATATGTCTCCCTATATCGGCAGTCGCAGTGTCGTCACGATTCACGACTTGGCCTACGAGTACTTTCCATCCTTATTCTTGCCCACCGATCTCTACAAACTCAGACATCTGACACGCAAAGCAGTGAAACAGGCCGATCACGTTATTGCTGTCTCCTCTGCCACCAAGCAAGATTTAATCAACTTGTATGGGGTACCTAGTGACAAGATTAGTGTTGTCCACAATGGCTACGACTCCGAGATTTTTAATACCACCCAAAAACCAGACAAAAAAATTCTGGATTCCTATCATCTAACTCCTAACTCCTATCTCCTATTTTTGGGTACCATCCAGCCCCGCAAAAATGCCATCAAATTGGTCCAGGCATTTCACCTGCTTAAGCAATCGGGGTATCCTGGCAAGCTAGTCATAGCCGGCCAGATCGGCTGGTTGGCCAGCGAAACCCTTGAGGTCATCCGTTCCTCACCTGAGGCAAAAGATATCATCCTCACGGGATATATCTCAGATACAACCCGCAAAGCGCTCTATATATACGCCGATGTCTATGTTCTACCTTCTCTCTACGAGGGGTTCGGCGTCCCTGCGATCGAGGCCATGGGGTGTGGCGCGCCCACTGCTGTCTCCAACAATTCTTCCCTACCTGAAGTAGTAGGCGATGCTGGACTACTATTTAATGCCACCGATCCAGCCGATATAGCAAGAGCTATCACCGAGATTAAAAAGGATCGCTCCTCATGGGTCAAAAAATCCCTTGCTCGCGCCAAGCATTTCTCCTGGGAAATCTGCGCCAAAGAAACGCTCAATAGTTTAGCAAAGGTTGCAAAGCGGTAAAACTTTACAATTACCGTTAATTGGCTGAGTTGGGGTACAATTGATCTATGAGATTCCCACTCAAAGACAAGCACGGCCAGTCATATACCTGGAGTGAAGCATTTTTTTACAAGTTTATCCCCCGCCTCGACAGTTATTTCCTAGATTTTGGCCTCATGTGCTCGCATATATTTACCTATCTACCTTCCCATCTGCTACGCAACTCTCTCTGGCGTCTTTTTGGTCTAAAAATAGGCCGCCACTCCACGCTCCATACTGGGGTTAGAGTATTTGATCCAAGACATATCCAAATAGGTGAGGGGACTATTGTAGGTTACGCTTGCTTTATCGACGGTCGCGACCTAGTCCACATCGGCAATCATACAGACATTGCCTCCGAAGTCATGATTTACAGTTCAGAGCACGATATTAATTCCCCAGCTTTCTCGCCCACTCTTGCGCCAGTCAAAATCGGAGATTATGTTTTTATTGGTCCTCGAGCCATAGTCTTGTCAGGTGTCACAATCGGTGACGGCGCAATCGTTGCGGCCGGCGCCGTCGTGACTAAAGACGTCGAACCATTTGCTATCGTCGCGGGTGTGCCAGCCAAGGTTATAGGTGAGCGCCGTCTCAAAGACCCACATTATCTACTTGGAAGATTTAAATTATTCCAATAACTTATTGGAGAATTTGAGAATTTATGATTGGAGAATTATGTCGCCAATAGTTTCTGTCATCATTGTTTCTTATAACACCAAATCCCTCCTACTCGACTGCATCGCTAAAATCCCAACTTCGTCACTACCCAAAGACCAAATCGAGATCATTGTGGTCGACAACCAATCAACCGATGGGACTTTACCTGCCTTATCCTCTGCCCACCCTACGCTCAAAGTAATCAAAAACACCGTTAATCGTGGTTTTGGTGGCGCAAATAATCAGGGTGCAGATGTGGCACAGGGCAAGTATCTCCTTTTTCTCAACACCGACGCTTTCCTCACGCCAGCAGTCTTACCCACGCTCATTAGTTATCTCGATTCACACCCTAGAGTCGTGGCTGTCGGCCCCAAGTACCTATATCCAGACGGTAGGTTTCAGCCATCTGCAGGCTACTTTCCCACCCTCACACGTGTCATGGGTTGGATGTGGGGACTAGATCGCCTCCCAATCCTCAAGTATTTTTTCCCTCGGCCATATCACCAAGAGAACCCCAATTTTTATCAAAGTAACCAGGAAGTGGAGTGGTTGATGGGGGCCTGTATTTTGCTCAGGCGTAGAGATTTTGCGGCTGTTTCCGGTTTTGACTCAAAAATATTCATGTACTGTGAAGAAGTCGAGCTTTTCCTCCGGTTAAAACAAAAAACTGGCATGAGCTGTATCTACAAGTCTAGTGTCAGCATTACCCACATTGGCAGTGCCAGTACCAAAAAATCGGGTGCCTCCCGCCTGGTCCAAGAACTCAAAGGTGTTGAATATCTCTACGCCAAACACTATCCAGGCCAGCTAGGTTATCTGCGTATCCTCCTCTATACTGGAGTATTATTGAGATTAATAGTTTTTGCCTTTATTCCCGCCAAACACGAGGCGATGTTAGAATATAAAAAGTATTTTCAAAACACATGAAAAAAATATTGGCTTGGTTAGACCTCAACATCCTCACTCTCCTGACCGGTTTCTTGATCGTCATGGTCCCACTTTACCCCAAGATTCCCTTAGCAGAGCTTATCCAGGGTTATATTGTCCGCATGCGACTAGAAGACCTGCTTGTTCTAGCCACCTTGGGTGTATGGTTTGTTCAATTGCTGCGTAAAAAAGTCTCCTTCCCCAAAAATCTTATCGGCAAAATAATGTTGATTTACTTGGGGATAGGCTTCCTCTCTGTTTTGTCTGCCATTTATCTAACGCATACCGTGCCAATGGAAAAAGCTCATATCCTCAAAATATGGTTACACTGGTTTCGCCGCATTGAATACTTCTCCCTGTTCTTCGTGACTTACTCAGCCATTCGCACCAAAAAAGATTTAGTTTTATTAATCAAAGTCGCTACTGCAACATTCGTGGGAGTTATCCTCTACGGCATTGGTCAAAAGTATTTTTATTGGCCAGCCTTTTCTACGATGAACCGTGAGTTTAGCAAAGGAGTCAGACTCTACTTACAACCCAACAGTCGTCTACTCTCTACCTTTGGCGGCCACTATGATCTGGCTGGTTATCTTATGATGTTGATCACTTTCACCTTGCCTGCCGCGTGGTTGACTATGAAAAAAGGGTTAAAAGTTTTTCTCTATACTACTTCGCTAGTTGCCTATTGGTGTTTAGTCTTAACTACTTCTCGGACCTCCTTCATCGGCTTCCTCGCAGGCATTTCTGTAGTTGCTCTCCTGCTAATTAAATCAAAAGGGTGGGGTTGGGTGCTTAAACGTTGGTTTGCTACCATGTTTGTCAGTTTTATCATCATGTTTACCTTTAGTAATTTGCTGGAAAGGTTCCTACAAGTATTACCCAATAAAGACTTGAGAGAAAAAATCTTGGCAGTACAAACCATCGTCAATCAGCCATTTGTCAGCGAGCCCAAAGATAGTCAGACCGTCGCCGAGCTCCCGTCCCTTTTTGCGTTCTTGTTCAAAAACGAACCCCTCAAACCCCTCGAGCTCACAGAAGGGGAAAAGTCCCAATTAGAGATCGTGGCCTCGAGCTCCGACATGCCTCCCAGTACAGTCAGACCAGCCAAACCATCACCCACTCCCACTGTAGGTCTCCCCTCCGATGTCACGGAAGAATCTGAACAAATTAGGCGAGATACCGCAGAGGAAGCAGGTACTGTCTACAACGGTCCCCAGTACTCAGCCAATGCTCTTAAATATGGTCTCTCCATGGGTATTAGGCTCGACGCTCTCTGGCCCCAAGCTATCAAGGGGTTCAAGAGCAATCCAATCCTGGGCAGTGGATACTCCACACTAGTTAAAACCAATGTGGGCGAGTTTACCTACGCCGAGTCAACCGACAACGATTTCCTTCGCATGCTAGGCGAGACTGGATTACTCGGAACAATTGCCTTCCTCTACATTATTTACCTAGTATTCAAGTACTCGCTCACCATTATTAAAAATGCGACAGGCTCGACATTGATACTTAGTTTGGGGGCTATTGGTGCAACCGTCGCCATGCTTGTCACTGCTACTTATATTGATATCTTCGAGTCATCTAAAGTTGCCTACACTTATTGGATGATCGTTGCACTAGTTGCTTATTTATACGACCAAAAATATGCTAAAGAAAATTAGTGAGTGGATCATCGTTTTGTCACTCCTCTTTGTGGGAGTCTATGTTCGCACCTACAAGCTAGAGGCACCTCTAGCTGATTGGCATTCATGGAGAGAAGCCGATACTGCCTCAGTGGCTCGCAATTTTGTCAAAGACAAATTTGATATGTTATATCCCCAATCAGATAGCTTCTTGGCACTCAATGAGCACAACCTACCCAATCCCAACCGGTATTTCATTAACGAATTTCCCCTTTACAACGCCATCGTAGCTATCCTCTACAAGCAATTTGGAGTTCACGAATATTTAGGCCGCATTGTCAGTATTGTATTTGCGACGTTTGGTGCCGCCTCGCTCTATGGCTTGGTTAGGCTTACCCTCGGGATCGGCCCAGCTTTACTTACTTTGGGTTATTACCAACTTTTGCCCTACAACATCTACTACAGTAGGGTTTTTATGCCAGACCCCACTTTTGTTGCACTCTCAATTACTTCTCTCTTTATGGCTGTGTTATGGACAAAAACTAATCAGCTTCGCTACGGCTTTGCACTCATGATTTCTTTTGCCCTGGCCATGCTAGTTAAGCCGTATGCAATTTTTATGGTTTTCCCGATTGCCTACTGGTTACTATCTACGTGGGGACTAGGGGTTTTCAAAAAGAAAAGTGTCTACCTATTGGCCATCGGAGCCTTTATCCCGCTCATTCTTTGGAGGTATCACTACTCACTGCATCCAGAGGGATCATTTGCCTCAACCTGGCTACTCAATGGTGACGGGATCCGCTTTAAGGGCTCATTCTTCCGTTGGTTGATCTACGATCGTTTAAATAGACTCATTTTTGCGACCGGCGGCTTTGCCTTATTTGTGGTTGGTTTATTTACCACTCACTTAAAGAAAAATAGCTCCTTATTCTTTGTTTGGACTCTTGCCGTTTTTCTCTACTTCACAATATTCGCCAAGGGTAACGTTAACCATGATTACTATCAATTACCTATTGTGGCACCAGGTTCTGTCCTGATCGCTTATGCTTCTTTTTGGTTGGTAGGGCAGGCCAAATCATGGTTTGGCAAAGCCATAAATATTGGGATAGTGGGATCCATGCTCGCTCTCTCTTTGGCTTTTGGTTGGTTTGAGGTTAGGGGTTTCTTTAATATCAACAACCCAGCTATCGTCGAAGCTGGTAAAAAAATTGATAAGCTTACTCCCAAAGATGCCATTGTGATTGCACCGTATCAGGGTGATCCTGCCTTCTTGTATCAAACTAACCGCCACGGTTGGCCGGTTGGGGGAGACGTAGAGAAACGGATGACGGAGGGTGCTACCTATTACGTCACCACTAGTCGCGAAGAGGAATATAACCGACTCAAAAAACAATACACCCTCATATACGAAACCGAACAATTCTCAATTATTCATCTTATTCCAAACGGGAAAACGGGTAAAACGGATTAACGGATTTACGAATATATGAAAGTCCTCATGCTCACTCCCTACCTGCCATACCCCCTCGTCTCAGGTGGGCAAATCCGCACTTACAACCTGCTCAAACACCTCTCCAAACAGCACGACATTACTTTGTTCTCTCTGATCAAAGACGAGGACGAGCGTCAGCATCTCTCAGAACTCAAAAAATACTGCAAAAAAATTGTCCTGTTTAAACGCACCAAGCAGGCCTTTGTCCTGCGCAACATTCTCCTCGCTGGCTTCTCCCCGTACCCCTTTGTCGTAACCCGCAATCTACCCCTTGGTATGCGCAGTGCAGTCCAGGCGGAGCTCCACAGCAGTCACTATGACTTGATCCATGCCGAGACTTTTTACATGATGCCAAACATCCCCAAAACCAAAACACCGATTATTTTGGCCGAGCAAACTATCGAGTATTTGGGCTACCAAGATTACACCAAAAAAGCCAACCTCTTACTCAGGCCTCTCCTGAGTATCGACGTCGCCAAAATCAAGTATTGGGAAAGATATTTTTGGGGGGTTGCCGACAAGCTCATCACCATGTCTAGCGAGGACAAAGCCTTTATCGAGCGCGAGCTAGGCAAAAAAACCAACACGAGTGTTGTGGCCAATGGTGTCGATCTCGATTTTTTCTCTGCCGTCAAAAAACATTTGCCCAGTGATCCTACTGTGTTATTTGTCGGGACCTTTAAATGGCTCCCCAATATCGAGGCAGTCGACGAAATAGTTAAGCAAATCTGGCCTCAAATCATCAAACAACTACCCAAAGCCAAGCTCAAGATTGTTGGGTTTTCCCCCACCGACAAAATCAAAGCCTATGCCAAAGAACCCTCTATCGAAGTCATGGGTGGGATCGACGACATCCGCGATGCATTTGCGACCGCCCATGTCCTCTTGGCCCCTATTCGCAGTGGCAAAGGGACCAGGTACAAAGTACTCGAAGCGATGATTACCGGCACGCCGGTTGTAGCTACTACCTTGGCCGCCGAAGGGTTAGATCTCCAAAATGGATCCGATGTTTTGATCGCCGATAGTGCCACAGACTTGGCTCATGCGACGGTCAGGCTCCTGAGAGACCGCAAGCTCCAACAACGCCTAGGTACAGCCGGCCAAAAAATCGTCCGTCGTGGCTACAGCTGGGACAATATCGCCAAAGAACTCGACAAAGTCTATAAAGAATTCAAGCATTAATTGTAAATTTTAATATGAAAACTAAGCCATCAATCTCTATTATCATCGTCACTCACAACGCCAAAGATTTTTTGCGTGAAACCCTCAAATCGGTCCAGTCACAGCAGGATATTAAAACCGAGATTATCATAGTCGACAATGCCTCGACCGATGGCACTGGGGAGATGGTCGCCCAAGAATTTAAATCCGTCACCTGGGTTGCTCGCAATACCTCACTCGGCTTCTCCACTGCCAACAACCTGGGTGTTTCCCGCGCTACGGCCGACACGATTCTATTCCTCAATCCCGATGTCAATTTCCAGACCAACCATGACCTCAAGCAGTGCTATGACAAGTTATGGACTGACCCATCAATCGGTGCTCTAACTCCCAAGGTAAACCTCGCACTCACCGGCAAAATTGACGAGACCAGTCATCGCGGTTTCCCCACTCCTTGGGCGAGTTTTACCCATTTTTCTGGTTTGACATCTCAGTTCTATACCAAAAACTACTTGGGATATACAAACGAACACGAAATCGATGCCATCGGCGGCATGTTTATGCTCCTGCGCAAAGAGGTAGGGGAGCAAGTGGGCTGGTGGGACGAAGACTATCCACTCTACGGCGAAGATCTCGATTTTTGCTATCGCCTCAAGCAAGCTGGTTATCGCAACTGGTACTATCCCAAAGTCACGGTCCTCCACTACAAAGGAGTCACAACCGGCATGTCCAAGCAGAGTAGGGGAGTCAGTACAGCGGGAGACCTCACCACCAGGCAAGTCAAGCTCTGGTCAATCCAAGCCATGGAGCTTTTCTACTCCAAGCACTATGCCAACCAATATCCTTTCTTTATCAATTGGCTGGTTTATCTGGGCATCAAATTATTAAAACTCCGCCGCCTACTGTTCAAATAGTTATTTCGGCTATAATGACTCCATGAAGATTGCAATCGACGCTCGGTTTTATGGTAGTGGTCACACCGGCCTCGGCCGCTACACGACCAATGTCCTCAAATATCTCCCCAAACATCTTCAAGATTACACCTTGCAGGTCCTACTACGCGACGCCGAGTACGACAATTTCCCTACCGGCAAGAATATCGAAAAAATCCATTGTGAGATTCCCCACTACTCCTTCTCCGAGCAGTTCTATTTACCCTCTCTCCTCAAGTCTCTCTCCTCAGATCTCCTCTACACCCTCCACTTCAACATCCCGATTCTCTCCCGCCTCCCGACCATCGTGACAGTGCATGACCTGATCAAAACCCACTCTACTGGTAGTGATACAACCACTCGCTCGCCTTGGCTCTACGCTCTCAAGCGCTACGGCTATAATCGCGTTATCAGGCACGCCTTATCCACTGCAAGTGACATTATCGTCCCCACCAACACGGTCAAGAACGATATTCTGGCAGGTTTCCCTACCACCAAGCCCGAACGTATCCACCCCATCCCCGAAGCGCCAGATGAGATTTTTCGCTCCCCTCTAAAATCTAACATCTCTCTCCTAGCATCTAAAATAAACTTACCTAGTAAATTTATTTTATTCGTCGGTAACGCCTATCCTCACAAAAACCTCTCAGTCCTACTTGAAGCCATGAAACATATCAGGGGTTATGACCTAGTGATTGTCGCTCAATCATCGCCCTTTCTCTCTCGCGTGCTCGCTCCCTACGACCTCTCCCGGATCCACGTTTTTTCTAATCTCAAAGACACAGACTTGGTCTCTGTCTATCGCTCCGCCTCGCTATTGGTCACCCCCTCTCTCATGGAAGGGTACGGCCTAGTTGGTCTTGAAGCACTCATGGTGGGTACTCCTGTGATAGCCAGTAATATCCCAGTCTACCGGGAGGTTTACGGGGATCTAGTCACCTACTTTGATCCACACTCTGTCTCTCAGCTCGTCGATATAATTTCTAATTCTCAGTTCCTCAATCCCGATTCCAATTTTACGTACTCTCGCACCTGGGACGATACTGCAGGATCAATAGCGGAGGTAATCCATGCACGTATGTGTAGTTTATGACCGCTTAAACAAAATCGGCGGCGCTGAGCAGGTCTTGATTGCCCTCCACGATCTCTACCCCACAGCTACTTGGTATACCAGTGTCTGGGATCCCACTCGGGCCCCGTTCTCAGCTCACTGGAAAGTGTATACATCATGGCTCAACAAAATCCCCTGGCTTCGTACTCATCATGAATGGATCCCATACCTGATGCCATTTGTTTTTGAGTCGTTTGATTTGCGTGGATATGATTTAGTTATTTCTGTGGGTAGCGCCGAGGCAAAGGGTGTCCTGACTCTCCCCTCGACCCCTCATCTCCACTATTGCTTGACCCCTACTAGATACCTTTATTCACACGCGACTGAATATCTCTCCAATCCACTCTACCGTTTTATTGCCCATTACCTCCGCAAATGGGATCTCACAGCCTCAGCTCGACCAGACATAATGATTGCAATTAGTACTCAAGTGAAAAAACGTATAAAAAATATCTACAATCGCGATTCAGAGATTGTCTTCCCGCCAGTCGAGACGACAAAGTTTGCAAACCCCCACCTAAAATCTATCTCCTCTCTCCTACCTTCAAATTACTTTCTGGTGGTCTCCCGCCTCGTACCTTACAAAAAAATCGACATTCTTGTCCGCGCCGCCAATCTAGCTCAGAAAAATCTGGTCATTATTGGCGAGGGGAGCGAGTTTAAATCCCTCTCGCGGCTCGCTGGCAAAACTGTCACCCTTTTAGGTCACGTGTCTGATCAGGTCCTGCCCAGTTACTATCACAACTGTCTCGCCTACCTGCAAGCCAACGAGGAGGACTTTGGGATCGCTATGTGCGAGGCTCAATCTGCCGGCAAACCAGTCATTGCCTACGGACAGGGCGGGGCGTGCGACATAGTCATACCAGGCAAAACTGGTCTACTCTTATCCGACAACTCAGTCGATTCCTTTGCCACTGCGATGTTGGAGTTTGATACAATATCCTACGTGCCTGCCGATTGTCGCAGAAACGCAAAGCGTTTTGACCGGTCACAATGGATTAAAAATATGCAAGGGAGGATCAAACAACTATGTCAAACAACCAAGTAAAAGTCCTCATCATGTGTGGAGGCAAAGGTACCAGAATGTGGCCTATCTCCAACATGGCTCATCCCAAGCAATTTGAGAGTATCTTAGGTGATACCTCCATGTTTAGAGAAACAGTCGATCGAGTTCTCAAAGCTTTTGCCCCCGAAGACATCTATATTGCCACTTCAGGTTTGTTTGAAGAACAAATCAAATCCCAGGCCAACGAAATCCCACCCGAAAACTTTATTTTCGAACCCGCTATGCGCGACAATTTAGGCGCTCTTGGCTTAGCCACTGCCATTATCAATGCCAGGCACCCCGACTCGATCATGATCCTCCTCTGGGGCGCAGATCATCTCGTCAAAAAAGTCGATGTCTTTCTATCTGCACTCCAAAAAGCCGCGCGTCTCGCCAGCCAAAACGACCGTATGGTTCTCGTCGACTCAGTTGCAACCTACCCGACAGTTCATAACGGTTGGATCGAGATCGGGGAGAAAATCAATTCTGTCGAGGGCTCCGATGTCTACGAGTTTATCCGCCAAGTAGAAAAACCCAATTTAGCCAAAGCCGAGGAGTTTTTCCGCTCAGGTAAATACCTGATTCACACGGGATACATGGCAACCAAAACCTCGCTTTTGTTGAGTTATTATCAGCAATATGCTCCCTCAACTTTTGAGATCATTACTCGCATCGTCTCTGCCCTAGATAAGCCAGATTTTAAAGCAGTTTTAGAGCAAGAATACCCCAACTTCGAGAAACTCTCAGTCGATTATGGTCTCTACGAAAAGCTCCCTTCCAGTACCCAGTGGGAGATGCCAGCAGAATTTGGCTGGGTAGATGTTGGTACCTGGGAACTGCTCTATCATGGTCTCGACAAAGACCAGAATGGCAATGTTATTCTGGGACGCGCCAACTTGGTGGACGTCAAAAACTCCTTGATCATTTCCAAAAAAGATGGGATTATGGGGCTCATCGGGTTGGATGGCATGATTGTGGTCCAAACCGACAGTGACATGCTTGTTGCTCCCCTAGAGCAAGCACCCAAAGTCAAAGATCTATACGGACAGATCGAAGCACAAGAGTAGTTATGTCATATCTACCTACCACCAAGCGCTTGCTAGATATCATCGTTTCCCTCACGCTTGCGATCATTTTCTTGCCCATCTGGTTAATTGTGCCTTTTTTGATTGTCCTAACCTCTCAGGGACCAATCATTTACCGGCATAAACGGGTTGGCAAAAACGGCAAAGATTTTTCGATGTACAAATTCCGCTCGATGGTAGTAGATGCCGACTATATTTTGCATCAAAAAGATAAAAATCTCCTCAAAAAATTCAAAAAAATGGACTGGAAACTAGAGGCCAAAGACGATCCTCGTATTACTCCCCTTGGGCGCATTTTACGCGCGCTCACTATCGACGAATTTCCTCAGCTCTTCAACGTCCTGACTGGAGAGATGTCGATGGTAGGACCTCGCGCCTATCTCCACACAGAACTAATCGAACAAGTCAAAAAGTATCCCACAACCAAATCCTTGATGCCAGTTGTACTTCGTACCAAGCCGGGGATTACTGGGTTGTGGCAAGTCTCAGGCAGGAACGAAGTAACGTTTGACAAGAGAGTAGCCCTTGACGCGGAATATGTTCGACACATGAGCCTATGGAATGATATAGTGATTCTATGGAAAACCCCAAAGGCGATGATCTCCAAGTGGTAAACGACAAGCCTGTCGAAAGCGTTGGCGAAGGATTTATACCTGCGCAAACACTTACTGATGGACAAGACGATATGCAAATAGAAGCTCACGCAACCATCCCAAAACCCAAAAAATCAATCTTTAAACGCCCCTGGTTTATCATCCTAGTATCTCTCTTCTTACTCCTAGCTTCTATTTCTGTTTGGCTCGCCATTGTTGCCAAAGCTACCTACGTCCACCTCGACTCCACCCAATCTCATGCCTCTGCCATGATGGCCGCCTTTGAAAGCCGCGACCTAGCCTTGGCCGAGTCCGAGTTGGCCAATCTCAAATCATCAATCAGCTCCGCCAAGTCTAGCTACAACGGGGTAGGTCCTCTGCGTGCAGTCCCTCTCCTTGGTAGTTACCTCAAGGATTTTGACCATATCTTGAACGCCGGAGAGAAGGGTACTGAAGTAGGCGATCTCATTTTGACTGCGATTAGACCCTATGCCGACATCATGGGTTTTAGCGGTACCAGTGGCGGCGATCTCCAACTCGCAACCGCCGAAGATCGCATCATTTTTGTCGCCGAAACAGTCGAAAAACTTTCTCCTCAAATGGACCAAATCAGTGGCAAACTCCAGGAGATCAATACCGAATTCCAGGCCATCAACGAGAATCGCTATCCAGTTTCTGTTGGGGGCAAACCCGTACGCGAGCGGATCGTGACGCTCAAAAATACGGTCGCAGGTACTGCCGAGTCGATTGGTCAGTTCCAACCTATCATCAAGCTCTTGCCTGATCTCCTCGGTAACCCCGAACCCAAAAAATATTTGATCATGTTCCAAAACGACGCCGAGCTCCGCCCAACCGGCGGCTTCCTCACAGCCTATGCCACCATGAGTATTTTGAAAGGTAAAATTACCCCGGGAGTATCTGAGGATATCTACACGCTCGATGCTGGATTCAAGAAAAAGATCCCCGCGCCCGACCCCATCAAAAAATACCTCCCCCTAGTCTACAACTGGAACTTGCGTGACATGAATCTCTCCCCCGACTTCAAAGAATCTATGGATACCTTTACGACTCATATGCAAGACTCCAGTGCTAGACCAGAGTATGACGCGCTCATTGCCATCGATACCGAGGTCCCAGTTCGCATCCTCAAGGTGCTTGGTCCAATCGGCGTGCCCGGATTTGGTGGCAAGTTTTCCGCCGAGAATGATCCTCGCTGTGACTGTCCCCAGGTTATCTACGAGCTCGAGAATATCATTACCAAGCCTACCTACGAGATCCGCGAAGGTCGCAAAAGCATCCTCGGCCCACTCATGAACTCCATGCTCGCCAACATGATGGGTAGTCCCAAAGCCAAATGGGCCGAGTTCTTCAATATTTTTGTGGCTAGTATCAAAGAAAAGCACTTGCTCATGTACTTCAAAGACGAGAGTAAACAGAACGCAGTCGAAGTTTTGGGTGCCGCCGGGCGCATTAACGATTATGTTGGTGATTATCTCCATGTCAATGACACCAACTTTGCCGGAGCTAAATCCAATATGTTTGTGACCCAAGAACTCGAGCAAACAGTGAGTATCGGCCAGGATGGCTCCCTCACCAAAAAGCTCATATTAACCTACAAAAATCCGCGCAAAGGAGACAACTGCAACCTCGAAGCCGGACTCCTTTGTCTTAATGGCATTTTGCGCGACTGGCAGAGGATTTACGTCCCCAAAGGCTCAGTTCTCAAGAGCGCCAAAGGGTATGAGCTCGACATGATCACCTCCGAAGAATTTGGTAAAACAGTCTTTGATGGTTTCTTTACGCTCTCCCCCCAATCGGTGAAAAAGCTCGAGGTCGAATACACTGTCCCCGCTGGAACTGTCCAGGGTAATGACTACAAACTCTTGATCCAAAAACAGCCAGGTACCAAAGATATTAAACATACCTTCACGCTCGGTTCTGGCAAACCCAAAACCCAGATCCTCAACTCCGACCAAGAGATA
>CAZCUC010000001.1:0-2336 GCA_964502225.1 uncultured Pseudomonadales bacterium | reverse complement strand
GCCGATATCATCAGTTTAGCCAAGCGCCGCGGATTTCTCTTCCCTGGGAGCGACATCTACGGCGGTCTTGCCAACACTTGGGACTATGGTCCCCTCGGTGCCGAATTAAAGAAAAAAATTAAAGATCTCTGGTGGAAGACTTTTGTCACCGATAGAGAGGATATGATCGGGCTAGACAGCTCCGTGATCTCCAGCTCCAAAGTATGGGAGGCCTCTGGCCACGTCGCCAGCTTTGCCGATGCCATGGTCGACTGCAAGACTTGTCACGCCCGTACCCGCGCCGATCACTTGATCGAGGACTTTATGACCCTACGAGGAGACTCCTTGAAGGTCGAAGGTAAGTCAATGGAAGAGTTGACGGCCATCGTCAAAGACAACAAAATCCCGTGTCCCACCTGCGGGGGACTAGATCTAACCGAGGCGCGCACCTTTAACTTGTTATTCCCAGTTCACCTCGGGATCCTGGCCGCGACTGCCGATCTTGCCTACCTGCGCGGTGAGACAGCCCAAGGGATATTCATCAACTTCAAAAACATCTTGGACTCCACCCGTGTCAAATTGCCTTTTGGAGTAGGGCAGTTGGGCAAGAGTTTCCGCAACGAAATTACCAAAGGTCAGGCCACTTTCCGCACCGTCGAGTTCGAACAGGGCGAGATCGAGTATTTCTTTAATCCCGAGACCGAGCAATGGGAAGAAATATTTAATTCCTGGCTCGACTCGATGCAGAATTTTGTCAAAAACACGCTCGGTATCAAAGCCGAGAATCTGCGTGTGCGCGAGCACGACGATCAGGAGCGAAGTTTCTATAGCAAGCGCACTGTCGATCTCGAGTATAACTATCCTTTTGGTGGTTTTAAAGAACTCTGGGGACTAGCTTATCGCTCTACCTACGATCTCGACCAGCACATCAAACACAGCGGCAAAGACCTCTCGTACACCGACCCCTTCACTCTGAAAAAGTTTGTCCCCCATGTGATCGAACCCGCAGTCGGTATTGACCGTCTCGTACTCATGGTGCTCTGCGATGCCTACTGGAACGACGAGGAAAATCATCGCATTGTCCTCAAGCTCGCCCCCAACCTCGCGCCCTACTCAGTGGCAGTTTTCCCGCTCCTACGCAACAAAGAGGAGCTAGTAGGCAAAGCCAAAGAGGTTTATGACGGACTCAAAAAGACTTTCCGCACTGCTTGGGATGACCGGGGCAATATCGGTAAACGCTATTTTTATCAGGACGAAATGGGTACGCCGTTTTGTGTCACAATTGACCACCAGACACTCGAGGACTCTACCGTAACTGTGCGTGATCGCGATACTACCAAACAAGAGCGTGTCGCCATCAAAGATCTGCAAACATATATTGCTACTGCCCTCAAGGTCTGACCTTAATGGTATATTAGATAAATATGAACAAAAAAGCTCTTGTTGCTGTAGTTGGAATCGCGCTCGTCGTGATTGTGGGTATCGTGATGGTCATTAACAAGCGTAACGCTGGTCCCACGGTCGTCGAAGATAACACCCAAATCGATCTCCCCATCAACACTATCCCTCTCGCCGAGCGACCTGTCATTACGCTTCGCCCGGACTCTACTGGGCGCAGTTTAGATATTTCATTGTCCCAGGCACCGACAGAAGGTGAACTGGAATATGAAATGATCTATAACGCGAGCGGCAAGCAAGAGGGAGCTTTGGGCAGTATTTTTCTCTCCAGCGAAAAACAGCCGATTGTGAAATCTATTCTTTTGGGCAGTAAATCAGGTGGTGGCAAGATTACGTACCACGAGGGAGTAACTGGTGGTTCAATTACCGTGACCTACGGCCCGCCTAGACTCGCAAACGGCGAGGCTGGTGAGACACGACTTAAGGAAAGCTGGAACTATCTCCACTTTGATCCAACCGATCCCGTGATCAGCTCAACCGATGCCAAATTCCATGTCACACTAGGGAAAACTGCCCTCAAAAAAGATGCCGTGGTTATCACCATGAAGACCTTTGGTTACGAGAAAGCAGGTCTACCCGCCGAACCTGCAAAGCTGGTGGCGGGCCCATACGGTTACTTTGCCCAGACCGAGATCAAAGGTTCATCACAGGTCGAGATCAAGCTCCCTGCTGGCGAGCACGTCAACCCGACCATCTATGAATACTCCGGCACTGCCTGGAAGAAACTTGTAACTAAGTTAACAGGCGACACAGTCTCCGCGACCGCCACTGGCTCCATTTTCGTCGTCACCGCTGAATAATCTCCTTTATTTTTTTGCTTTCAATTTAGTCCCATAGGTGTGTTTTCGGGTATCATTCGGTAAATAGAACAAACAGTATTTTGCTGGTACAAAACCGTT